>DAIQRP010000033.1:0-26274 GCA_036786125.1 Sphingobacterium sp.
CACCTGCACAAAACTTAAATCTACGGAATTGAAGCCCGCCGATCGGGAAGCATTTGCCATAAAAAAAGCCGATATCCATTCCCCGGAGATAGATTTATCTTCTTGTAGACTATGTGCATGCTCTAAAAAATAATAACAGAGCGTAGCCACTAAGATCACGACGATATTGCAGATTAAGATAAATTTCGAATTAAAGGTAAAGGCCCAGGCCTTATGAATATAATTGCGTTTTAAAATATACTTATGAAAATAGTATGAAATCTGGCTTTTAGCATAGGTATAAAAATTCAATACGATACTAAATCCCAACCCTCCAAAGATAAATAAAATGGAAAGCCAGATTTGAAAGTTATAATTAAAGCGATACTGATCGTTATGAATACCTTCGGATAGGATTGAAAATCCAGCATTACAGAAAGCTGATACGGAATGGAAGACCGCAAAAAAGATCATCATGCCGACACTTTCAAAATGCTGTGGATCCAAACTAAAAAATATAAATATTGCTCCTACAAATTCAAATAAGAGCGTAATATAAATAATTGTCAACAAGGTGCTAATCACCGAACCGACCTTATTTTGTCCCAATATTTCCCCAAACATCAATTGGTTCTTAAAAGAAAATCCTCCGGAGAAGAAATAGCCAAAAAAACCAGTAAAGGTCATAATTCCCAATCCGCCGACTTGAATTAAAATTAAAATGATAGACTGCCCAAAGAAAGTGAAATTGGTTGAGATATCGGTTACAGAAAGCCCCGTTATACAGACCGCAGAAGTCGCCATAAATAAAGCATCTACAAAACTCAATGGAGCTATTAGCGTCGTCCGAGGAAGCATAAGTAAAACCGTCGCAATTAATATAAGTGCGAGAAAACTGATTACAAATAAGATGGTGGGATTAAAATAGAAATTATCGAAGAACAAACTACTTTTAGACAGTTCAGCTATAAACAGTAGATAGATGCCCACATAAATCCACTGCTCCTTGGCAAAATAATCTAAAAGACCCTCTCCACTAAACCTAGCTAGAATAATAAAGAAAAAATATATGGAAATAACAAGCCCTGAATAATGTTCTACTTTAATCTTCCGTTGGGCAAATACGGAAAAAAATACCCGTACCCCCGTTAGGATAAATAAAAAATAGAACATCATATGAATAAGCTGTTCAAAAACATGTCCAACCCGAGGGTCGGTAATATACCCCACATGAAAAATAACCGCAAAAGCACAGATTAAGCTGATATAAAGCATAATTCTGTCGACCGTCTTGTTTTTATATTTAAAAACAAAGCGTAAAAAATTCAGCATCTATACCCCCTTTTGAATGATTTAAGGATGTATTTCACGTGAAACGCCATTACTCCTTAATCTCCTCTTCTTTCTCTTTCTTTAATATTCGTTTAAAAAACCCACCTGTATTTTTAGCGGCTTGTTTTGTGGTGTTCACAGTCGCTTTCGCAGCTCCTTTTGTCGCATCCACAGCGGAATTAGCTGCAGATTTAGAACTATTCAACTTGCCTTTAACATTGTCTGCCGCTTCCATGAGTTTATTTTCCCGCTCTTTATCCAAGCCTACACACTGTTTTATACCATCCAAGAGACTTTGCCATAAGGTCTTAAAGAAGGTATGGTGTGGATCTCTGGTATAATCTACTTTCCCCACATGATGGATTCCTTTTTCATCGGGATTACTCTCATTGACAAAGAAATGATTGACTAAGAACGAAACGATTTTCATCGACCTTCTGTTATTATCCTCTCCAGGTTTTTTAAGAATATTTATTTTTAAGTTATTATAATCAAAGCGGAATTCTCCCCAATTTTTATAGTCTGTACCTTGCATATTAAAAGAGATACTCTTCACATTTCCGGAGCCGACCTCCACATTTAATAAAGGTCTTATAATCCGATTAAATGGTAGTATAGACATCGGCGCTAAATTTCCTTTATAGGTATGAAAGCCATTTTTTGAAGTCATATCAAATCCAAACTGCACTTTTAGTAAGCCTGTATCCATCACCTTCGCTCTGAGGTCCGCTCGCATCCATTTATTCTTAGCGAGTAATGCGGAGTCATTGGTGACATTGCTTAATGTGCCTCGGGCATCCGTAAATGTAATCGTACCTTCCCGATCGAACTTTCCAGACATCTCCGTATAGGCCACATCAACATTTTCTACCAAAACGGTATCTATGCCCAATACGGTTTTCATCTTCATCAATTGTTGATGCGGAGAAAAACCTGTTTTTATTACAGGGTATTTAGGATAGTGCTTATCGGAATAAATCGATACTTTACCGTCTTTAACAAAGGCTCTTTTACTATGTATCTGCTTATTATTTAGGAGAGAGATAAAGTCAAAATCATCAAATCTCAAGGTATCAAAACTCAATTCAATATAAGAAGTTGCCTGTTTTTTCTTTTTATAAAAAGCGGGCTTACTCATCGTCGGTCTATAGATCGCCTGAGTCAGCAAAATACTGCGGTCTTTGGTATTTAATTTTAAGTCTTTGAAAGACACTTTATAATATCCATCTGGAGTCAGGTATTCAAAGCCCGGAACATGCACATCGATCATCTTCGTATGGAAGAATCGGCTTGTATCATCTGCCGAAGTAGAATCTATCAAAATATCATGGACAGATAAGGATACTTTCTTCAGCGTAAAATCCTGATGTTTCCCGTTTTGAACTTGTCTGTATTTAAAATTAATAGAATCTAACTGGATATCCTGTACTTTAATGGAGGTCAAATTATCTTCTATCTTTTCATAGAGCGTCTTTTTAGGCTCATTGGAAATCGTATCATTATAGGAATGATAGGTATTAATAATGCGCACATCGGGATGGTCTAAAACAATACGTTTTAAATCCAACACTTTATTTAACACAATATTTCGAATGCTGACATCTCTAATTTTTAATTCATTAACTTCTATAGCATATTGGTTATCCGGTGCTTTTTTCGCAGCTTCCAACTGTTTATATACGGTAGAGTCAGGCAGAATTTTTAAATTTTTAAGCGTAATATGTCCTAAAGCCACATTTAAATCGAGGTCATCATAACTCAATGTATACAGACTATCTGAGGAATTCTGAACTAAGTCTTTTAATTTAGTTTCCAAAATAGGCTTCCAATGTGAGGTAAAGTACATCGCAGCACTTGTTAATGCGATAATCAAAAAGACGATAACGCCTATAACCCATTTCCAAACTGGCTTCATAGATAAATTTTAAATATTATGTAATTTAGCGCGCATTAAATAATTATCTTTTAGAACAACTATTCATATAATATGTTTTTAACTCAGAGAAAAAACATCTTACTTTAGCAAAATGATAAAATATAGTATATCCTTAAGCATTCTAATCGCTATTATCTGCGGTTTTACTGCATGCCATAAAGATAGTAAACAATCGGCTTTTTACTATTGGAAAACCTCCTATAAACAGGATAGTTTATCAAATTCCTACATGCAACAATTAGGAAGTTCAAAATTATACCTGCGCATTATGGATATCGACTATGATATCTCACAGACGCAGGCCATTCCCATTTCACCTATTACTTACCAAGACTCCCTACCTCAGGATCAGGAAATTATACCCGTTGTATTTATCAATCAACGTATTTTTCAAACCTTAGACTCCTTTGCCATACGTACCTTAGCCCATAAAATACAGCCTTTTATTAGCGCCAAACTAGCTCAGGCTGGGGTATCATCCTTCCAAGAACTTCAATTGGATTGCGATTGGACAAAAAGCTCTAGAGATAAGTTCTTTTATTTTATAGAATTTCTAAAAAGCATTCCGGAACTATCTTCCGTAGAAATCACGTCTACATTACGTTTACACCAGGTTAAAAATATACAATCTGCAGGAATCCCACCTGTAGATCGTGTTGCATTAATGTGTTATAATATGGGTAATCTAAGAAAATTTGGCAATCATAATTCTATTCTCAATAAGACAGACTTGGAGTTGTACTTAAAAGATGCCTTAAAAAACTATCCATTACAAGTCGATATTGCGCTGCCCCTATTCGAATGGTTTGTCACTTTTCGAAATAATGAATATACAGGAATAGCGAAACGCCTTTCTAGAGAAGAGTTATTTAACGACTCCCTATTTACCAAAAATCCAAATACGGATTTATATATTCTAAAAGTGGATCTCCCCGAAGTCGGGCTTAAAAAGAATGATATTGTGAGACATGAATATGTCAACAGTAAGGAGCTGCAAGAAACTTCGAAATTTTTACAGAAAAATCTTAAAACACCCACTTCTACAGTGATTTTTTATCACTTGGATCCGGATGTAATTTCTAATTTTACTACACATGACTTACAACAAATTATTAAAAACCTGTAGTCTAATTGCTGGCTTATATTTTTTCGATATCGCCATCAATATTGCCTGTGGTCCCGAGATGGATCCATATGATAATCAAACCACTTATTTTTTACCGAATATCTCGACGGAGGAATATGCTGCATTTCAGTTTATTCCGTATAAATTTCTATATCAAGAAAGTGAGGTCAAATCTGAAGCAGAGGTAAATATCGATCTATGGGCTAGCCACCTAAAAGCTCCACAGATAAAAAATGATATACGCGCTGTCATGTATCGGGCGGATTCAGCAACGGTAGGTCTGCTTTTAAATCAGCAAATTCCAGATAGCCTTCAAGGCAATCAGTTTTTAAAATCCTTAGCGCAGCATCCCGCTGAAAGGGAATATTTTTTATTCACCAAGGCCATAGAACCCTATACCAATTATTCCTATGACTATTGGGATCCTGCTCCTGTAGATACCGAAAAGTTAGCCGAGTTATCGGTTGCGGCAGAATCTAAAATTTCTGCATTTAAAAAAGGATCTTTTCTGTACGTACGTTATGCCTACCAGGCGGCGAGAATAGCCTTAATAGGCAAAGATTATGGCCGCAGTATGGCGCTTTATGAACAATTTATTAAACCCATCAAATCGAATGACCCCTTAATGGGCTGGGCTTTATCCAATTATGCTGGAGCGGTACGATGGGAAGGGGAGCCTGCACGTGCCGCATTTCTCTTTGCTCAGGTATTTAGTCAGAATCCGGAACGGAGAATCCTGGCTTATAAAAACTTTAATTATATCGATACCGATAAAGCGGAAATCCTAGCTTTTGCCAAGAGCCATACCGATAAGTTTAATATTAATGCCATCTTAGGTTTCAATAGTTACCGACCATCGATAGACTACCTCAGTGCCTGCTATGCCTTAGACCCGAAGAATGAAATTATCAATATGTTATTAATCCGCGAGATTAATAAAATTGAGGAACAGGTAATCACGCCATTTTCCATTGCCTATGGATATGACGCTTGGCGACAAAGTGTAGATAAAACAGAAATTATTGCGGCTTCCCATCAATTGAGAGACTTCGCCCTTCAAATTGCCCGAGAGAAAAAATCTAATAATCCCGTATTAGGCACATTGGCCGCGGCCTATTTAAGTTTCTTAACAAATGAAAATCAGCTGGCCAAAAATTATTTAGCGGATATACATCCCGAAAATCTAAGTGGCAATATCAAAGATCAATATGAAATAACGCGCTTATTAACCTCTATTAATGACTGGAAAGATGGGGCTCCTGTGGACGAAGACTTATTAAGCAAAACACTGGCTTGGTTACAGCAGCGTGCGCAGAAAGAAAATCGCATAGCGAGCTATGATTCTGCTTTTGAAGATGCTCCTTTTAGTTTAATCGGCCGAAATATCCTCTCCAATATTATTGTGCCCCATTACCTCGCTATTGGAGATACCACGAAAGCGAGTTTAGCGGCTTTAAAATCTGATATTTTTGAAAGAAATGGCCTAGTTAATGATACACTTGGAAATAATATAGGATACGGTACCGATAGCTTTTGGAAAAACTACCTGAACTCTAGCGGAGTCCAGCATATTATAGATGCGTTTAAAACTAGTCAGCAGCAGGATATCATTACGCAGTTTTTCCTTGCTGGAATTCAACATTTAGATTTAGATTATCTGTATGAACTTCAAGGCACAAACTATATCCGAGAGCATAATTACGCAGCCGCATTACGGAGTTTTGCACAGATGAAAAAACCTCTACAGGCCCTAGAAGCTTATAATATATATGAGGATGATCTAAACTATCCGGCGCCCTTTATAGAATCCTTAAATGATTACCCTAAACCCCGAGGTTCTAAAAATATGAGTAAAGTGGATTATGCAAAGCAGATGTATAGCCTACAACAATCTATTGCGAAGGAAAAAAGTGGAGAGGCTTTAGCTAATTTATATTTTAAACTGGCCTTAGGAGAATACCACAGTTCTACCTATGGGAATTCTTGGATGTTTAAGAGTTATTACTGGAGCTCTTATGATTCATACTCCCAAGCGGTTTCGGGATGGCAAAAAGATTATATTCATACCGCAACAGCCAAAAAATGGTTTGAAAAAGCATATCAGTCCAGTAAAAATAAAGAGTTTAGAGCCAAATGTGTGTTCTGGATGGCTAAATGTGAGCAGAAGGAATTTGAGTATTCCGATGATACACGCTGGCAATATTATGAGAATTTTAAAGATTCCCCTTTTTATATGCATAGCATGGAAAATGCATACTTTAAGTTATTAAAAAATCAGTTTAAAGATACTCGTTTATATCAAGCTGCAGTTAGAGAATGTACATATTTCGCTGACTTTATTAGCAGAAGATAAAAAAAAAGGGGCGGATGGACCGCCCCTTTTTTTATCTTCTATTATTTTCATTATGATAGATACTCAAGTAACTCTCATAACGGGAAGGTTCTATTTCCCCATCTTCTACCGCTTGTATAATCGAACAACCGGGTTCATTGACATGGTGACAATTATTAAATCTACAGGTATTGAGTTTCGCTCTCATTTCAGGGAAGAAATGCGATAATTCCTGCTTTTCAATATCGACAATACCTAACTCTCGGATTCCAGGAGTATCAATTAACTTACCCCCAAAAGGTAAATCCATCATTTCGGCAAATGTAGTTGTATGTTTTCCTTTATCTGACCAATCCGATATATGTCCTGTTTTCAATGCTGCATCAGGAATTAACCCATTGATAAGCGTAGATTTCCCAACACCGGAATGTCCTGAAATTAAGGTAGTTTTATCTGTTAATAAGTCTTTTAGGTATTCCATATTTTTCCCTGTTAATGCCGAAACTTCATAACAAGGATAACCTATACCTTCATAGATACTTTCATATTCTCGAAGAATAGTTAATCCTTCATCAGAAAATAAATCTAACTTATTAAATATTAAAGTCGCCGGAATGCTATAAGCTTCAGCAGTCACTAAAAAGCGATCGATAAATCCCAAAGATGTCGGAGGAGAAGCCAAGGTCACTACTAAAAAAGCCTGATCTAAATTGGCGCCGATAATCTGCGTCTGCTTAGATAAATTAACCGATTTTCGAATAATATAATTTCTCCTAGGCTCCAATTTCGTAATAACTGCAGATTGCTGATCTGGCTCCTGCTCAAAATGTACCCAATCGCCGACAGCTACAGGATTTGTAGTCTTAATACCTTGCGTACGGAATTTTCCTTTTATACGGCAATCATAACGAACGCCATCGTCTCCAAGAACCTGGTACCAACTTCCCGTTGATTTTGTGACTAGACCTCTCATATTATCCTAATATCAAGTTATTGTTCCCTGTATTCATGCTGCAAAAATCGGAAAAATTTATTAATCTTTAGGTTTATTCAGTTTTATTACCTTTGTATATATACAGTAAATTGATAACGACGTGAAAAAATTATTCCTTCTCGATGGTATGGCCCTGATTTACAGAGCCTACTTTGCTTTAAACAAGTCTCCCAGATTAACAGCCTCAGGTCTAAACACGGGTGCAGTAATGGGTTTTGCAAATACGTTATTGGAAGTACTTAAAAATCAAAAGCCTAGTCATATCGCTGTTGTATTCGATACAGCAGCCCCAACCAATAGACATATAGAGTTCGAAGCCTATAAAGCGAATCGAGAAAAAATGCCTGAAGATTTAGCGACAGCTATTCCTTACGTCTTTAAATTAATTGAAGGATTTAATATTCCAATTATTACTAAAGATGGCTATGAAGCGGATGATATTATCGGAACGCTGGCTAAAAAAGCAGAATTGGAAGATTTTACCGTCTACTGCATGACTCCAGATAAGGATTTTGGACAGTTAGTTTCGGAGCGTATTTTTATCTATAAGCCCGCTCGAATGGGAAATGGTGCTGAAATTTTAGGAGTACCTCAGATTTTAGAGAAATGGGAAATTAGCGATGTCAGCCAGGTAATAGAT
This sequence comes from Sphingobacterium sp., assembly GCA_036786125.1. Lineage (GTDB taxonomy): Bacteria > Bacteroidota > Bacteroidia > Sphingobacteriales > Sphingobacteriaceae > Sphingobacterium. Next base: position 8,340 of record DAIQRP010000033.1, read on the forward strand.
ATCTTAGGCTTATGGGGAGATGCGGTAGATAATATCCCTGGAATTCCTGGAATTGGAGAAAAAACAGCTAAAAAATTAATGCAAGAATATGGCAGTGTAGAAAATCTAATTGCCAATGCCGATAAATTAAAAGGGAAACAGCGCGAAAATGTAGAAAACTTTGCTGAACAAGGATTAATTTCTAAAAAATTAGCCACCATCTTATTAGATGTTCCCGTAGAATTAGAGGAAGAAAAGTTAAAATTAACGGAACCTTCCAAAGAGCTTTTAGAGCCTTTATTTGCCGAGTTAGAATTTAGAACCTTAAGCAAGCGTGTTTTTGGGGATAGTACTGCTGCAGAGCCAAATGCCAATTACAGCTCCCAAATGGACCTGTTCTCCACAGCTTCTTCAGTTCCCAATAGCGCTGAAGACACTCCAGAAGAAAGTCCTGTTACGGAGCTAAATACAATTGAAAATACAGCTCATGATTATATTTTAGTCGATACAACAGAAGCACAAGTCGCTTTAGCAAATGAATTAAATGCGCTAAGCAGCTTTTGTTTTGATACCGAAACGACAGGCTTAGATGCGAATACGGCAGATATTGTAGGTTTTTCCTTTGCCTTTGAAAAGGGGAAAGCCTATTATATTCCCACTCCGTCCAATCGTCAGGAGGCTCAAGCGATTTTAGAAATCTTTAGAAAAGCCTTTGAAAATCCAGCTATAGAAAAAGTCGGTCAAAATATAAAATACGATATTCTATTACTTGCACGTTACGATATCCAGGTTCAGGGTCCGCTATTTGATACGATGTTAGCACATTATCTTATCGACCCGGATACCCGTCATGGGATGGATTTACTTGCGGAGAACTATTTAAATTATAAGCCTGTTTCTATTACCGAATTAATTGGTGCCAAAGGAAAGAAACAAGGAAATATGCGTGATATCGCCCCGGAATTGGTGAAAGAGTATGCGGCTGAAGATGCAGATATTACCCTACAACTACAATCCATCTTCAAACCCTTACTTACAGATACGCAAACCTTAGAACTTGCCCATAATGTAGAGTTTCCCTTGGTCTATGTGCTCGCTCAAATTGAACGTAATGGTGTAAAAATTGATGTGCAAGCCTTAGCGGAATTTTCTAAATCCTTGGAGGTTTCGATTCGATCTTTGGAAGAAAATATTTATGAAAAAGCTGGAGTTAAATTTAATATTGCTTCTCCAAAGCAATTAGGAGAAGTATTATTTGACAAGTTACAGTTAGATCCTAAAGCTAAAAAAACCAAAACCGGACAATATAAAACTGGCGAAGACGTCCTATCAGCTTTAGCACATAAATCTGATATTGTAGCCGATATTTTAGATTTTAGACAGCTCCAAAAATTAAAGTCCACTTATGTGGATGCGCTCCCAGAATTAATCAATAAAGAGACGGGACTTATTCATACTTCCTATAACCAGGCAGTTGCCGCTACAGGACGATTGAGTTCTACCAATCCGAACTTACAGAATATTCCTATCCGAACGGAAAAAGGACGTGAAGTGAGAAAAGCATTTATTGCCCGTGATCCAGAGCATGTCTTATTATCTGCCGATTATTCCCAAATTGAATTGCGCTTAATTGCAGAATTAAGTAAAGATCAACAGATGATGGAGGCTTTTGCAGAAGGATATGATATTCACCGCGCTACAGCAGCAAAAGTCTATGGCATCCCTTTAGAAGAAGTGAGTTCGGAACAGCGTAGAAATGCTAAAGCCGTGAATTTTGGTATTATCTATGGTCAGTCAGCCTTCGGCCTTTCTCAAAGTTTAGGAATTCCTAGAAAAGAAGCGGCAGATATGATTAATCAATATTTTGAACAGTATAAAGGTATTAAAGCCTATATGTCCAATGCCATAGAGTCGGCGAAAGAATTGGGTTATGTGGAAACAATTCTAAAAAGAAGACGTTATCTTAGAGATATCAATTCGGCGAATATGACGGTTCGTGGATTTGCGGAGCGGAATGCCATTAATGCGCCGATTCAGGGCTCTGCAGCCGATCTAATTAAAATTGCCATGTTACATATTCAACAGGATATTGAAGCACAAGGCCTTAGCGGAAAGATGATTATGCAGGTGCATGATGAGCTGGTCTTTGATGTTCCAAAAACTGAAGTTGAACAGTTTAAACAGATTATTACCCACCGCATGAAGACGGCAATTAAAACTACCGTCCCATTAGAAATTGAAATCGGTGAAGGAAAAAACTGGCTTGAAGCACATTAATAATATGAAGAATATATTTTTTATCCTCTTTAGTTTCATCATTTCTGTCGCATCTGCACAAGAAAAAATGGCTTATGTTGAAAAAGTATCTGATTCAACCATCCGAATTTATCTGGATGAGAATTACTATTTAACTCCATCGGACTGTGAATTTAAATCCCTGGAGCGAGTAGCTGGATATGATTTTCAAAGCAATCATCTGCACGGAGCTTTTAAAGATTTTAATCTAGATGGTAAGCTCGTCCTAACAGGAACATATAATCAAGATAAAAAAACTGGACTCTTTACGGCATTTCATCCCAATGGGAATAAGAAATGGGAGGTAAATTTTATTGATAATAAACCCGATGGAGATTGGACCTATTATTATCCCGATGGTCTTCCCATGTTATTGCTACATTATGGACCCGAAAAAATCAGTATTCAATCTTTCTGGGATAGAAAAAGAAAACAAACTATCGTCGATGGAAAAGGGAACTACTCCTTTATTATTCCTTTCGAAGGCTTTAATGAATATGGCTATCCCTTATACGAAAGAAGAGGGAAAATAGTTAATGGAGTACCCCATGGACTATGGACAATTTATTTTATAGAGCCTAATGGCAAGGCGACAGCTGCTGCCGAAGAGTATTATAGAAATGGTATATTAACGGATGGCCTCAATCTATTTACCCAAGAAAATTATTCGGGAACTCCCTTTAGCTTTACGCCTCTTCGAAGTTTTGAACGTGTAGAATCTTTTATTTCTAAGCAATGTAATTTCGATGAGTATACAAATTATACGCAATATCTGGCCGATAAGGTACAAGCCGGATTATCTACAATCTTAGAACCAGATTTTAAAGCAGATCATTTTACTTATGAGGTGGAGCTCACTGCGAAAGGGCAGCCTAAAAAAATTACATTTAAACAGGAACTTGGAAATCCCTTGGCGCAGAAAATAATAGAAACACAGGTTAAAACAATTTCGTACTATTATCCAACTCTCGTAGATGGCATAGAATCTGCAGATATATTATTAATTTCAGGTAAAATTTCGGTTGATTCTGACAATCATATTGATGTGTATGATGTTAAAATTCAACGCAATAACATCAAATAGTAAAATATTTATTTTAAATTGTGTTAATACGCTATATTTGCATCAAATTTTTTAAAATATGACATTTCATAAAGAAGGTTATACAAGTTTGGCTTTAACCATATTATTTATCTTTGTTATAAATGCAGCCGCAGATTATTATGATGCAGCTCCATTTATTAAGTGGTTATTATATATTATTTCAGCATTTCTATTTATTGTTATTGTACAGTTTTTTAGAAGTCCTAAAAAAATAATTGATATTCAAGAAGGAACAATTTTATGTCCTGCAGATGGAAAGGTAGTTGTTATTGAAGAAACCGAGGAAACAGAATATTTCCATGACCGTCGTCTTCAAGTATCTATCTTTATGTCTCCGATTAATGTACATGTCAATAGAAATCCTATTTCTGGAGTAGTATCCTTCTTCAAATACCATCCCGGCAAGTTTTTAGTCGCATGGCATCCGAAATCTTCTACAGAAAACGAACGTACTACAGTCGTTGTCAAATCTGCATCTGGAGCAGAAGTATTATTCAGACAGATTGCCGGAGCTATGGCTAGACGTATTGTATGGTATGTAAAAGAGCAGGATCAAGTGGAACAGGGTTCTGAATTTGGCTTTATTAAATTTGGATCACGGGTTGATTTATTTCTTCCTTTAGGCACAGAAATTTCAGTTAATATAGGTGATAAAGTCGTTGGTGGAAAAACAATTATCGGCAGATTTTAACATCTTCTTAACCTAAGAATACTTAACTTGGCTTCGATTTATCGAAGCCTTTTTTTTGTCATGAACTTTAGACAACTTGTTTTCACAAATGCTGTAGCCATTGGACTCTCCATGGCCATTGTCAGTTTTTATTATCAACACAATTGGAAATCTGCGATTGTTATCTGCCTGATTGCGCTGGTGGTTAGTTTTATAGTATTTAATTTTCTATTTGAAAAATATATTTACCGTCGTATAAATACGATGTACAAACTTATTCATAATTTAAAATTAGGCAAGAATCTCAGGGAAGCTATTGGGGAGCATGTCAGCTCAGATCCTATTAAAGATGCTGAAAAAGAAGTACAAGATTGGGCTAAGGACAAGAAAAATGAAATTGAAACACTTAAAAATCAGGAAAAATATCGAAGAGAGTTTCTTTCCAATATTTCTCATGAATTTAAAACGCCACTCTTTGCGATTCAAGGATATATAGAAACTTTACAAGATGGTTTAATAGAGGATGATCCCGCAATGGCGATAAAATTTTTAGATAAAGCCGCAAAAAATTTAGACCGTCTAAATTATTTAATTCATGATCTCGACGAAATATCGAAATTAGAATCAGGAATGATCTCCCTACAACTCACCCGATTTGATATTGTAGAGCTTATTAAAGAAACAAAAGAATCCTTAGAAGATAAAGCTCGAGAACATCAGATAGAAATAGGTATTAAAAATAAGTACAATACCCCCACCTTTGTGAAAGCTGACCGAAATAAAATTCAACAAGTTATCTATAACCTTTTGGACAATAGTATTAAATACGGGAAGACTCATGGACATAGCTCCATCCGCATCTTTCCCCTATTCGAACAAGTATTAATAGAAATCACCGATGATGGTTATGGCATAGAGGAAAAAAACTTACCGCGTGTCTTTGAACGATTCTATCGAACGGATAAAAGCCGTTCCAGAGAAATAGGAGGTTCAGGATTAGGGCTTTCTATAGTAAAACATATTATTGAAGCTCATCATCAAAATGTCAATGTCCGAAGTACCGAGGGTATAGGCACCACATTTGGGTTTACACTTGACAAAAGTCATATAAACTAAGGCTATTCAATTGAATTACAGTATTATAAATATTATTTTATAATTTAACATTAACTTAACATTACCTTTATATTTTTGTACCAAATATTTAACACTATGTCTTTAAATAGTATTTTTCAGTATTTTGTCCCTAAGGACAAAAAATTCTTCCCTCTTTTCGAACAAGCGGGTAACAACTTAATCGATATGGCTAAATTGCTTATCGAGAATGTAAATACAACAGATGTGGAAGTACGTAAAGAACTTTGTCGTAAAATCGAAGATTTAGAACACAAAGGAGATAACATCACACATCAAATTCATTTAGAATTAGGTAAAAACTTTATCACTCCCTTTGATAGAGAAGACATCCATACATTAGCGAGTTCATTAGATGATGTTGCCGATTTTATCCACGGAGCTTCAAACCGTATGGATTTATATAAAGTAACTAAGGCTACTGAGCCGATGATTGAAATCGCAGCTTTAATTTTAGAAGCTACAGAACATGTTTCTAAAGCGATTCATGAATTACGTGATTTAAAAAACATCCGCAATATCACCGATTCGTGTGTACGGATTAATAGCGTAGAAAATAAAGCTGATTATATTTTTGATAAAGCAGTTGCCGATTTATTCGAATACGAAAAAGATGCTATTACATTAATTAAGCATAAAGAAGTATTATCTGCAATGGAAGATGCTACAGACAAATGTGAAGATGTAGCAAATGTATTAGAAAGTATATTAGTTAAAAATGCTTAATTCTTTTCGAATTAAAGCATCTTAGCATAAAAATATTATGATATCAACATTACTAGTCGTTGTTATAATCTTAGCGATAGCGTTTGACTACATCAATGGTTTCCATGATGCCGCTAACTCTATTGCTACAGTTGTATCGACGAAAGTATTGACGCCATTTATGGCCGTATTATGGGCTGCAATTTTCAATTTTGCTGCTTACTTTTATTTTACGGATCATAAAGTAGCTAATACAATCGCCAAAACGGTGATCGAAGAATATATTACCTTAGAGGTGATCTTTGCAGGATTAATTGCTGCAATAAGCTGGAACTTATTCACATGGTACTACGGAATTCCTTCCAGTTCATCACATACATTAATCGGAGGTTTTGCCGGTTCAGGAATGGCATATGCTATTTTCTTAGGAGCAAACCCTATCCATGCGATTAATGTTTCTGCAGTATTAAAAATAATTTCATTTATAGTCCTGGCACCAGTTATAGGTATGATAATCTCTATTATTATAACCTTGATCATTATCAATTTAGCCAAGAACTCACGGCCTGCAACAGCAGAGAAATGGTTTAAGTTTTTACAACTTATTTCTTCTGCAGCATTAAGTTTTGCACACGGGGGTAACGATGCTCAAAAAGTAATGGGTATTATTTTGGTAGCGATGGTAGCCGGAGGATATATTGAAAATACCGAACATATGCCTGAATGGATTCCGTTAACCTGTTATGCGGCAATTTCATTAGGAACTATGTCTGGAGGTTGGAAAATTGTAAAAACCATGGGTACTAAGATTACCAAAGTTACTCCTTTAGAAGGGGTATCAGCAGAAACAGCTGGTGCGGTAACCTTAGGTATTACCGAGCATTTTGGTATTCCAGCATCGACAACACATACAATTACAGGTTCCATTATCGGGGTAGGTGTAGTAAAACGTGTATCAGCTGTACGTTGGGGTGTAACCATAAGTTTACTATGGGCTTGGGTATTAACGATTCCCGTTTCCGCAATCTTAGGTGCACTAACGCTCGCAGTTATCCACTATTTTATGTAGCGGAAACTTGATAAAAGAACAACTTTATTGAAAAAGAATAAATATTGATTAAAAATTTGGTACATTTGTGCCAAATTTTTATTTTTATAGACGTATAGATAAAAATGATTATAACTTTTACAATCGAACGGACTTTGGTACAGTGTTTGTTACTGTATTAGAAGCTAAACTGATGTAAATTTTATACAGTTTATTAAAATTATAAAAACAATTAAAATTAATAATAACCTTAAAAACAAGAGTATGAACTATTCTACAATTAAAAAAACTGCTGTTGCAGCTTCTTTAGTAGCTGCTTTCGGATTTGCTGATGTAGCACAAGCTCAAACTGTATTCGGTGGTAGATCACAATACAGAACTTGGTCTATCGGTGTTCAAGGTGGTATCACTACACCTAACGCTTTAGTCGGTGGTCAAAATGCATTTGGTCAAAAAGTTGGTTTCGGTCAAAACAAAGTACGTGAATACTACGGATTAACAGTTCGTAAACAATTCTCTTCATGGTTCGGTTTAGAGGCTGAAGGTAACAGAGGTCGTATCTTTACTTACAACCACGATCAATCAGGTCCAGTTGCTGAAACTGCTAATGGTGCTCGTTCATCAGAAGTTGACGTTCAATATGCAGTTAGCTTAAACGGGGTATTCCAATTTGCTTCTATCGACTTCTTAAGAAGAGAGAACTCAGTTAGTTTCTTCGCGAAAGTTGGTTACGGTTTAATGGCGTTCAACCCAATTCAATATGCTAACAACGATGGTACTGGAAATCAAGTATTCAACGAAAAAGGTAACTGGGGAGAGAAAGTATTCGGTGATAGAGAGCCTCAAGGTGATGGCGATTTCCGTCGTTCTTCATTCATTCCAGTTGGAGTTGGTGCAAAATTCAAGTTATCTGACCGCGTAGCGTTAAACTTAGGTTATACCATGAACTTTGTTGATGATAACTTATTATACGGACCAAAAAGATTTGATGGTAAAGATAAATTCTCACAAGTATATGGTGGTTTAGAATTCTCTTTAGGATCAAAAGACAAACAAGATTTAACTTGGGCTAACCCAGTTGCAACTTTATATGATGAGTTAAAAGACCCTTCATTAAAACAAGAAGTTGAAGCTTTAAAACAACGTGTTTCTTCATTAGAAGGTACAGTTAATACATTAAGCACTGACTCTGATGGTGACGGTGTTTCTGATAAATTTGACAAATGTCCTAACACTCCTGCTGGTACTCCAGTTGATGGTTCTGGATGTCCTATCAAATTCCCTGAGCCAGTTGTTAACAACATCACTCAAGCAGGAACTTATGCTCCTATCGGTTTCGAATTCGATAGCTCAGTATTAAAAACTCAATCTTACGCTACTTTAGATAAATTAGCTAAAGAAGTTCGTGAATCTAACTCATCTGTAACTTTAAACGGTTATGCATCTGCTGAAGGTTCTGAAGCTTATAACTTAAACTTATCTAAAGACCGTGCTAACGCAGTAAAACAATACTTAGTTAACGCAGGTGTAGCTGCAGCGAAAATTACAGCTAACGGTTACGGTGAGGCTAACCCAATTGCATCTAATGCAACTGAAGAAGGTCGCGTTCAAAACCGTCGCGTTGAGATCAAAAAATAATTTAATCTCAATAACATATAAGGAAGCCGGTTCATCAGAACCGGCTTTTTTTGTTTCGCTGCTTTTTTATGTATCTTTGTTTTAATAATTTGCTAGTATGTACCTATTGGGTCTATGGAAAATTATTAGAATTTACCGGATGTAATTCATTAAATTTTCCATAACTTATGGTTGTTAGCAATTATTGAAGATCTAATTTAGCGACAAGGAAATGATGGAAGAGGATTTCGAATACAGTTCTCCAGAAGAACAAAAACTTTCAGTAGCCCGTTACGAGAAAATGATTCGTGATCAAGATCAATATTTTTTTGATAAGCAAGCTTTTATGGCCATTATCGACCATTATATTGAACATAACGATCCTGTCCAAGCTCTCGAAGTAACGGCGTACGCAATAAATCAACATCCATTTGATACGAATTTCTTATTGCGTCAAGCTCAGATATATGCATCTATACAGCAATTTCAGCTGGCCATAGCAGCAGCAGAGAAGGCTGAATTATTAGAACCTTCAGAATCTGATATTTATTTTATTAAAGGAAGTATATTAGGCTCCTTAGGGCAGTTTGATGAAGCGCTATCTAATTTAAATAAAGCCTTAGAACTTTCTGAAAATAAAGATGAGGTCTATTTTCAGATTGCTTCCCTACTTCAGGGAGAGGGCAGAAATGAAGAGGCCCTAGTTTATTTAAAAAAGACGTTAGCCCTAGATAATAAACACCAGGAAGCCTTATATGAAATTGCTTTCTGCTATGATGTTATCGATCAGCTTGAAGAAGCTATAGACTACTTCAATAGTTATATTAATACAGACCCTTATTCATATGCTGCTTGGTTTAATTTAGGTAATGCCTATCATCGATTGGAACGTTTTAATGAAGCGATAGATGCTTATGATTACGTGATTCTAATTAAGGAAGACTTTGCTTCAGCACATTTTAATAAAGGAAATTCTTTAGTCAACCTCGACAAATTTGAGGAAGCTATTGAAGTTTATACCTCTACCTTTAAATTTGAACCTCCAAGTGCGGAGACCTTCTGCGCTATAGGGGAGTGTTATGAGAAATTGGAGCAGATGGAGACGGCACGTGAGTATTATAAAAAAGCAGTCAAATTAGATGCGGAGCTCGCAGATGCCTGGTTTGGAATTGGGGTCACCTTAGATTTCGAAGATAGACATTATGAGTCTATTCATTTTTATAAAAAAGCCCTAGCTTTAGATGATCAAAATGCTGATTTTTGGTTTGCTTTAGCCGACGCGAAATACAAGCTTCAAATGGTTGAAGAAGCCGAGTTGGCTTATCAAAAGGTGGTGCAATTAAATCCGCTGGATATTGAAGCATGGCTCGACTATTCCTCGATTTATTTTGAACAGAATAAGGTCGATATGGCCATAGCCATTATTCATGAAGGGATTAGCAATAACCCAACAGCAGCAGAACTGTTCTATAGAATGGTCGCTTATCATTTTGCCGATGGTAAATTTATCGAAGCATTAAGTTACCTGGAATTAGGCTTATCTGCCAATCCAGATAAACATTATATCATCTTTGATTACTTGCCACAATTACAAGGGAATAAGATCATTGTAGATATTATTAATAAATATTCAAATTAGCCGATAGCATGAAAAAATTGGGATTAATAGGTTTTCCCTTAAGCCATTCTTTTTCTAAAAAATACTATTTAGAAAAATTTGCACAAGAAGGAATTACTCATATTGACTATGATCTATATAATATAGAACATATCCCCTCCTTTTCTGACATCTATACAAATACGGACTTTTATGGCGTCAATGTTACCATTCCGCATAAAATTTCCGTATTACCTTATCTGCAGGAACTCTCTCCCGAAGCTAAAGAAATTGGTGCAGTAAATTGTATACAGATAAAACATCGCCCCGAAGGACCTTATCTCATCGGATATAATACGGATGTATATGGCTTTCAAGAGTCCTTACGCCCTCTTTTAAAAGCGCATCATACCCAAGCCTTAATTTTGGGAAATGGTGGCGCCGCGAAAGCGGTGGTTTATGCCCTAACTCAATTAGGCATATCCTATACTTTTGTCAGCCGCACAAAGACGGAGCATAATTTCAGTTATGAGGAGTTAACAGCAGAACTTATTCAGGCTCACCCCCTCTTGATAAATTGTTCACCCGTAGGCACTTATCCAAATATAGAGCAGTATCCAAATATTCCCTATGAGGGTATTACTGCAGACCACCTGCTCTATGATTTAATTTATAATCCCGAAGAGACAGCCTTTTTACGTTTGGGAAGAGAGCATGGAGCACAGACTAAAAATGGCTTAGAAATGCTTATTTTACAAGCGGAAAAGAATTGGGAAATTTGGAATAGCTAAAATGAAATATACCTTTTTCATACTCTGTCTTATTCTATGTATAGGATGTCAGGAAAACTATACACCTAAACCCAGAGGTTATTTTAGAATTGAATACCCTGAAAAAGCCTATCATCAAATAGAAACGGGATGTCCCTTTTTATTTGAAATTCCAGACTATAGCCAAATGAGCTTGGATCAGGAAAATGGGGCTAAAGAATGTTGGATTAATATTGATTTCCAATCCTTTAATGCTCGGCTACATCTGAGCTATCTGCCGATTACGGCACAGTCCAGCTTAAATCAATTGACTGAAGATGCGAGAACTTTTGCTTTTAAACATACCACTAAGGCTACGGCAATCGATCAAAAAACGATACAGCAACCGGAACATCAGCTGTATGGTCTAAAATATGATATTAAAGGAAATACAGCTTCTAATTATCAGTTTTTTGTGACTGACAGTACAAAAAACTATTTAAGAGGAGCGCTTTATTTTAATGAAAAACCACGTATAGACTCTATTCAACCTGTATTGGAATTTATCCGAGCAGATATTGACCATTTGATTAACACTATCCGTTGGAAATAATTTTTAATCTATGCTACGTATAAAAACTTTTACATTCAATCCTTTTCAGGAAAATACATACCTATTGTATGATGCACAAGGACAGTGTGCGATTATAGATCCAGGGATGAGCAATGATCTGGAAGAAGAGGAACTTTCCGCTTTTATTTCAAGCCATCAGCTGAGCCCAACTTTATTATTAAATACCCATTGTCATATCGATCATATTATTGGTAATAAGTATATTTATGATACCTATGGATTACTTCCTCAGTTTCATCAAGGAGAAATTCCCGTGCTGATGGCGATGGAAAATTACGGTTCTGACCGTGGTTTTAACTATAAAAAATCCCCTCTTCCAGAGACCTTTTTAGCGGAAAGTGGTACCATAGACTTTGCCGGAAATGCGATTGAATTGATCTTTGCTCCTGGGCACTCTCCAGCACATCTTTGTTTTTACCTTCCGAATGAAAAGCTATTAATCGGTGGAGACGTACTTTTTAGAAATAGTATTGGCCGTACTGATCTTCCTGGAGGGAATCAGGAACAGCTGATAAGACAAATTAAGGAAAAAATCTATACCCTTCCTGAAGATATCACGGTCTATCCAGGACATGGTCCAGCAACCACAGTTGGTTTTGAAAAAAACACTAATCCTTTTGTAAGAGCTTAATATTACTATGAAACTGCCTATTTTTTTTGCTAAGCGATATCTATTTTCCAAAAAATCCGTCAATGCGATTAATATTATATCCTATATCAGTCTCATTGGGGTACTGGTAAGTAGTGCAGCATTAATTATATTGCTTTCATTTTTTAATGGCATGGAGAATCTGATTCTTTCCATGTACAGTAATTTTACTCCAGAATTTAGAATTGAACCTGTGAAGGGAAAGCTATTTTCTGCTCAGGACTCCTTATTTGAGGAGCTTAAAAAACAACCTTTTCTAGAAGAGTATACTGAGGTATTACAAGAAAAAGTGCTGCTTCAATATGGCAATAAACAATTTATTGCACAGATTAAAGGAATAGAACAAGGTTCTATCAAACATCAAACTAAGGATAGCCTACTCTATTCTGGAGAGTTTAATGTAGAAAAAGATTCTGTGCCTTATGCTATTATGGGTGCGCTAGTACAAGCTAATTTAGGCATTTCCAACCATAATGTTTCAAATCAAATAGAGGTCTATTCTCCACGAAAAGGGGCTACAGCTTCCGCTAACCCGGCAGAAGAAGGATTTCGATAATTTACTTATCGTCCCTATTTCCTTTGCTCAGGATGTGCTAGGAGAATTTAATCAGGTTTCTGCGATTGAATTTAATGTCGCTCCGGAAATTAATAAATATAAGTTCGAAAAGAATCTGCAGCAACAATTAGGGGATCGCTATGATGTCAAAAATAGGGAGGAACAAAATCCGGATGTCTACCGAACGGTACGTACCGAGAAATGGGCGGTATATTTTATTCTGACTATCATTGGGATTATTGCGATCTTTAATATTATCGGCTCTTTAACCATGTTGGTGATTGATAAAAAACAAGATATGATTGTGCTTCGAAGTTTGGGCGCAGAGAATAAGTTAATTCGTAATATATTCTTCTATGAAGGACTTATCATCTCTATCACTGGCTGTGTCGCGGGATTAATTATCGGATATGTCTTCTGCCTTTTACAGCAGCAATATGGATTTATCCGCATTGAAGAAGGCGCAAATAGTCTGATCGATGCCTATCCTGTAGGAATCCGTGCAAATGACTTTTTAATGGTATTTTTAACGATAGGATTGGTTTCTTTACTTATCTCCTACTTATCCGCTCGATTAAGCATAAAACAAATTAAAGAACTGAAAGACTAACTTATTTCTTTCTACTTTGATTTCCTTTACTAATCTGTTGGATCAAGGAGCCCCAAGCGAGAGGATTAAAAAGCTGATTCGCTCCATTCGCATTCATATATTTATTATTCATCTGTATATGACGCTGGGAGTAATTAAAGTTTTGAATCTCATCAGCACTACGAGGAGTAACCCGTGCCATTGCGGCTAAGGATTCCGCAGTTACATTGCTCTTCGCACGCAAGATATCATCATCGGCAATCTCTAAAGCCATAAAGGCTAAATTAAATTCTTCGATACTGGCCCATGGAAATGGAGTAACCATCGGCAATTCATGAATTAAATTTTTCATCCGTATCACGGCTGTATACTTATCACTTGAAGTATGAGGGATAACATATTCTATCTTTTCGAAACCTACAGAGGTAAAAGTTATGCTATCACCTTCATGTGCTACAAATGAGAAGAAACCTTGATGATTAGAAAGGAAAATTTTGTCTTTAAAGTTATTATTACGAATCGTAACATAACCTACAGGATCAGCTGTTCCAATAGTTTGAATAAACCCTGAAAACTGTACCACTTTCTCTTGTTGAGCATAGAGAGCAAGTGAGCATAGCATACACGATACTAATAGGAATAACTGATTAATAAATCTCATAACACAAATCTACGCAATCAGTTGACAGACTGCTGTTAATTTTTGTTAATAATAGCGACTAAAACGCTTGTGGGGATGGCATTGTTGCATTAGGATCATCCATATCCGTAATATTAATTGCTTCTACAGCAGTAATTTCAGGAACCGCTTTTTTAATTGCCTGCTCTAAACCTGCTTTGAAAGTCATAATACTCATAGAACAAGAAGCACAAGCTCCTAATAGCTTTAAGCGAACAACATTCTCCTCTGTAATCTCTTCAATACTCACATTACCACCATCAGTCTCTAAATACGGTCTGATTGTATCCAATGCTTGCTCAACTCTTTCCAATAATGTCATAATATTAAATTATATCTTAGGTTGTAAATATAATCAATTATTACAAATATTACATCGAATATAAAAAGCTTGACATTTATTTGATATTGAAATTAACATCTAAAAATGAATAAAAACGCCTATATTAGGCTTTAAAGTTAAACTTTGTTAAATTCATCAATCCCATTGTTCAAAACTTAACTTTAAAGTATATTGCAACATAAAATTTAATTGACTATTATATCAAATTCACTTATCTTTGTAAAATGTTTTTAAATAGGCGTATAGTGGCAGTCGCTGCCGGATTATTACTCATCGTATTCGTTACAAGCTGTAAGAGTAAATTTGAGAAATTACGAGCAAGTAATAATATTGCTTTAAAATATGAAGAAGCAGTAAAATTATATGAGGCTAAAAAATACTCAAAGGCACTTTTGCTTTTTGATGATTTAAAGACGCGCTATAGAGGACAAGCTGAAGCTGAAGATTTATATTATTTGACAGCTTATTCCAATTTCCGCTTGAAAGATTATATTTCTGCTCGTCATCACTTTAAGGAATTTGCTGATGTGTATCCCAATAGCCCGCGTGCCGAGGAATGTAGATATATGTCTGCTTACTGTTATTATTTAGATTCACCAAAATCTAATTTAGATCAGGAAAATACCTCTAAAGCTATTGATGCATTGCAATTATTCGTCAATTTATATCCAGAATCGACACGTGCTAAAGAAGCGAGTGAGCTGATTGATAAGTTACGTGATAAATTAGAGAAGAAGGCTTTTGCCAATGCTCGCCTTTATTACGATATGGGCTTAAATGATGATTATAGAGCCGCAGTAATCGCATTTGAAAATGTATTAAAACAATACCCGGATACTAAATATGCAGAAGAGATCGAGTTTTTAATGATTAAAGCTCAGTATAACTATGCTGCAAAAAGTAGTTTAAAACGCCAGGATGAAAGATTCTCGGATGCGATTTCATTCTACCGTTCTTTTGCGAGTAACTATCCCGATAGTAAGTTTATGAAGGATGCGGAAGACTTACGTAATAGTGCAGAAAAGAATATAGAAATCGCGAATAAAAAGTTACAGCAAATTAAAGTTGCCATTGCTGAACAAGAAAAAATTAATAATAAATAGAAATACCCCATAGATATGAGTCAAAAAAATAATAATACTGTTGCTAGTTCTACAGTAACACGCGATTTGAGACAATTAGATAAAACTACTGATAACTTATACGAGTCTATCGTGGTTATCTCTAAGCGTGCTAATCAAATTGCTGTTGATGTAAAAGAAGAGTTAAATGGTAAGCTAGCTGAATTCGCTAGTAATAACGATAACTTAGAAGAGGTATTTGAAAACCGTGAGCAGATTGAAATTTCTAAACACTATGAGCGCATGCCTAAACCTACATTGATTGCTATCGATGAGTTTTTACATGATAAAGTGTACTTTAGAAACCCTTCAAAAGAGCAAGATTAATCTGCTTTTCCGTTTATGGTACTAAATGGTAAAAATATTTTAATTGCAGTATGCGGCAGTATTGCCGCATACAAAATTGCACATTTAGTCCGTCTATTAGTCAAGGAAAATGCGTCGGTTCAAGTTATTATGACTCCGGAAGCCGCAGAATTTATTACCCCCCTTACCTTGGCTACATTATCCAAAAATCCGGTTCTAATTGATTATTATGACGCTAAAACTGGCGTCTGGAATAATCATGTGGAACTCGGTTTGCAGGCAGATTTAATGGTTATTGCTCCATGTACAGCCAATACGCTTGGCAAAATTGCCCATGGTCTTTGTGACAACCTGCTGACTGCTACTTACCTCTCCGCCAAATGTCCCGTATTTATTGCTCCAGCAATGGATTTAGACATGTGGAAACACCCTTCAACTGTAGCGAATTTAAAAGCCGTTCAAGGTTATGGCAATTTCATTATTCCTCCAGGAAATGGAGAGTTAGCCTCCGGCCTTGTAGGAGACGGAAGGTTAGCCGAACCTGAGGAGATTTTAGCCTTTTTAAGCGCACATTTTAGCTTCGAGCGCCCATTACTCGGCAAGAGAGCTTTAGTGACTGCAGGCCCTACGTATGAAGCTATTGACCCTGTCCGTTTTATAGGAAATCATTCCTCAGGAAAGATGGGTTATGCCATTGCGACGGAATTACAACGTCTAGGAGCTCAGGTTACCCTAGTATCGGGTCCTACCGCTTTAGCAAGCCCTGCTGCAGTGGAACGTATAGATATTATATCAGCAGCAGATATGCTAGCTGCCTGTGAAAAGGAATTTGCAACAGCAGATATTATTGTTATGAGCGCGGCAGTAGCAGATTATACCGTAAAGGAAGTCGCTAGCCAAAAGATTAAAAAGACGGATTCAGAATTTCATCTTTCCTTAACAAAAACCACAGATATCCTCGCTAGCTTAGGGAAGCAGAAATCGGATCAGCAGCTTTTAATTGGTTTTGCCCTTGAAACCAATAATGAGCTCGAGCATGCTATCGGGAAATTAATCCGTAAGAATTTAGATTTTATAGTGCTAAATTCCATGCAAGATCCTGGAGCAGGTTTTGCCACAGATACCAATAAAATTACGATTATAGACAAGCATCAAGCTATTCAAAGCTTTGACTTAAAATCCAAAGAAGAGGTAGCAAAAGATATTTGTGCCTTAATTGTTGCTCAACAATTTTCTTAAGGCCTCTCCTTCTACGAGCTGCCTACCTGCGCTGGCGCTATCTCCGTATTCCTAAATAAGAATCCTTTTTATTTAGTATCTTCGTGTAATAAATTGAATAACAGTGAAAGAATTTAAAAAATATTTTATTATTCCTGCTACACCAGAAGAATTATATCTTGCCCTAACGACAGAAATTACCATTCGTCTTTGGACTGGAGATATTGTTGAAATAGATCCCCAAGTCGGTGGAGAGTTTTCGTTTTGGGATGGCGCAATTACCGGTAAATTTATCGCTCTAGAGCCGAGTAAGAAGATTGTTCAGCAATGGTACTTCGGAGATCAAGCGGAAGATTCTATTGTTACTATGAAATTACATGAGCATAAAAAAGGGACTTCCTTAGAAGTGCATCAAACTCATATTCCAGATGAAGATTATGATGATATCATTTCCGGCTGGGAAGATCCATATATTTCTTCTTTAGTAGATTTTTATACTGAAGACTAAGTTAAATGCACTATAAAAAAACGCCAATAAATTATTGGCGTTTTTTTTGCCTTTTATTCGGGTATATTATTTATGATGCAGATGAATTTATATAGGATATACTGATTTATAACTGGCGTATAGGTTTTCAATAGTCTATAGCTCTTGATTTTATAGTTCAGAATCTTGTATCAGTCCTATTCCTAACACGCTCAGCAGCTTATAAACTAGACTATATCAGCGCTTATTTTGTATCTAAAAGCTCGTATCCGCTTAATATGCATCCAAAAGTCCTTACCCGGGCATTAAATATACTGAACCTCAAATCCTTACCTCAAACATGGAATAATAGCATAGCCCTATTGTATTAAGCCTTCCATAAGCTCGTTACGCTTATGAAGCAGCAATAAGCCATTGTCCGGTATTTAAATTACTAAAACCGAGTAGCAGCTTT
>DAIQRP010000034.1:0-25947 GCA_036786125.1 Sphingobacterium sp.
TTAAAACTAATTTTACATAAAATAATCGAATTGTAAGAATATGTTTTACTTTTATCGGTTTAGATTTTCTTATGAAACTGCAATATGATCGGATAAACTGGATTAAGCAAAGTTTAATCTTCTCGTTTTCTATAACCATAATTACCACATTGGCCATAATTACTACGGGTGCAGAAAGCTCAGGCGTTATTCTACATGCCATAGAAATGTTTCTGGTTATCTTTTTGGTTTCTTGGTGGAATATTGAACTGCTTATGTATTTTAAATCTGAGGATCCTTTAAAATCTCCGCTTATTGTTAAGATTTTAAGTATTCTGGGAGCTTTATTAATCTTTTTAAGCATAAATATCTTCCATCGCTTATTGGCCTTTGAGTTTGTCAAACTACATGGGGATCTGCACTTAATATCTAAAGGAAATGCCTTTCTATATTTTTTCATTCAATCTATCCTATTGAATTTTATCATTCAGTTATGGTTATATTTTTTAATGTCTCAACATTTTAAAGTTCAGGTAGAACTAGAGATGACACGCCTGGCTAAGGCCAAAAGTGAAGCGGCAAACCAATTATTAAGACAGCAGATTCAACCTCATTTTTTATTCAATGCCTTAAGTACGTTGAAAGCTTTAGTGCGGAAAGATGCTGACTTGGCTGAAAAATATATCATCTGCCTATCGGATTTTCTACGCGTATCGGTGCTCCCTAATGAAAAAGGACTTTCGGATATACAGCAGGAAATTAAACTTTGCAGAGATTATTTAGAAATGCAAAAAATCCGATTTAAAGATGCCTTAATCTATCATATAGATCTGCAGGACTTAGACAAAAACTATGCGCAGATTCCTATTTTCTCCTTACAACCTTTAGTAGACAATGCGATTAAACACAATCAACTGACCAAAGAAGAGCCTTTATGTATACGCATATTCCAACAGGGAGATTGGGTCATTGTGGAAAATAATGTTCAGCTGAAGAATCATGTGTTAGAATCCAATAAAATGGGTTTAATTAACTTAGAAGAACGCTATCGTATCCTCAATCAAGCTATCCCCCAGGTGATTCAAACGGAAACGGCATTTACGGTAAAAATAAAACTTATAAATCATGAACATTCTACTTATAGAAGATGAGGAACTAGCCTCGGAGGACTTAATCCATGCTTTAAAGGCAGCCTCTTCCGAATTACAGATCCTAGATGTGCTGGTTTCGGTAAAACAAAGTATTCAGTATTTAAAAGAGCAAGAGGCTCCGGACTTAATATTTTCGGATATTCAACTCGGAGATGGTCTGAGTTTTGAAATTTTTGATGCCGTACAGACCGAAACACCTATTGTATTCTGCACCGCATATAATGATTATATGTTACATGCATTTAAGAATAATGGTATTGATTATCTACTCAAACCCGTTACAGCTCATTCTGTGCGCGGAGCCTTGGAAAAATACAAAGGTTTAAAACGAAATTTCACTAAAGCAAATTCGATCCCAGAGGACTTCTATAAGGATCTTTTAAAACAATTGCAAGCGGCTCCAAAATCATTATTAGTCCATTATAAGGATAAGATCATCCCTATTATGATGCATGATATCGCCCTTTTTTATATTGATAATGAAAGTACCTATGTCAAGACTTTTGACAATACCTCCTATTGCATCTCCAAAACTTTGGACGAACTCGAGCGTCTCGGCAATCAAGATTTTTTTCGGGTCAATAGGCAGTACCTAATTCGTCGGGCAGCAGTTCTACATGCCTCCTATTCCCTATCTAGAAAGTTAGTTGTCTATCCTAAAATAAATCATACCGATAAAATTATGGTCAGTAAGGAGAAATCCTCGGTTTTTCTATCCTGGCTAGCCGGAGACTTAAACATTTGAGCTTAAAAATATAGGGTTTGAGTCTAAAATTTGTCCGTTTGACTAATTTTATGCTTTTAACATTACGCGGGTTTATAGATTTTCGTCGCTATGAAAAGAGTGATGTTAATCTCCTTATTTATTATTTTTAAGTATGACATAAGCAAGGCGCAGCAAGGTAAAGCTATTCCCAATAGTTATAATTACCCATCCATACGTCCTTTTGCTTTACAGTATGAATCCATCAATCAGTCGACCTATACTTTTAAAAATCAAGAAGGGGAACATATATATTCCGATCCGATTAGACAAGACCGTTGGCAGGCCTTTGCTTCTCATAAATTATATCAAAAAGAGCAGCTGATTCTTTTGGGGAATGCCCTATTTACTCAAGATCGCTTTCATTCGGAATCTACAGGAACAGAAAAATTTAATACCCTACAGCTTTCGGCTTCGGCCATATATACGGACTCCCTTTGGGGAAAGCCGATCGTATATCATGCAGACCTTGTATTTTCAAGTCCTAAAATTATACATATTCAAAAGGTCATTAGTCGAGCCTCGGCATCCCTCATACTAAAAGCCGATGCTGATATGCGACTATCTGCAGGCCTTATCGCGCTGCTAGATCCCTCAATGATAGGCAGCCCCGTTCTCCCTATTATTTCATATTGGAAGAAATTGGGGAACCCCAATTGGGTGATGGATTTTATTCTTCCCTATAAAGCAAGCTTTAGAAAAGCCGATTTCCTTTCCGGATGGCTGAGTTTAGGAGCTGAAATACGAGGTTCCAATTTCTTTATTCCCGACTCTAAACATTCATTATCAGGTCAGTATGAATATCGATATACCAACCTGTATACAGGAGCATATTATGAACGTAGTTTCGGAAAGTTACTTTTAGGAACTCAATTAGGATATCGTTCCAGCCTTCAAAGTAGAGCCCTCAAGGTCTATCATAAGAACAGCGACTTTATTCTGGAAGCAAAGACCAAGTCAAGTCCTTTCTTCCTGCTTAATATGGCGCTTGCCTTACCTTATCAAACATTGCGATAATATTCATTTCAAACGTTTTAATAAGATTATCATATGCCAGAAATTATCTCCATTTTTAAAACTTCCATAAAAAACCAAGAGGATAAGGAATTTATCAGAATTATTTTGAAAGATTTACCAGTTCCTATACAATGGTCTGTAGACTTAGTAGACGAGGATAGAATATTAAGGATTTCAGCTTACCAGCAGATAAGTGATGAAATTATAGAAGTACTGCAGCAGTATGGATTTAGTTGTCAACTATTAGAAAGCTTTTCTGATGGGCGAAGCATATCCTCGAGTTTCCAGTAATCTATGCACTCCTGTCAGTCCGAAATTCTTTATGATAATATAAAAGGCTGCCTCCTTAGAAGCAGCCCTTTTTATTAATTTATGTTTTTATATATAACATCCTGTATTCGACTTCGAATATTTAAGTCTAGCAATTTGGTCGATACCTGAGGATGTACCCGATTGGAAAGAAAGATATAAATTAACTGATTTTGCGGATCTATCCAGATACAGGTTCCGGTATATCCGGTATGTCCATAGACTGATGCATTAGCCAGCTTAGATGGATATGCTGCCTGCGGATTTCCATCTGCGCGATCAAATCCAAGCCCTCTTCTGGAGCTAGTGGACTGCTTGGAGCTAAAGAGATCTACCGTTTCTGGATTAAAAATCCGTACGCCCCCATATATTCCTCGGTTAAGCATCAACTGTCCAAAGATAGCCAGATCATTTGCCGTGGAAAATAGACCGGCATGCCCGGCAACACCCGCAGCCATAGCTGCTCCCTGATCATGTACATAACCTTCTAATAATACCTTTCTGAAAGAAGTATCCATCTCAGTAGGAATAATATTTTCCTTGGCAAAACGCGTTCTCGGATTATATCCTGCGGTCTTCATTCCTAGCGGCTTATATAATAAATCACGTACATAATCCTGCATAGGGATAGATGTTTGATGCTCAGCCACCTCTTTCATCACATACATGGATAAATCAGAATATACATAATGTCCTATAGGCTTCACCTCGGAGGATAACATCTCCGGCCACATAATATCCCGGTAATAGTTTGATCTTAAATATACCGAATCAGCGAGTTTTACTTGATGAGAATCGGAATAATAGGATTGTATATCCCCATCTTTTAAATGCCTGTAGAATGGAATAAAAGGTGTAAAGCCGGCTTCATGTAATAAGACAGAGCGCAATTTAATATCTTTTTTATTGGACTGTTTGGCCTGCCCTAAGTAATAGCCCATTGTGGAATCTAAATGAATCACCTGATCCTGTTGCAGTTTCATAATCACAGGCGTGGTGCCTACAATTTTTGAAATGGAGGCTAAGTCAAAAATATCTGTAATCTGATTTTTAATTTTTCGATCATAGGTATGATATCCATAGGCTTTCTCAAAAATTACCTGCCCTTCTTTTACGACCATTACCACTGCTCCAGGGCTTGCCTGCTCCTGTATTGCTTCAGCAACAATCGCATCTATCTGCTGCGTGAGTGCCGGAATATTATAAGAGGAAGCTTCTCCCTGTAGATATTGTAGCCTAGTCTGCTGGGTTATAAAGCCCTGGTCCTGTCGGTATTTAGAACTAAAGTTCTGCGGCAATTTAGCCGTCACAGCTATCCCTCCAAATATAGACATAGCCGCATAGCGTTGTGCATCTGCTGTAGCACTGGAATTCCAAAGTAAAGGAAAATCCACCTGCTCGAGCTCGGGAAAAAATGCTCCTGAACCAAACAGCGCTAATACAAGTTGCTTATTATTAATCGAAGCCTGCTGTAACTGCTCCAGGAGCGCGCTATTTAAATCCTGCGCTTCCACTGCAACAATTACCTGATTAAAGTATTTAATCTGCTCATCTATATGCTCGAAGTCAAACGTGCACACTTCCGCATATCTCTCCAATTGCTTGGCAAATGTGCTTAAGCGATCTCCCTTCGGAATTAATACGGCAATTCGCTTTTCAGAAAGATTTTGAAAAGGGATTTCCAATCGTTCATTATTCAATAAGACGGTCCTATTCGTTAGCGATTGTTTATATTGTGCCGTTGCCGTTCCGCTGATTAAGGCTAAGCTAAGCAGCAGAGTAGAAGTTAAAGAGCGTAATTTCATAAGGTGCTTTTTTATATTAGGTTTATACTGTAAATGTACAAATAATAGATTAATCTATTATCAAAAGCCTTTTGACCTCGAAAATATTACTTATTAAATCCGTATATTTGAGTTATGCCAGAGCTAATAGAAAACAGAACTATCTTCTCTCTCCTAGAGGTATCTCGTAGTATTCAGAAGACGCTCGCTGAACGCTACAAAAGTCTGTATTGGATCAAAGCAGAGATGAATAAACTAAATCTCTATACCCATTCCGGACATTGCTATCCAGAATTAGTAGAAAAAACGGACGGAAAAATTGTTGCAGAAATACGCTCTATTCTATGGAAAGCAGACTATAACCGCATCAATATTAATTTTAAAAAAGTATTAAATGAACCGCTTCGAGAAGGTATAACCATGCTTTTTCAAGCCTCTATTTCTTACGATCCACTCTATGGATTAAGTTTACGCATCGTAGATATCGATCCGACCTTTGCCTTAGGGGAGCTTGAAAAGGAGAAAAAAGAATCCATTCAGAAGCTTCAAGAGGAAGGTATATATCAGGCCAATAAGCAGCTTCCTTTTCCATTGGTTCCGAAAAGATTAGCCCTTATTTCTGTAGAGACCTCCAAGGGTTTCTCCGATTTTAATAAATTAATTAAAAATAATGCCTGGGGATATCATTTTGAAATGACTTTATATCCGGCCCTATTGCAAGGAGATAAATCCATTCCCTCCATTATTAAACAACTCGCAATCATTGCCGAACATATAGCAGATTATGATGCGGTAGCTATTATTCGTGGAGGTGGTGGCGAAGTCGGACTCTCCTCCTATAATAATTATCTGCTGGCCCGTGCTATTGCCATCTTTCCGATTCCAGTTCTTACCGGAATAGGACACTCTACCAATGAAACGGTCTCGGAAATGGTCGCCTATAAAAATGCCATCACCCCCTCGGAACTCGCGGATTTCTTAATTCAGAAATTTCATAATTTTGCCCTTCCTATAGAACGGGCTCAAGAGAGTTTAGTCAGACAGACGAAACTGCATTTTGAAGAGCAGCAACGCCGATTAAATCAGACAGGAGATCAGATTAAATGGTCTGCTCAAAAGCTTATAGCTTCCCATAAATATAAACTCGAACATATAGATAATATGATTATCTCCGAGTCTAAACAAATCTTTAAGAATCAGCATGCGACTTTAAATCATTTAAAACGCATACTAATACTTTCTGACCCCAAAAATCTATTAAAAAAAGGATTTAGTATCTCCTATGTGAACGGAGAACTACTGACTGATATAAAACAACTCCAACCAGCGATGGAAATAGAAAC
This sequence comes from Sphingobacterium sp., assembly GCA_036786125.1. Lineage (GTDB taxonomy): Bacteria > Bacteroidota > Bacteroidia > Sphingobacteriales > Sphingobacteriaceae > Sphingobacterium. Next base: position 6,347 of record DAIQRP010000034.1, read on the forward strand.
GGTATTGGAAAATGCACGTGTTATTTCTACCGTCAAAAAAATTAAAGCCCATGGATAACTATACCTATACAGATGCATTTAATGAGCTACAGGCCCTAGTTGCAGAAATTGAATCGGAAGATATTACCATAGATACCTTATCACAAAAGATTAAGCGTGCCTCGGAATTAATTGAAGTCTGCCAGGCTAAATTAACGCAGACAGAAGAAGAAGTTAATAAACTCCTGGAGAAGATCAGTAAATAAGATTATCTCCCTTTATATATTCTTCTTAATTTTGCGCCCGATGAAACGATTTTTACTTATAGGATTTGCCATTACTTTAATTATATCAGGAACTGCATTTATTGCCGATCACAGTATTCAGGATTTGCGTAGTTTATATAGCAAACCCTTATCAGAATGGCCAAAACCTACTTTAGATGAAGGAGTGGCTTTTAATGAATTTAAATCCCTACCGCGCATAGACTCCAATTATTTTGCTTTAATGGAGCAACCTAATGTCATTTTAGGGAAGTTATTATTTTCCGTCCCTATCCTCTCCGGTTCGAATCAGATCTCTTGTAGTACCTGCCATAATCCACAAAATTCATGGGCAGACCATCAGACCGTGGCTGTAGGGCATGATCATCAGACTGGAACTAGAAATGTGCCTTCTCTATTAAATGTATATGCAAGAAAAACATTCTTTTGGGATGGACGAGCAACTACATTACAAGAACAAGCCCTCGCTCCTATAGAAGCTCATAATGAGATGGCCATGGATGCTAAGAAATTACCTAAAAAACTAGCGAAGATAAAAGGGTATAAAGACCTATTTAAGGCCGCTTTCGGCAGTTCAGAAGTGACTTTCGACCGAATTACCCAAGCATTAGCAGATTTTCAAATGACCCTAACTTCACGAAGAAGTAGATTTGATGAATTTCTAGATGGTAGCTCCAAATCCTTAACAGACCAAGAGATTTCTGGCTTACACCTGTTTAGAACAAAGGCCAGATGTATGAACTGCCATTCCGGACAATTTTTTACCGATGAGGAATTTCATAATATCGGGCTGACCTACTATAACCGAAAGAAATATGAAGATTGGGGCCGCTACCATGTCACTAAAAACCCAGATGATATTGGAAAATTCCGTACCCCATCCTTACGTGATGTTATGAATACCGGACCCTGGATGCATCATGGATTATTCGATAGTATGACTGGAGTATTAAATATGTATAATTCAGGAATGCATATGATCGATCCTAAACCCGAACAGAAAGCCGCGGATCCACTGTATCCATATACAGACCCGCTGATGAAGAAATTAGATCTGACCAAAGCAGAGATAAAAGATATAGAAGCTTTCTTACATGCCATTACCGCGACTAAATACCGCATGAATAGACCCGAAAGTTATCCTAGATAAGATATCCGATGACGTTCTTTTAAAAAAGAACGTCATTTTTTTTGAATTCATACAGCTGAAGGATGCCCCATATATTTGCCCTTTGGCTCAGTTTTGCAAGAAACCGCAATAAAATAAAAAATATTTTTCGTAATTATGCGCTTTTAATCTAAATTAGCCTTATTTTTGTCATTTATTTAGAACAAGTCTAATTTAAGATTAAGTGAAACACTGCATAAAAACGATCGCTCTTTTCATTTCTATTTCATGCTCATGGAATGATAGCCTCGCTCAGGACTTTTGGAAAGGAAAGGTGACCAATAGTAAAGGGCAACCTTTAGAATTTGCGACGATTAACAACCTAGATAATCAAAACTCCGTTTTCACTAAATCTGATGGAACCTTTACCCTGTCCCTAGACCGCAGCAAAGATCTGATTCAGGTCGAAGTACGTTATATCGGAATGCAGACCATAAGCCTGCAATTTAAAAAAGATCAAATTCCATCCTATAGTCAAATTGCATTAAAGGACCTGAGCCTTTCCTTAGATGAGGTTACTATTAATGCGCAATTTAAAGAAAGTAATAACTCCAACTCTTCTATTGTTTTTAATGAAGAGGCCATACAGGCTGTGCAGGCTTTTAGTATGCAGGACATTATCAATACCCTCCCAGGTAAAGCGAGCAAAGCGCCCAATCTGAATATTATGGAAACGCTAACTTTTCGAGGGGGATTTGAAAATCCGGGGCATCGCTTAAATAATAGCGGCAGTATTGGAGATGAGTATAATATGAATAATAGCTTGGGTATTGCGATTATTATGGATGGCATTAACTTAAGCAACGATGCGAATATGCAGTCCAAATCCATATCGCGCTATGGATTAACTGGGGGGACGATTAGTTCAGCTCCTTTTCGCGGTGGAGACCTTGGAAATATGGCATCCTTTAAATATGATACCCCCTTCCAAGGAATGGATCTTCGCGATATTCCGGTGAACTCGATAGAAAAGATTGAAGTAATACAAGGTGTGGCCTCCGCTCAATATGGAGAAGCTACCGATGGGGCCATTATTATCGATAGAAAGGCCGCAGCTAGCCCCTTTAACTTGGGCATGAATATCAATGCTGCCTCGACCAATATGTCCCTCAACAAAGGATTTAACTTGGGCGGAAAATTAGGCGCCTTAAATATAGGAACAAACTATACCTACTCCAATGCCGATCCCAGAGACCGGGTGAAATCATTTTCCAGAATTAACCAATCCCTGATGTGGTCCAAGCAAGTCAATAATTTTAGAAATACCCTTTCTATAGATTATAACCGACGCCTAGACAATAGAAAGGAAGATCCGGATGACTCCGATGAATTGATGTCTATCTTTAAAAATCAAGGCTGGAGATTCTCGAATAGAAGTAGTTTAAATTTTAAAAATTCCGTTTTTAAAAATTTAAATCTTGCGCTCAGTTATAGTGCTTCCGATCAGTATACCTATAGCCAGCATTTACTGAATGGTCCGATCAAACCGATGGCGACCAAAGATACTATTGGAGTCTATCAGGGATATTTTATTCCTGGCAGTTATCTCGCTATCGAAGAAATAACAGGAAGACCGATTGTAGCTTCGGCTAATTTAAATACCAGCCTGCAATTAAAAACAGACGAAATCCTGCATCAGATTAGTTTGGGTCTAGGAACAACCTATACCAATAATGGAGGACGAGGTATCGTCTCCGATCCGAATCATCCTAGAATTGTAGGCTCCACTGGATCCTATGACCGCCCTTATGATTTTCAGCTGATTCCCGCAGTTTATAATTATAGCTTTTTTATAGAAGATCAAGTCTCGGCTAAAGTCGCTAACCGACCCTTTATTGCCCATATCGGACTTCGTTCAGATATTCAAAATAACTACTTATCCATACAGCCTAGAGTCAACTTAAGATATAAAATATCCTCCAAATATCAGGTGACCGCCTCTTATGGAATTTCAACTAAAGCCCCGACATTAGGCCATCTTAATCCGCCACCGATATATCAAGATATTCCATTATTATTACATAATACAGGATCCTTGGACAATAGTATTTATATCGTTTATACCGATAAGATTATTCCTGATAACTCGAAATTAAAACCCGCGAAATCATCGCAGCTGGAATTCGGGCTTCAATATCAAGACCATTTTTTCAGTTCTAGATTATATGGTTTTTATAAAAAGAGCTGGGATGGGTTCTCGACACAAATGGGCTTTAGATCGTATCAACTTCCCGAGTATAAATCGGAATATAATGCTGAAACTAGACAGTATAACTACTGGGAGACAGGCCGTCTAATTGACTATAATAGCACGACAAATTATAGTGTTTTAAATGGATTAAGCTCGGATATCTATGGACTTGAATGGTCCCTGTTCACGCGTAAGATTAAAGCAATACAGACCTCTTTCCAAATGAATACCTCCCTAAGCTTAGGTTCGTATAAAAATCAATATGATTATATCAAACCTTTAGATATCGCTAAGGTTCTACCCAATGGAGATAAAATCGGGCATATGGTCTATAATCCTCAAGATTATAATTCCAAACAGTTAATGACCAAGCTCTCTGCAACAACACATATTCCTAAAATAGGTTTTTTTATTAATGTTAATGCCGATTTATTCCTAATCAGAGAGAATAATCTATTAGCCAACACGGCTTTTCCAAAAGCTTATATTATCAATGCTTCTCAACGGATAGAGATTCCGCATTATGATCCCAATGATCCGATATATGGGGATTTAAAATTGACGAGTTCGGATAGTTTTGGAGATAGACAACATCTGGTATATACCAATATTAATATGAGCATTTCTAAGGAAATACGTAAAAATATGCGTCTTTCGATTTCAGCGTACAACTTCTTTAATATCCGTCCAGAGAAGACCGTACATTATCTGTCAGGAACGACCCAAGACTATAAATACAATTCTTCGCCAAGCATCACAGCAACAGCAAATATTAAATTTTAATTCTTATATCATGAAAATTAAATTACTCTTTTTATTTACCTGTATGGTTTCTTTATTTACAGCTTGTAAAAAAGATTCAGATACCGTACAACCGATTTCCTTAACGATTAATTCCAGTATCGATGAAAGCGAAGTCTCAGGCATAACGACTAAAAATGCCCTGATTAAAATTTCAAATACCTCCACAGGCCAAGAGTATTCGGCTACTGCAGATGAGCATGGAAAAGTAAACTTTTCATCCATCTTACCTGGAAACTATGCTATTAATGCGACACTATTAGTGAGCGCTGTAGATTTTACTAGCGCTACAGGAATTTATTCTGAAGCCGATGTGGCATTTAATGCGACTTTAACACAAACCTTCTTTGAAACGGGAAACGTCGATCTTAAACTTAAAAGTGGAAAGATTGGGAACTGGGTTATTAAACAATTGTATTATGTAGGTTCTGACACTAAAAATGGTGCTATTTTTAGAGATACCTTTATTGAATTCTATAATAATTCCAATGAAACTTTATATGCTGACAGTTTGTATTTTGGACAAGCTGAAGGAAAGAATAATACCAGAACAGGAGATTTCCTACTCAGCAACTTACAATATGACTGGGCTAAGGCTTTAAATATGAATGTAGGAAATTTAAATGCAAACCAAGATTTTATCTATGCCAATACCTTATTTATGATTCCTTCTGATGGAACGGGCAAAAAATACCCTGTTCTTCCTGGAGAAAGTTTTATTGTAGCTTCCAACGCAGTCAATCATCAATCCTCTTATAAGTTAAATACCCAAAGTGGGGAAATTCAAGTGATTAATAATCCAGCCCTTACTATTGACTTAAGCAAAGCTAATTTTGAAACCTATTTGGTCGATTACTTACGCTCTGTTTCAGTAGGTAATTTCACGCCTTATAAATTTGACGTGGACAACCCGGAAGTTCCAAATGTAGATGTAGTTTACTTTGTCTCTGGGAATGATATGATTTTTGATGGTGCAGGTCGTGAAGCTGTATTTTTATTAAGCACTTCAGGAACAAAAGAAGATCCTAGAAAATGGGCAGAATATTATACTCCGGATGTTAGAGAAGCGACGGCTAATAAAAAGAAATTCTTACAGATTCCAACAAAACATATCTTAGATGCTGTCGAATTACAACATCCATTAATTTCTTCTCGTGTACCTAAACGTCTGCCTGAGAGTATAGATGCGGGCCGTACACAAGTTAGTGGAGGAGCATATTCAAGTCAATCTATTGTCCGTAAAACTGCGAAGACCGTTAATGGAAGACGCATCCTAATGGATACGAATAATTCGACGAATGACTTTGGGCAATTAACGAAAGCTGATCCTTCAAAAAGCGCATCCAGTTTCATCGATTAATCGACATGAAATATTTTAACTCCATATTATTCCTGATCATATGTTCACAAACCGTATTTGCTCAACACAAATACGGTTCTGAACGTAAAGTCCTATCGCTTATAGAAAAGGCGAATACGAATTTTATCATGAATAATCCGAATTTTATTGCCGCAGATTCAATAAAAAACTATGCCCTCGCGCAGTTAAGTTATCAGCATGAATCTGGAGATTATAGAACGGCACAGCAAGCCCAATCCGCACAAAAAATGGCTTTCGATGCAGAAGGCTATTCGGATATCGGACGCTTTACTGCAGTAGGAAAGTTTAGCTTTTCCAGAATGTGGATCGATAGTCTGGCCCATACTTTAAAGGATTTAAGCAGCGATTTAAATCCCTATTATTATTTCGCCGGAAAGGCCTCCACTTACCTGATCCAACAGTATCAGGGAGATGCGGCATTTAGCTATCAGGTAATCCCTGAAAAACTATCCTTAAGCATGGGCATGGAATATCTGAATAAATGGACGACACGCCCTGTCGACCCGAGACCGGATATCCGCTTATTTAATACCTTATTTAAACCTCAAATAGCTTTTCAGCAGCAGCAGCATCAGTGGAATGCAGGAATTACCTATGGATATGGGGTAGAAGAAAATCAGGTTCTGTATAAAAATTCGGCCTATAATAATGGTTTTCAATATCCAGACCGTATTTTATATATCAGCCGAGGTTATGGCAATACTCCACTAGCGGGAAAGAAAGCCATGAGAACCTATAATACATTTAAAGGTTTTAATTTCGCCTATTCCGGAAGATTGTTGGGTTGGAATAGCCAAATGAGTCTTAGTTATTTGCAGTCCAAACAGGAAAATACCGATGATATCATCCTGCGTAAAACCTATGAAAAGCAATATCTATTTACCTTAGATAGCTGGAATGCGGAATTATTATTTCAGAAAAATACACAACAGCATAAACATCAGCTTCAACTGTCCGCACAGTGGAAAGATGGAGCTGATTATATTTATATTCAGCGAGGATCTTCGTATACTGTACAGCAAGCTCAAGCAAACCTTCAGTATTTAATCTATACCAAATGGAATAACAGATGGAGCACGGAGTTTGGCTCCATAAACCAGTATTTCTCCCTATTAAAAAATGATGTCTCTGCAGCTCATAAACTGGATATACAACGTATTAATCCGGGCTTATCTGCAACTGGATTTCTAAGTCTGCCCAATAAAAATTTATTTAAACTTCAGCTTAATCCCAGTCTAGGTATTCCCCTAAGTTCACATATAGAAGTCCCTCCAACACAGGAAAATAATTTTACCAAACAGATTAGCTATCCGGAGTTCTATTATTATGCGAGTCAAACATTTTTATTACAGAGTCAGTTTGAATTTTTAGCCTATAACTGGTCAAAACTATATAACTTTTCTATTTTTCTAAATCATAGATTCGAGCATCTGCAGCGGAATTCAGAATTGAATCTTCCGAGCCTTTATAGACCTCAAGGTCATCGTTCGCAATGGACTGTAGGTTTGCGTGCTTATTTATAAAGCAATTAAAACCATTTCATTAACCAATCGACTATTTTCTGCGTACCCTTGGTATAAGGGTACCAGAAAAATGATGACATACGTAACCAAGGGCTACTCTGAACTATCGCTCGCTGATGAGAAAAGTCTTGAAATCCAAAAATGCCCATAGACTGCCCTATTCCCGAATGATTCACTCCAGAAAATGGTAGATTGGGATGTAGAATTTGGATGACGGCATCATTCACGCAGGTAGAGCCTGCTGAAGTCTGATCAATAACCTGATTGATATATTTTTTATCTTCCGAGAAGATATAACAGGCTAAGGGCTTTTCCTGCTGTTGCACAAGGTCCAAAGCATGTTTAAGTCGTTCATAGAAAATAACGGGAAGTATCGGCCCGAATATCTCCTGCTGCATTAACTGACCGGTATATACTTGGGGCTCAATTAAGGTAGGCTCCATATACAACTGCTCCTTCAGCACCTGTCCTCCATACAGAATTTCTGCACCTAAGTCCTGTGCTTCTTCCAGCAATTGGATTAATCGATCTAATTGCTTCTCATTAATTATTCGTGGATAATCTGAGGATTGATTGGCATGCGCTCCAAAGGCGAGTTTTATCTCTTCCTGAAAGATCTGTATAAATTCAAGCTTAAGCTGCTCATCGACCAGCAAATAATCGGGTGCAATACAGGTCTGCCCCGCATTCATAAATTTAGCCCAAATGATATTTTTTATTGTCTTTCGCAGCGGTACCTGCTTATCCATAAATAAGGGGGATTTCCCACCTAATTCTAAGGTCACCGCACAGAGCTGCTTTGCTGCGGCTTGCATCACAATCTTTCCTACGGCCGAAGAGCCCGTAAAGTGAATGTGATCGAATTTTAAACTTAATAGTTTTGTGGTTTCCTCCACGGCTCCTTCTAATACACTTACATGTTCTGTGGAAAAAACCGATTCAATAATTTTTTTGAGGATAATATTTGTATGTACGGCAAATTCGGAAGGTTTGAGAATGACCGTATTTCCTGCTGCAACAGATGCCGCCAGATGTACTATAGGCAGCTGAAACGGATAGTTCCAGGGAGAGATAATTAATGTCTTTCCTTTAGGCTCAGAGAGGATATAGGAGTTCGTCCCAAAAAATAATAGGTTATTTCTTACGGGAAGCGGATGCATCCATTTTTTTAAATGTGCTTGTATATGTCTTAATTCTGATAAAGAGGAGAATATCTCGGCATAGTCAGATTCTATGGCATGTTTTCCTAAATCTAGGAATAAGGCACGTTCTATATCTTTTCTATACTTGAGAATTGCTTTTTCAAGCTGAGATAAAAGTTGGATGCGGGATTTGGCAGTACTTGCTTTCGCAAAACTTTGATAATTCGATTGCGCCATATAAACGCGATCAATTTGCTCTGCATTTACAAAAGGATTTAAGGGCTTAATCATAACCGAAGATTGAGTATACAAGATACTAAATCTTCGGCAATTATAAAAGCTTAAAACATAGGGACTTCAATTAATAAAACTTGAGCATCCTCAGTCGCTTGAATCGTCACTCGCTCGATATCATAAATACCCAGCGCATCTCTTCTTTGCAACTGCTCATCGCCAACTTTCACTGCCCCCTCAAGCACAAATATATAAGCTCCCTGAGTCTTTCCATGTAAGTCATAGGAAAGCTCCTGTTGCGCATCGATATCCGCTAGATTAAACCATGCATCCTGATGAATATAAACTGCATCAGTATCCGCTTGATTTGGCGATACTATCGTAATAAATTTATTTTTCTTATCTAAATGACTATAAAATTTCTGCTCATAAGCAGGACGGATTCCTTGTTCTTTAGGAATAACCCAAATTTGCAAAAATTGAACAGCTTCTGTCTCCGAATCATTCATTTCCGCATGCTCCACTCCAGTTCCTGCAGACATAATCTGCACTTCTCCAGCTTGAATAGTCTTCCAATTATTCATGCTATCGCTATGTTTTAATGAGCCGGAAAGAGGAATGCTGACAATTTCCATATTATCATGTGGATGCTTGCCGAAACCCATTTTAGGTTCTACAAAATCATCATTTAAAACACGTAGTGCACCGAAATTAATCTTTGTTGGATCATAGAAATGTCCAAAACTAAATGAATGACTACTTTTTAACCAACCGAAATCTACCTGACCTCTATCGGCTGCACGATGAATTACTTTTTGCATAAGTCTCCTTTTTAGATGTTATAACATCAATTTATATGCCAATATAAAATATGGACAGAATGTCAGCCTTTTAACTGAGTTTTTTTAATTTTGTAGGATCATAATGTGCAATTAAAGCACGAGCCAAAATCCGATTCGGATCTATGAGATGCACGCCATTATAATCCTTTTCTGGAAAGGCTAAAGGCAATTCAGCATTGCCTAAAATTAAAATCGTCGCCCCGGCCTTTTTCAACTGATCGATCGCTTTAAAAATCTGCTCCTTAGCCCGATTCGTAATCGGTTCTGAAAAGGCTTTGATGCCAAATTCCTCATTATAAATGGCATCCTGAATATGTTCCTGAAGCTCTTTGGAAACATCAATAATTGCTATTCCAGCCTGCTCTAATCGCTCGGCATATAATCCAGTATATAGAATTTCATTTGTCGCCAGCATAGCAACCTTAGGCTGTTCAAAATTATTTTTAATATACGCTATAGTTTCATCCAGCATATGCAAAACCTGAATGGTCGATTGCTCTTCAGCTAAATAGGAAAGAATCTGATTATAAATCTGCGGTACATGACTGATATTACTTGGAATTGCTGTTACCGTAATACCCGCTTTTTGCTGTGCTAATATAATATCTGCAAAAGCCCGAGCCGGATTTACTGTCGTCTGCCCCTGAATAAACTTTAAGCGATCTCCAATCAGATGCGGACAGGAAGTCAACATCACGGGAAGATGGTCCTGATCAAATTCGGCATTTGTCTCCTCTAAAATTTTTTTAAATACATCCAGTCCTGCATAAGGACCCACACCACCAACTATACCTATCATAATATTCCTTTCTTTCTATATTTTAATCTACCGGAACTTTCTGTAGATTCCTGTAGGGTAAAGTCTTTTAAGCCTTCTTTTGTTTTTAAAAAACTAAAAGCAGTACTTTATTATTATTACTTTACGTTAGTATTTATGTTGGATATTAATTAAATTCAAAGTATTGAATTACTATGGATATTCACTGTATCTTAGTTTTAAATTATAAGGAGATCTCATGGACTATAATTCCTTAACCATATCGGCGAAATCATATGTAGAAACTTTTGTGAAAAATCAAAAAGGTTTCTATTGCTTCCACGATAATCAGCATACTATGGATGTGGTTAAAGCAGCACAAGAAATAAGTAATCACTATCAATTATCGGATAGAGAAAAGGCAGCCGTTATTATTGCTGCCTATTTCCATGATGTGGGCTATCTTTCTGGAGGAGCACAGGACCATGAGCGCCGCAGTGCAGATTTAGCGGAAAGTTTTCTCAGGGAGCAACATATAGATGAAGATTTTAGGCAAATGGTTACTGGCTGTATTTTAGCCACTAAAGTTCCCCAAAAACCGACTAATTTACTTCAGCAAATACTATGTGATGCAGACCTATTTCATTTAGGCCTACCCAGCTTTGAAGATCGCAACAAACTCATGCGCAAAGAAGCTGAGCTTGTGCTCGGCAAAAAAATTAAAAAACAGGAATGGAAAGACTCGACCATTTTATTCCTAAAGAGTCAGCATTATCATACAGATTATGCCCAGAATCTCCTAACCGCATGTAAAGAAGAGAATTTAAATAGATTAATGAACGAGAGTACAGAAGAAATAAATAAGGAAGAATTGGATTCTTCCAAAAAGACCAAAAAAAATGATAAGCCTGATCGGGGTATAGAAACCATGTTTCGGGTAACCTCGGCGAATAATCAGCGCCTTTCTGATATGGCCGATAATAAAGCCAATATCCTCATTACGGTCAATTATATTATTCTATCCTTAGTGATTTCGTTATTACTACGGAAATTAGATAATAATGAACATTTAATGATTCCTACAGTGATCCTATTGGCGGTAAGTTTATCCACCATGGTAACAGCCATTCTTTCTACGATTCCTAGAATTCCTTCAGGCTATTTCTCTCCGGAAGACTTAAGCCAGAAGAAAGTAAACTTATTATTTTTCGGGAACTTCTTTAAAATGGGTTTTAACGATTATCATGAAGGCATGAAAATCGTGATGAATGATCGGGAATTTCTATACGATACCTTAATCCGGGATGTCTATTCTCAAGGCGTGGTCTTAGGACGCAAATATAAATTTATCCGCCTTGCTTATAATATTTTTATGTATGGATTAATTGCTTCTGTAGTTTCCTTTTTATTAGCTGTTATAATCTAAAGAAATATGGCGCACAGTTATTTTAGCCGAGATTTAAGTTGGCTTGAATTTAATGGTAGAGTTTTAGAAGAAGCACAAAGACCCTATGTTCCACTGCTGGAAAGACTGAACTTTATAGCTATCTATTCCTCCAATTTGGATGAATTCTACCGCGTGCGTATGCCTGTCCTATTAGCTTATAAGAAAATCGAAAAAAATCAACCCCTGAAAGCGGAAGATCTCTCGGTCTATAAAAAGGCGAGAAAGATCATCCTCAAGCAGCAGAAAAGTTATGGATCTATCCTGCGGGAGGAAATTATTCCGGCCTTAAAGGAAGAAAAGATTCATATTCTTTATCATGAAGAGATTCCCGCTCAATTAAAGGCTGAGTTAGAGCAGTATTTCTATACACATATCGCGGCCTATTTGGAAATTATTCATTTCGGGCGGCAGGAAGACTTCTTCCCACAAAATAATATCCTCTATTTTGTGGTCAGTTTTTCAGATGCTGAAGAGCATGCACTCGTGAAAATACCTTCCGATTTAATTTCTCGATTTTATACCATACAAACTGATCATACCGATTTTGTGATCTTTATTGATGATATCATCCGAGAGTTTATCCCGATACTTTTCCTTCAGAAGAACATATCAGGAATTTATACTTTTAAAGTCACCCGAGATGCGGAGTTAAATCTCAAAGAGGAGTTAAATGAAGATATCGCTTTACAGATTGAGCAAAAAATAGCGAAACGCGATTTCGGACTGGCGACCAGAATGTTATATCAGCCCGATACGCCTCTGGGGATTGTACAATTATTAGCGAAGAAATTTGGGCTCAAGAAGACCAATTGCTTCTCCGGAGGATATTACCATAATTTAAAAGACTTCTTTGGCTTTCCAGTCAAACGTCCGGCGCTGCAGTATCTGCCGCAGCCTGCTATTCAAAGCATACATATTGCTCCAGGGACGACCTTATTTGAAAAAATTCAACAAGCGGACTTTTTAATTAATACGCCTTATGAATCGTATGATGCTATCTTACGATTTTTTAATGAGGCGGCAATAAATCCTCAGGTTTCGGAAATCTATACGACCATGTATCGGGTAGCTTCGGATTCCAGAATTGTATACTCCTTAATCTCTGCCTCCAAAAATGGAAAGAAAGTCACCGTTTTTGTGGAATTAAAAGCTCGATTTGACGAAGCTAATAATATCAAATGGGCGAAACAGATGAAGGCCAATGGGGTGCATATTATTTATAGTATCCCGAATTTAAAAGTCCATGCTAAAGTGGCCTTGGTCAAAGTTGGAGATAATTATCTGGGATTATTCTCTACCGGAAATCTAAACGAACATACAGCTAAAGTTTATGGCGATCATATTCTTCTTACGGCAAATCAAATGCTATTGGGAGAATTAAAACAATTATTTTCCTATTTAGAGCAACGTAAATCTAAAGAACAGGCAGATGATATTACCTTCAATTCGCTATTAGTTGCCCAGTTCAACCTCTTTGACCGCTTCTGTAGCTTAATTGATTTCGAAATTCAAGAAGCTAAACAAGGGAGACCTGCGGCCATCACGATAAAATTAAATAATCTAGAAGAAGAAGCTCTAATCGATAAACTCTATGAAGCGGCCGAAGCTGGAGTTCAGATTCAATTGATTATCCGTAGTATCTGCCGTATTATACCGCAAAAAAATATCAGCATCAGAAGAATTGTAGGTCGCTATCTCGAGCATGCCCGAGTATTTATCTTTTATCATGGGGCGGATGAACAGGTTATTTTAGGTTCTGCCGACTGGATGAATAGAAATATTCATCATCGTATTGAAGTCTGCTTCCCTATTGTAAACCCAGAAATTAAAGCCTTAATCAAGCAGATTATCGCATTTCAACTCTCCGATGATGTTTCCGCAGTTCTTATAAATTCTAAAGGACAGCAACAAAAACTGCATAGCATTGAAGGGAGACAGTCTCAATTAGAGACCTACCATTTTCTCACTAAAAAGAATAATTTATGATAAGCCTCTACAAAGTCGGTTGGATCACCTTATCCATATTGGCGGCGAAATTAGACTCCTGCCGACCGAAGGAAATTGCGCAACAAACGACAAATCAGGCTATACCCTATGATCTATCCAAACCTCAGCGCTATAAAATGCATGAAAATCTCGCCGAGATTTCAGGAATTGCCTTACAGAATTTCGATTCCAACTTATTTTATGCCCAACAGGATGAAGATGGTCAGGTATTCACCTTTAAGCTAGATGATTTAAAAACTCAGGCTTATACCTTTGGCAAGCCCGGAGATTATGAAGATATCGCCATAAATGACCGTTATATTTTTGTTCTCCGCTCAGATGGACAGCTCTTTTCATTTCCCATAGCGGAACTCGAAGCTGGAAAGATTCAAAGTACCCATCAGCAGAAAAATTTAGTCCCTAAAGGGGAGTATGAAGGCCTCGCATTTAATTCTGATCGCTCGGAATTAATAATTCTCTGTAAGGAATGTAAAGTCGACCGAGGAACAAAGGCGATTTCTGCTTATAAATTTTCCGTGGATGAACGAGGTCACTTAAGTCCGCTGTCTACCATTAGCATAGATTCCAAATTAGTATTGGAACGGTCCAATGTTAAAAAATCAAAGTTTAAACCCTCCGCATTAGCGCAACATCCAAAGACTCAGGAATGGTATATCCTGTCTTCAATTAATAACTGCCTGGCTATTGCAGATGAAAACTTTCAGATAAAAGAGATCATTAGCCTCTCTAAGGCCGACCATCCACAGCCCGAAGGCATCACCTTCGATCAGGCCTATACCCTGTATATTTCCAATGAAGCCGCTTCAAAAATAGATTTAGGCACAATCCTGTCCTATCCATATAAACCCATTAAAAATGATTAAATATATCCTTTCCTTAAGTACTTTCTTAACCGTTTTCCTAGTTCAAGGACAGATAAAAAACAGACTGATTTTTATTGGGGATGCTGGAGAGATAAATCATCAGCAAGAAACGATTATTCCACGTGCAGCAGAACTCGTAATCCCAAATAAAACAACAGTTATGTACCTGGGGGATAATATATATCCTACAGGTATGGGACTCCCTGGAGATAAAGATGAAGTTCGAACGCAAAAAATCCTGCAGTCCCAATATGAACCGATGCGCGCTCAAGGTGCTCCAGTATATTTTATCCCCGGCAATCACGATTGGGATAGAATGGGGAAAAAAGGATTAGCTAAAGTCCGCGCTCAGGGAACTTTTTTAGAAGCTCAACAGGATTCTTTATTACAAATGGTGCCCAAAAATGGATGCCCCGACCCTATTGAAATACCTATTTCTGATCAGACGGTGTTAATTGCTTTTGATAGTGAGTGGTTTGTCTTTCCTCATCAGCGCAGTTCTGCGGATATAAGCTGTGGCTGTCAGACGGAAACCGAAGTGTTGGCTCAATTGTCCAGCCTAATAGAAAAAAATAAAAATAAACAAATTCTTATTGCAGCACATCATCCATTACGCACCTATGGCGTGCATGGAGGTTACTATTCATGGAAGGACCATATCTTTCCACTTCGCGTAGCGAAATCTAGTTTATATATACCACTTCCCGTAATCGGCTCATTATATCCTTTATTACGTCGCACAGTGTTATTAAATGCCGAAGATATGGGGCACCCTAAATATGATAATTACGTCGCTGGATTAAGAAATATCATTAAAGATTATCCCCATATTATCTATGTTTCAGGGCATGACCATGGCTTACAGCTTATTGAAGATAAAGATTTTCTCCAAGTCGTAAGTGGCTCTGGTTCTAAATCCACTTATTTAAAGAAAGCTAAGGACGCATTATTTTCTTTTCAAGAGCAGGGCTTCGTTACTATAGATGAAATGGAGGATCAGTCGACGGTAATTAGTTATTATACTTTTGTTAATGATCAGGTAACTTTAGCCTATACCTATACAAAAAATAAAGGAAATAATTAAATTCAGATGACTTATTTTGGCCGTTCTAAATCTTAAAAAATGTTAAAATTTCTTAGCTTTGAAAAATTTAGAAAGGAAATGATTACTCCTCTCTAGGATAATAAGGAATCGATCTACTATGCAAACAAAATTCATCCAAGTCGCTCCCTCTGATTCTTCTATTCAGAACGCTTTTAAACAAAATCTTTCTTTAAAGCGATTTAAATCTGTTTTAGAAGAACAAATGGAGAGTCAATCTTCCGAAAAGTCTGCTTTTTATAGTTTAGTACTAGAACGTATTAAAGCTAAAGAGCTGGAATTTGGAGCATTTAGCTTGGATAATTTTCAATCCTTTGAAAATGAGCTCTTCCTGATATATAATCTCTTTACACCGAACTTAGGCGTTGAAGAGGATTATCTGTGGGCGATTGGGATGCCGAGTCCTGGAACAGTTATCTATGGAACAGATGCGTTCTACAAATTGGTCGATAATGATCAGATCTGCATGGACAGCCTCCAAGATCAGGAAAAAATCGATCAGAGTAAACAGCAGTTTTACTCCTTTATTCTAGAGCGCTTATACGAATTCCCAAAACTACTATCCGACCCGATCTATTATTCCATGCCGGATCCGGAAACCGGATTTATGAAACATTATCAGGTTATTATAGATAGTCGTTTCTTAGATATTCATGTCCCTGGAAACTTACCTGTCATACAGTATGATGCTTTAAAAAACCAGGCTAATGTAAATAAGATCAATTGGGATATCTTACAGAAGTTACTGCCTTTAGGACATTTTGAGTTCGATGGTTTTACGATCATTCGCTTAAAAGATGTGACCTTAGAATATGAGATAAAAAATATTCAGGAGCTGATTATGTCTTTAAATTCTCAGAATCCAGAAAGTTATTTCTCGAAAATTGATAATGCCATAAAATCATTGATTCATAAGTCTAATGTATTTTATTCAATCTTCCCTATTTTTAAACTCAATGGAATTCCGGTTTTAAAATCAGGGTTTGCAAAAAATAGCATATTATTTAATATTCTTCAAGTTGGGGAAGTTTCCTCCCAGCAGGAAGTACATGAATTTACACTTGCCTATTTAAAAAATCCATATCCGATTGTTTATCAAGTAACCGAAGAAAT
The DNA here is from genome assembly GCA_036786125.1 of Sphingobacterium sp. Classification (GTDB taxonomy): domain Bacteria; phylum Bacteroidota; class Bacteroidia; order Sphingobacteriales; family Sphingobacteriaceae; genus Sphingobacterium. The sequence goes on from DAIQRP010000034.1 coordinate 23,181, forward strand.
TTCAAATACCGACTCCCCTATTGTGGAGCGCATCGCATTTTTAGGATTTTCATCGTATATCTGTATTCCTTTATTTTATAATAACCATCTCACCGGTATGCTTGAAGTCTATACCAAAGATGGAACCCGCTTAGATAAGGAGATTTTAATTAAGCTAAAGGCTATTTCCGGATTATTAGGGCAGCTGTCATACGATTTAAAAATTGAATTTAACTCGAGAGTAGATGCGGTTATTCTAGACAAGTTTACCTCTTTACAACCTGCCGTTCAATGGAAATTTAATGAGGTTGCCGCCCATTATCTGCGGGATATGAAGACCGAATTAGATCCCATACAGTTTAAAGATGTACATCCATTATATGGAGCAATAGATGTACGGAATTCCACACGTATTAGAAATAAAGCGGTACGTGAAGATTTGGAAAATTACTTGGGTCTTTTGGATAACTTAATTAAGAAACTCGTACACTGGTCTCCTCTTTTAGCGACTCAGGAAATTTTGCAATCTGCTGAATTTTGGCGTCAGGAGTTGATGAATAATGAAATTGAAGATGTAATTATTAAGTTAATTAGTTTTTTCGACAAGGATGTCCCTAAATTTTTGGATTTCTTCCGTTTTCAAGGGCCTAATTTTCAGGAGGCTATTGAAGAATTTGAAGCGAATGCCGACTATCATACGGGTTTAGCCTTTGAAAAACGTCGGGCCTACGAAAATTCATTAAAATTAATTAATGAGGCTATAGGTAAAAATTTAAATCAATTTAATAACGAATTACAGGAAGTATACCCGAGCTATTTTGAGAAATTTAGAACCGATGGTATTGAATATGATGTGTATTTAGGGCAGTCTATCAGTCCGAGAGTACCATTTTCCGAAGAAAAACTTTCTGCAATCCGGTATCTCCAACTTTTGTGGATGGTTCGAATTGCTCAGGCCTGTGAAGCTCAGCTTCCTCTTATGGAGACTCCTATGATTACTACGCAGCTAATTTATTTAAATCCGACAACTATAGATATTAGCTTTAGAACGGATGAACGTCGTTTTGATGTAGAGGGATCTTATAATATTCGTTATCAGGTAATTAAAAAGCGGATTGATAAGATTAAAATCAGAAATACAGAAGAAAGGTTAACGCAACCCCATACAATTGCTATTGTATTCTCAAGTTCGGAACAAATTGATGCGTATTATGAATATATAAATACACTTCAAGGTCTAGATTTGATGACCGATCGTGTGGAAAAAATAGATTTAGAAGATGTTCAAGGGATCTCCGGGCTTAAAGCTATACGTCTAGAAGTAAAAAAGCTCAGTCCTGCGTCTTAATAAATCCGAATAGCGAGACTTAGGGTAATTCTGAATCAAAATTCAAATTTTTAAGATAGTTTAAAATGAGATCTACTCCCTCTTTATGCTGGATAGTAGTTCCTAATTGCGGCATGCGCTGCTCTCCATGCGTAGTCATACGCATCTGTATCTTCGGCGATTTAAACCAGATACCAGTTTCCGCATTCGAAGTTTCCGCCCTTAAGTCCAACTGCGTCATATAGGCTATTCCCTGTGGATTATGGCAGTGTGCACAATTGATATCTAGATAGGCTCGCGCACGTTTCTCTACACTTAATATCGGATCAGAATAATTATCAAGAGCGGCAAACTGAGTCCAGTTATCCGCTTGTAGTATCCCTTTCCCCTGCAGATAAGCCAACTGATTCATCGAACTTCCGTCTCGATGCACGATTCGATTCAAGTTTCTTATTTTGGGGCCTATAGGAAATATTTTATCCTGCTGCCGATGGCAAGAGTTACAATCCGCACGGGAAGGTATTTTATAGCCTGTCTTTCTTTTACGACCACGATCATCTACAAATTCTACAGGTACAGTTGCCCCTTCTCGAATAATAAGGGCTTCATCCTGCTGTGCATTCCATTGATAAGTGGCCGCATTCCAGAGTTCCGCATCTTTGATCAACAGGCGCGTTTCTATAATTCTCCTTTTTGTAGAGTCTAATTTATCGGTATAGAAGAAGGTCTTAGCGATAATTGTTCCATCTGGGAAGTCCGGTAAGCCATCACCTGTCGCCCGTATCAGGGTACCTTTGGGTATCCATATCACCCGCTGCTTATCGGCATAGTCGGAAAATAAGCTGGAAGAAAGTTCTACAATCTCTCCTTCTTGAGCCGGAAGTAAATCTGAAAGCTTGCCTTCGAATAAGCCATAAGCACTTAACTGTTCTTTAAATTCGATCTGATCGACAATTGTGCTGCCCATTCCATGTCGATTAAAAAACATAAATATAATGGGAAGCAATAAGATGGAAAATAGAATAATATGAGATTTCTTCACAGCAGCATTACCTTTTACCTAATACCAGCAAAGATAAAACAAAAACATACTAGTTGGTATGTTTTTGTTTTAAAATCTATTTTTTTAAGGTATTTAGATAATATTTTAATTGCTTTAAAAAGGAGGAATAGGCTTGAGAACTTCCTTCCATACGCCCAAAGTTACGAATCCCCCAGTATCCGGAAATTATAAAATAGGAAATCTCCTCGGAAGGAAGTTCAGCAGGCAGAACCCCCTCCTTCTTTCCATCTTCCAACTGTGTTACAATAAGATCTTGCCAGTTTCTGGTTAACTCCTGAAGGGAGACACTGAAATTAGGGCATTTAGGGAGTAACTCTTGTATAAAATTAGCCAGGGGGCAGCCTTGCTTATATTTTAAGAAGTCATTATCACCAAGCAGGTTCGCAATCATCTGATAT
>DAIQRP010000035.1:0-1939 GCA_036786125.1 Sphingobacterium sp.
TTAATTAATAGCGGCGATTTGTTATTTTAGCTTATCCGGAAATCTAATTTCCAAGCTTACTATAACCTATTATGTATGATGAATTCCAATCGTAGAGAATTTTTACGCCAATCTGGATTATTTGTGCTTTCAGCTGCTTTAATTCCAGAAGCATCTGCTTATTCCAAGCCTTCCGAGCGATTACGTGTCGGGCTGATTGGCTGCGGTGGACGCGGTACCGGGGCGGCGACTCAAGCATTAAAAGCTGCTCCTCAAGTGGAAATTGTCGCTTTGGCAGATATCTTTCCCGATCGATTGCAGACTGCATTAGAATCCCTTCAGCAAGTAGGTGGAGCACGGGTGCAGGTTCCGAAAAACAAACAGTTTATCGGGTTTTCGGCCTATAAGGAATTGTTAGCAGAAGATATCGATGTGGTTCTACTTTGCAGCCCTCCAAATTTCAGACCCGATCATATGGAAGCTGCTGTGGCTACAGGAAAGCATATTTTTTGTGAAAAACCTGTCGCGGTAGATATTCCAGGGCTTCTTCGCGTAGCAGCAGCCGTCCAAGCTGCTGAAGCCAAAAAACTCAGTATAGTTTCTGGATTTTGCTTCCGTTATGCGGAACCTAACCGAGCACTATTTTCCCGTATTTTACAAGGGGATATTGGAACGATTAAATCCATTTCTTCTTTTCGCTTTGGAGGAGAACTTTCGACCTTAGCTAAACAGCAGCAATGGTCAGATTTAGAATTTCAGCTTCGTAATTGGTTTTACTTCCAACGGTATTCTGGTGATATGTTAGTCGAACAGGCGATACATTCCGTCGATATGATGTCTTGGGCTTTAGCTGATCGCATGCCTATTTCAGTTTCAGCAACGGGAGGGCGACAGAGCCGTACGGCAGAAATTCTCGGAAATGGCTATGACCATTATGCGTTGGAGTATAATTATGGAGATGAATTAAAAGCTTATCATTTCTGTAGACAGCAGAATGGTACAGATTCCAGAAATACCGTTGATATCGCTGGCTCTGTAGGAACAGCACAGCTGAATATTACACGGAATTACGAAATTTTAGGTCCTCAGGCTTGGAAATATCAAGGCTCCATAGGGAATATGTATCAAAACCAACATAATGAACTCTTTCAGGCTGTGCTTTCTGGTCAAGCTAAAAATGATGGACCTACGATGGTTCATAGTACCTTACTCGCTATTTGGGGTAGGGAAGCCGCCTATACAGGAAAAGTAATTAGCTATAATCAGATTATGTCTTCCCAAAAGATATACGGTCCTCGATCGGATCAGTATTCATGGGATATGGATGTTGATCTATTGGAGGTTCCGAGACCTGGAGCTACAGCATTTCTATAAATCAAAAGATGAAAAATATTAAAATTCTAATCGTGGGATGCGGAAATATGGGCGCATCTCATGCCCTTGCTTACCATAACCTTCCAGGTTTTGAAATTGTAGGCTTGGTCTCTCGAGGATCGAGTAAAACGGAGTTAAATCAGCAATTGCAGGCTAACTATAAAGAATTCGATTCATATACTGAAGCTTTGGCACAGGTTCAAGCAGATGCGGTATGTATCTCTACCTACCCCGATACGCATGAAGAATACGCTATTCAGGCTTTTGAAGCGGGAGCTCATGTTTTTATTGAAAAACCGCTTGCAGATACTGTACTTGGGGCCAAACGTGTGATAGCCGCTGCGCAGAAAGCACAGAAAAAATTAGTGGTAGGTTATATCTTACGCTATCATCCATCTTGGGAGAAATTTATTGAATTGGGTAGAACATTAGGCTCCCCCTTAGTGATGCGCATGAATTTAAATCAGCAGTCCCAGGGATATATGTGGGATGTACATCGTAACCTGATGAAGAGCTTAAGTCCAATTGTGGATTGTGGCGTCCATTATATTGATGTGATGTGTCAGATGGTAAATGCAAAGCCAAT
>DAIQRP010000035.1:1949-16172 GCA_036786125.1 Sphingobacterium sp.
TAGGAGCTCGTCTAAGTGATGATATTCCTGCGGATAATTATAATTATGGGCAGCTGCAGATTCGTTTTGACAATGGTTCTGTCGGTTGGTATGAAGCCGGATGGGGACCTATGATTTCGGAAACAGCTTTTTTTATAAAAGATGTATTCGGCCCTCAAGGTTCTGTTTCTATTGTTGCTAATGAGGCGAGTAAGAAAGGGAATTCCGATTCCGTAGCATCTCATACAAAAACAGAATCTATACGTGTTCACTATGCAGATATCGATGCTCAGAACCGATTTACGCGGGCTGATGAATGGATTAATCTTTCGGATGAACCTGATCATCAGGAATTATGTAATCGGGAGCAGTTATTTTTTCAGAAAGCTATCCTTGAGGATTTGGATCTGTCTAAGCAGGCGACAGATGCATTAAATAGCCTAGAAATAGCTATTGCCTGTGATGAATCGGTGAAGAGCGGGCAGATCGTCTATTTAAATCAAGCTTAGTAAATTATGAATCTCGATAGCTCAGTAAATTATGAATCTCGATAAGATATGAAAGATATAAACGAATTTGATGCCATCGTTATAGGCTCTGGTATTTCAGGTGGCTGGGCTGCCAAGGAGTTTTGTGAACAGGGATTAAAGACGCTTGTTTTGGAAAGAGGAAGAGATGTCAAACATATTAAAGACTATCCGACAGCGAATTTAGATCCCTGGGATTTTAAACATAGAAATCATCTAGATCTAGCCCGGAAAGAGGAAAATCCCATTGCTTCTAAATGTTATGCATTTAATGAAGATTCAGCACATTTCTTTACCCCAGATCAGGAGCAACCCTATCTTCAAGAAAGACCTTTCGATTGGATTCGCGGCTACCAGGTCGGAGGGAAGTCGCTGACTTGGGCTAGACAGACACAACGCTGGTCAGCTTATGATTTCGAAGGGCCAGCGCGTGATGGTTTTGCTGTAGATTGGCCGATACGTTACTTGGTATGCTTATGTAGAACGTTTTGTTGGAATTTCAGGGAATAAGGATGGACATCCCGGTATGCCGGATGGAGAATTTCTCCCTGCCTGGCAGATGAATGCCGTGGAGCAAGTTATCCAGCAACGGATTAATACACGGTATACGGATCGCGCAGTTATTGCAGGTCGATGTGCACATATTACTAAACCGGAGCCGATTCATATTGAGCAAGGACGCACCAGCTGCCAAGCCCGCGCGTTATGTCAAAGGGGTTGTCCTTTTGGTGGATATTTCAGTTCGAATGCTTCCACCTTACCTTGGGCACAGAAGACTGGAAACCTAACGCTGAAGCCCGAGAGTGTCGTGCATTCTATAATCTATGATATTCATAAAGAGAAAGCGATAGGAGTACGCGTATTGCATGCCGAAACGAAGGATATTATGGAATACTATGCCCGGGTTATCTTTGTCAATGCTTCCACCTTAGCGACCAATCTGATTTTATTGAATTCGACCTCGAAAAGATTTCCTAATGGCTTAGGGAATGATAATGGTCTGATGGGGAAATATATCGCTTTTCATAACTATACAGGTACCGTTTCTGGAGAAATGGAGGGTTTTGATAATAAGTATTATTATGGGCGACGTCCCACTCAACCTATTATTCCTAACTTTAGAAATGTTGAAGCTCAGGAAATGGACTTTTTGCGCGGTTATGCCTCATTTTTTTCGGCATCCCGAGCTGCAGGCGCAAGCTCTTTAGGCGATCAAGTAGGGGCGGCATATAAAGACAGTCTAACGGAATTAGGCCCTTGGAAGATCCATATGATGATGCAGGGAGAAACGATTCCAAAAGAGGAAAATCAAGTTCGACTCAGTCAGGATAAGCGGGATCAATATGATATTCCTCTATTGATTACAGATATCGGCTATGATGAGAATGATGAGAAATCTAGAAATGATTTCTTGGAGCAGGCCGAGGAGATGCTGAGCCATGCGGGAGTGAAACAAATTCAGAAACAGCATAGCAAGCAGAATCCTGGACTTGATATTCATGAGATGGGAGGGGTTCGTATGGGTTTAGACCCCAAAACATCTTTATTGAATAAGTGGAATCAGCTGCATGCCTGCCCGAATGTCTTTGTCAGCGATGGAGCGGCGATGACCTCTACGGGAACACAGAATCCTTCCCTGACTTTTATGGCGCTCACAGCACGTGCTGTGCATTATGCCGTCGCTGAAATGAAAAAAGGAAATTTATAATTTACTTTCTGTTTGAAGCCCTCGGTAGATTCGAAATTTATAATACATTTGTAAGAAAATTAATAAGAGCAATCAATTTCACTTTTTGATTGTTATTATAGAATTAACTTTCTTTATATGAAATCAGTTTTCACGATTCTTTCCTTTTTTATTTTAGTACATACTGCAGTACAGGCCCAGGAGAAATCTTGGTCTATTCGTTTGGAGGCCAAGGGTACCATTACTACCGAACAATTTGATTCAATACTCGAAAAGGGACCTGAATTTGCATATGATCTCTTTGATTCTTTTGGTCTAATGGATGGACTTTATAAGTATCAAATTCAACTTGCTAAACATAAAACTCGGGTGCTTCATGATCGTCTGATTCAAATTTATGATCTGCCTGAGCAGAAGTTTTATTCTTATGAGGAAGATGATGATATTATCGTCGAAGATAGCCTGCTACAAATTTTTAAATTAGCAGAAGCTAATACGGGTAATGAAGGGCCATTTATCATCCGAAAGGATCTTCCTGCAGTCAAAAAGATTGCCGGCATTCCATGTTACTCTGCAGAGCTAGAAATTGGACTGCGCGATGAACCAACGATAAAAATACGCGTTTGGTACTCTGAAAATCTACCTGCTTACCAAGTGGCAAATCTACCTTTTCTATCCGTTATCGATGGGGCTGTTTTGGGTATTTTGCGACTGCGGTGGAGGAAATTCCTTATGTTGCAGAGACCTTTCAGCTTCCTGCGGGTGTAGAAGTGGTGAAGATGGAAAATAGTCTTTCCTTGGCTTATGAACAAGGGGATTTAAGCGTTTTTGAAGAATCATTTCCACTGCGTTCAGGCGCATACTATTTTCTCGATGAAAATAATAGTGAAGGCAATATTTTTGGTATTAAAGGTCGCGATGATAAAGTCCTATTAGAAGCTAAATACTATAGCTTGGAGCAGGTTAATCATAATTGTGCTTTAGTAACCGATACCGATAATAAATTCTGGATTATAAATAACCATGGGGAATTTTTAATTCCAGAGCATATGGATTCGATGTATCCATTAAGCTCCGACCGATTAATCTTTAATAAAGCTGGGAAATCAGGAATCTTAAGTACAGAAGGCCGAGTTTTAATTCAAGATTTAGATGAAATAGATCATTTAACCGAGCATTATCTCATCTTTAAAAAGGGCGATAAGTTTGGTGTTATCGATGAAGATGGCGAGCTGAAGTTAGCACCCACCTTAGAATCGATTACCTTTAATAGAGAGAATTATGGGGATGAGCAGACATTAATGGTAAAAGCTCCAGGAGAGAAAGAACATCAGGTATCAATAGAAAATTTTTTAAAGAAATATATTAAACATTAATTAGCGGTCGTTTATTTAGAGACTTAGAATGTCGTTTATTTAGAGACTTAGAATCTTAAATTCCGTTCTTCTATTCATTCGTTTTCCGTCTTCAGTTTCATTGGAAGCTAAAGGCTGAGTAGCAGCATAACCTTGTGCTTGAATACGCGCTGCTGGAATTTTCTGCTCAATTAAGTATCGCTGTACGGCTTGAGCACGTTTTAAGGAGAGTTCTAAATTATGCTTTGGAGAGCCGGTATGATCTGTATGTCCCGACAGCTCTATACTCACTTGAGGATTTAACTTGAGGAATTGAACTAACTTCTGCAATTCATTTAAAGAAGCGGGGAGTAGATTGGCTTCATTGCTGTTAAAATAAACATTTCTAAGCGCTGCTGAAGTCCCTATAGCTATGGGGCTCAACTTGACTTCCCGATAAAATTCTTCATCTTTTAGGGATTCCAGCTGTAAATCATACTGCTCAGAATAAAATAAATAACCTGGCTTTTGAATATGTACTGCATAGTTAGCACCTAAAGGAAGGGTAGCGAGAAAACTAGCATCTTGCACATCGTTCCAGTCCTCAAATACGAGTTGATTAGTGGCGGTATTAGTCACTTGAATTTGTGCGGTAATGCCTGCCCCAGATATTGCATCGCGTATATTGCCGCGAATATAAGCTACGGGCTGCGGTCGAATTGCACTAGCAAGTGTAAAACTATATAAGTCTTGATTTCTATATTCATCTTCTGCTGAAAGCACGCCATAGGAACCATTCATAGATACATATAAGGAGGTTTGATTTCTATAGTTATTGATATCTCGCCCTAAATTTTGGGGCGTACTCCACTTGCCTTGTTCATTTAACTGGCTTAAGAAAATATCATATTGACCAAATCCTGGCCAGCCATTAGAAGAGAAATATAATGTCTTATTGTCCGCATGAATATAGGGGGAAGACTCATCGTATGGAGTATTAATTTCTGGCCCTAAATTCACAGCCGGAGACCAGCTTCCATCTTCCTTTAAGGTCGATTTCCAGATATCATAACCGCCATATCCTCCAGGTCTATTACTGACAAAATATAAAGTTTTTCCATCGGCAGAGATAGCCGGTTGCGCTTCCCATCCTTTGCTATTAAGCGGAGCCCCTAAATTAAAAGGCTCGGACCAGCGGTCATTTTCTTTTTTGGATACATAGATATCACAACTCCCTAATCCTTGGGGCCAGTTGCAACCTGTGAAAAACAAGTATTTGCCATCTGGAGAAATGCAATGTGCTCCTTCATTATAGGCTTCGGAGTTTACTTGACCGATTAATTTCCGAGCTTCAGACCAGGTTTCACCATCGAAATCACTTTCGAAGAAATTTTCCTGATTATTCGTTTTTCGAGTGAAAATAATTTTTTTATTGTCTGCGGTTAATTTGGGAAAATACTCATTGTCCGAAGAATTGATACTGGAAGGCATGCGTATTAACTGTACTTCAGTAGGTTTCTGTAATGCGCTAAGGCTAAATTCAATATCCTGAAGGTACTTTTTAACCAATGATTTGGACTTATCCGAGAGGTTTGGACTTTGAGCATACTGCTGTAGGGCCAGGCTCGCCTCCTGGTATTTTCCGCTGAAGAGGTAGGACTCTCCAAGACCGAAATAAGTCAATCTCGTTAAGCTAGGGTCTAAGGCTAAAACCTGCTCATAGGCCTTAACTGCAGCGGCATAGTTCTCTTGTTTACGATGGATATCTCCAATTTGCTGATAGGCTGTAGCGAATGTAGGGTCTACAGCTACGGCAGCTTCTAAAGCAGTTAATGCCTTGTTATAGTCGAGTAGACGCAAATGTCTATTTGCGGCTGTGTATTGTTGTTGCGCTTTGCTGTTTTGAGATGGCTTTTGCGCCCATACATACTGACTATAACAAGACAATAAAATTAAAAATATACCGAATCTATACGCCATGTGAGATTAATTTATTGCTAAAATTAATCAATTTTAGCAATAAATTAGCTTATTTACTCTTTCTGTAACACATGTAGAAAACTACAGGCAATACCGTAAAGGAAAGAATAAGACAGGCGATTAAGCCGCCGACAATCATAATCGCTAATGGCTTTTGAATTTCGGAGCCCATTCCTGTAGAAAGAGCGGCAGGAAGAAGTCCCATAGAACCCATTAAAGCAATCATTAATACCGGACGAATTCTAGATTTTACAGCTTCCTTAATGGCGGGAATAAGTTCCATGCGGTGATTGATATTTTCCCTCATGACGCCAATTAACACAATACCATCAATCGTAGCGACACCAAAGAGAATAATAAATCCAATACCTGCAGAAATACCAAAGACGGTTCCCGTGAGCCATAAGGATAAAAATCCGCCGACAAAGGCAAATGGAATTGTTAAAGAGGCTATCGCGGTATCCTTCATATTTCCAAAGTTGGCGTAAAGCAATAACAGAATTAACACTAAGGAAATCGGAACCACTAACATCAGCTGTTTTGCAGCACGCTCCTTAGATTCAAACTCTCCAGCCCAGACCATTTTATTTTGCTTTGGAAGTTTCACTTCTCGAGCGACTTTAGCTTTCGCTTCATCAATGGTGGAGCCTAAATCTCGACCTTCAATGCTAAATCCTACAGCGATATATCGGGAGTTCCCTTCTCTATAGATAAAGGCAGGTCCTGTAAAATATCCAATACTCGCAATCTCTCTTAAAGGTACTTTCTTATCTGTATTCGTAGGAATTAAGATATCTCCAATATTATCTGGAGTATCTCTATATTCTTTTTGATAACGAATCAAGATATCAAACATACGTTCATTTTCATAAAATTTCGAGGCTGCCTGACCGCCGATGGTCATTTCAATAACGGCCTGAACATCGGCAGTATTGACGCCATATCTTGCCATCTTTGCATCGTGCAGCTGTATACGTAATTCGGGAAGACCGATATTTTTATAGATATTTAAATCCGTAATCCCTTTGACATCTTTAATCGAGGTCGCTACCTGCTCGGCCATCTTCTCCAATTCAGCTAAATCTTGACCGAAGATTTTAATGACTAAAGCCGATTTTACTCCAGCGACATACTCTTCCACATTATCCTGAATAGGTTGACTAAATCCAAAGCTAATTCCGGGGTATCTGCTGAGTTTTGTTCGCATCTGCCCGAGGAGCATCTCTTTAGATATTTTATTCTTCCACTCCGCCTCGGGTTTGAGTTGAATATTAAATTCTATATTAAAAAATCCCGTCGGATCGGTACCATCATTAGGTCGACCTGTCTGCGTCATAATAAATTCAATCTCATCGAATTCTTTAAGTAGCAAGCTCTTCATCTCTTTAGTCAGACGCATGGATTCTTCCAGATGTATACTATTCGGCAATGTGGCACGCACGTATATCGCCCCTTCATTAAGTTTGGGAAGGAATTCAGAACCATAGTAGTGGAAACGTACTGCTGAACCTAATACTAAGGCTATAAATATTCCAATTGTCCATCTTTTATGGGCAAATGAGAATGAGAATAAGTTATAGATATGTTTTTTAAAGAATCTGGAAATCATGTTTTCACGCTCTTGAATATTTTTATTCAACAGGTATTTACACATGACAGGAACATAGGTCAAACTTAAAATCAACGATCCTAATAGCGCATATCCTAATGTAAATGCTAGAGGAGAGAACATCTTACCTTCCACTTTTTGGAATGAGAAGATCGGCATTAAAGCGACGATTAATATCAATAAGGCAAAGAAGATATAACGCGCTACAGAGCCTGCAGCCTTTTTAATAACGCCGAGTTTCGAAGCTTTATTAAAGGCGGGCATGCCGATTTTATGCGCCTTTTTCTCCAAGGCGACAAAGACATGTTCTACTATGACCAGTGTCCCTTCTAAGAGCAGTCCAAAATCTAAAGAACCTAAGGAAATTAAATTAGCTGGAACCCCCTGTATCTTGAGCATAATAATCGCAAATAAAAAGGATAGCGGAATTACTGAGGCAACGATAATCGTAGATTTCCAGTTATACAGAAATATAAAAACGATAATAGAAACTAATATAATTCCCTCTACCAAGTTTTTACTTACCGTATGCACCGTATTGTCTACTAAAGTAGAACGATCGATAACCGGAACAATTTGAATATTCTTAGGTAAGATACGGGCATTTAAATCACTGATTTTCTCTTTTAAGCCTTCGATTACTGCCGAGGGATTTTCCCCACGTAACATCACCACAATTCCTTGAACGACATCATCTTCTTCATTAAAGCCGACCTGCCCTAAGCGAGGTTTTGCAGAAATGGATACTTCAGCAATATGTTTTACGAGAATAGGAGTACTGCCATTGACCTTAATAAGGATATTTTCTATATCTTCCTTTTTATCTAAGAGGCCGACTCCACGCACAACATAAGCTTGAGTACCCTGTTGAATCACATCTCCACCGACATTTATATTCGACTTGGAAACGGCTTCATAAACCTCCAAAGGCGAGATATCGTAATTATGTAATTCTGTAGGATTGATTTTAATCTCATAGATTTTTTCCTCTCCCCCAAAGCTGACCACATCCGCTACTCCTGGAACAGAGAGAAGCTCTCTTTCAATCACCCAGTCTTGGGTTGCGGTAATTTCCTTAATCGGCAGATCCGATTTAATGATATAACGGAATATTTCTCCTGTAGCTCCATAGGGAGGTTCTATACTCGCATCGGCATCCTCGGGTAGGCTAACGCTATTCAGGCGATTGGAGACATACTGCTGCGCATAAAAGTCATCTACATTATCTTCAAATTGAATGGTCACGACCGAAAGTCCAAAAAGTGATATGGAACGCACATCCGTCTTTCTGGGGATGGTATTCATTTCCTTGGAAATCGGAAGGGTGATAAACTTTTCAATCTCCTCTGCAGAGCGCCCAGGCCACTGCGTAATGATGCGGGCACGGGTATTGGTGACATCCGGAAATGCCTCTATGGGCGTATGGATATACGTATAGATTCCTGCGGCCAATAAAGAAAAGGTCGCAAAGAGTATAAGCAGTGAATTTTTGAGTGAAAAGGCAACGATGCCTTGAACAAATTTTTGCATAATTAATTATTCAGAGCTTCAAATATTAAAAGTTCATTTTGAGAGATAATTTTTTCTCCCTCTTTAAAGCTGCTATTGAAATAGCTATAGATTGCATTATGTGCATCCGGAATTACCTGGCGGATTTCAATATGACAGTCATCATGATAGACTAATACATACTGTTGATTATTACTGAATATTATGGCAGAATTTGGAACGGCAATCATTTCCGTCTGACTGCTGGATTTAGCGAAGGACGCGTTCCTCAGCATCAAATACATTAGAAATTTGATCTATTCTACCGATAAATTTTTCATTTGGATAAGCTAGGGTATAGACTTCTACGGAAGAACCTTTCTGTACGAATTGCATATTTGTCGCATAGATATTAACCATAACCCAAATTTCTTTTAGATTGGAGATGGCAAATAGCTGGTCTTGCAGAGCATCGATATTTTTACCTATGGAAATTGATTTTTCTACAATATAACCGGCTTTAGGAGCACGCACTTCGAAAAGTCCCGATGTCGGTTGTGCATGATAGAAATTAATATTCTGTTGAATCTGGTTCGAAGTCGCCTGTAAGTTGGAGAGTTCCGTCTTTGCTTCTTCGAGTTCTCCTGCAGAAATTAATCCATCTTGCAGCATAGACTGCATACGTTGAATACGTTGGTTTTGTAATTTGATTTGATTCTGTGTCTGTGCTTTTTCCTGTTGTAGGACGTGGATATCCGAACTTTTTACGGTGGCTAAAAGCTGCCCCTGACGGACATAGTCGCCCAGGTCTACATGTACTTGAGTAACGGATCCTGCAAGCATGGAAGAGATGGCTACGACATCATTTTCATTATAAGATATCTCCCCGGTTAGGTTGATATAATCGTTGACTTGCTGCTTTTCAAGTGTGGTTGTTTTTACTAATGGCTTTAAGTCCTCAGGGATACAAAATGATTCCTCCGCGCTAGCATGCGTCTCTTCAGGAGATTGACAAGCGCTAAAAAGGAGAAGGAAAATGCAGGTGCTGCTAATTAAAAATTTCATATTATAAATCTTTTCCGATGGTATATTTTAATTCTTCACTGGTTTTTAAATAATCTTCTTGGAGCTCAAGAAGATTTCTTTTCTGCTGAATAAATGCTTGCATAAAGTCTAAAAAAGCAAGTAGACTGATATTTTTAGCAGATAGATTATTGACATAGTTCTGCATACTTTTGTCCAGTTGCTTTTGGAAAGGCAGATCCCAAGCTTTTAAATTTTGTTCTTGAACTTGTAGTTTTTGAAGTGTAGCAGAAACTTCATTTTGAATTTGTACGGCAAGTTGCTCTTTTTCTAAATGCTTGATTTCACTTTCAATTTGAGAGGCTTTGATATTTCCTTTATTTCTATTGAAAAGGGGAATATCCGAGCTGATGGAGAGGCCGACGAAGTCCTGCATAATATTTCCCCCACGGTCGTAATTTATCCCTAAGGTAATATTGGGTTTTGCTTCAGCCTGTTCAATTTTTACTTGCTGACCAGCGATTTTAACATCCTGTTCTACGATTTTAAAATCGGCACGATTCTGTAAGGCTTCGGAAAGGTATTCTGGAAATTTGCTACTCGGAATATAATGATCTACACTTAGAGAATCTTTAATAATAAGTTCTCCAGCATCTGAAAGATGTAGCAGTGTTTTCAGATCGGCATTTAAGCTTAATTTTTCACGCTGTACAGCTAGGAGTTCCTGTTTGAAATTAAGACTTTCCGTGTGGATGCGGACATAATCCATTTCAGAGATATTGCCTTCTTTCCACTGTCTCTCAAAAGCGGAAGACAAATGTTGGAATCGTTCATATTGTTCTGAAAGAAGGACTTCCTCACGTTGCAGTTTTTGAAGTTCTATAACGGTAGAGCGGAGGTCAAATTTTAACTTTCTAAGTTGCTCTAGGAATGATAGTTCTGCCTGCTCTTTATTTAATTGTTCTAAGAAAACACGTTTCTTTCGCTTGCCCGCAGTCTCAATGACCTGTTCGATATTGAAGGCAATCTGTTGATGTTTTCCATAATTTCCAAAAAGAGTAGGTAAAGTTTCCGCTGTTTTATTAGAGAATGGGTTTAGCTCTTCTAAGGTAACCGTCGGATTATTCCAATAGGAGGCCTGTAGCTTGACGGCTTCAGCCTGCTTAATTTTATATTTTTCAGCTAAAAGACTTAAGTTGCGATCGAGAAACAGCTGTTCGATTTCTGCAGAACTATACGCAATTTGTTGTTTTTCTTGGGCGATACCTTGCTGCAGGCTAAGGCCTAGAAATAAGAAAAGTAGAATTCTATTCACTGTAAATAAATTTTACAGCAAAGCTAGCTTCTACAGATTAGAGCCATCTTTAGGTTAGATTAGAATTCGATTAGAAAGCCTAATTTTGGCTCGGAAAGATCAGGAGCACTTCCGTTCCTGAAGCGGAAGAATGAATTTTAAATAGGATACCATACTGTTTAAATATGGCTGAAGTTAGCGAGAGGCCTATGCCGGAGCCCTTATATTTATGGGCATTTTTCCCCCGATAGAAGGTGTCGGTAATAAAGGGAAGTTCTGATTCAGGAATGCCAATGCCATGGTCGCGGATAAGCAATTCTAAATGTCCATGTTGCGCAATAAATTCTACTTCAACAGGTTTATTGTCCGAGTACTTAATGGCATTTTCTAAGAGGTTATAAATTGCGAGATGGATGGTATTCTCACTGGCTTCCATACGGAACAAATAGGGATCTATCTCCGGGAAATGTACCTGAATATCTGCCTGAAGATTCTGCTGACACTGCTCAATCACATTCCATAGGACCTCGTCTATACGGACTTTAGATTTTTCTGTAGGTGCTTGTATAGCTCCAGAGAGTAAGAGCATATTATTTAGTATTTCCTCCAGCTGATAGACATTTTCCAAGGCTAAACGCGTCACCTCTTGATATTCTTCAGTACTTCGGGGTTTCTGGGAAAAGACTTCCAAATTTCCGGCTATAGCTGTTAAGGGCGTTTTAAATTCATGAGATACATAGTTTACAAAGTTCTTCTGAATATTAAAAGTCTCTCCAATACGGGATAATAATAGGTTATAAGTTTCTATTAATTCCTGAAGCTCATCTTTTGTCTGCGCAACACTAATGGGCTCTTGCAGTTTACTAATATCCTTGGACTGTACTTCCTTAATAATGCGTTTTAAGGGTTTGTAGGCAATTTTACTCAGCCCTTTTGACAGTAGGATAATAGAAATCCATCCGATGAGCAGTACGATAATTAAGATCGATAATAGCCTATCCATTTGTTTTTGGAATAAGGCATTACTCTCTTTGATAAATACGACGAAATCTCCTTGATTATCGAGATAATGAATGCCGTAATAAAAATGGTTATTCGATTTAAAATACAATTTTCCCAAGCGACGAACTTTTTCTAAATGCTGTTTATTGATATTTCTATCGGCATGCAGATCTCCAAATTCCACTTCATCTCTCGCGTTGATTACCGCGACCATAGAGCTTTGGATCAGTTCTTCAAACTGGGATTTTACCTCCCGATGTTGATGCGTGGGCTGCTCATCTTTTTCCAGGTAGTAGATGGCCGCTATTAATGTTGTTTTTTGTAATTCTTTAATTAATGAATTTTGTGTCGCTGTATAAAATGTAGCATATATAATTAGGGAGGCAATGGCAAAGATTACCCCGAAGATAAGGGAGCTGATTAAAGTTAGGCGATTTCTTAAATTCATATTAATCTTTTAACATATAACCCGTGCCTTTGACGGTGATAATATACTGTCTATTGCGTTCATCTAATTTGTTTCTCAGGTATGAAATATAGACATCGACTACATTCGAATTATTATCAAAATTAATTCCCCAAACGGCATTTAAAATTTGTGTTCTCGAAACGACCTTATTCTTATGCTCAGCGAGGTAGCGAAATAGCTTAAATTCCCTAGGGGAGAATTCTATTTTCTGCTGATTTTGATACACGGTAAGCTGGTCAAAGTCAATTGTTAAATCCCCAATTTGGAGGTTATTACTTTCAAACTCCTGATAGGAGCTTCTACGTTTTAAAGCATTAATTCTGGAAAGTAATTCTTGAAAATGGAAAGGCTTTATTAAGTAGTCATCGGCACCTGAATCTAAAGCGTTTATTTTATCTTCGGTATCAGATAAGGCACTGAGAATTAAAATCGGAGTTCTATTTTTTTTATATCGTAATAATTTGGTAAACTGAATGCCATCAATTCCAGGAAGCATAATATCTAATATGATTAAATCAAAAGCATGATCTTCCAAGCATTCTTTAGCCGCTTCCGCTGAAGTACATAGATTGATATTAAAACCATGTTCTTGCAGACCTTTGACTATAAAATCAGAAATTCTGCTGTCATCCTCGATAAGTAATATTTCCACAATAACTATTTTTGATTTAAATATAGGTATAAATTTCTTGTAGGGTAGGAGAATAGCCTGATATCATAAAAAAAAGCGTGTTTTAAATAAAACACGCTCTATATGCGCTCGACATTCCTTAAAAAACTGAATCTGCTGCTAAGGGATATTTAAAAACTTATGGGTCTGTAAAGAAATCTCCCACTTTGGATTTTCCATAACATAATCTACAATAAGAGGAGTCATCTCTTGTGCTTTAGACCATTCCGGTTGTAAGTATAATTTACAACCCTCGCCGATAAGGGCAGCATGTTCCTCAGCCCATTTGAAATCTGACTTATTGAATATAATAACTTTTAATTCTCCCGCGGCAGCAAGTACATCGGGACGAGGGGCTTTAAATTTCTTTGGACTCAGACAAACCCAATCCCAATATCCAGACATAGGGTAAGCTCCAGAAGTTTCAATAAATGTTTTTATTCCAGCCTCTTGAAGACCTTTAGTCAAATAATCTAAATTATATATTAAAGGCTCTCCACCTGTAATTACTACAGTTTTAGCCGGATATTTTTGGGCATTTTCAATAATGGTATCTGCAGCTGTTAGCGGATGTAAAGAAGCATCCCAGCTCTCTTTAACGTCACACCAATGACAACCTACATCACAACCCCCTAATCGGATGAAATAAGCAGCTTTTCCAGTATGATAACCTTCTCCTTGGATGGTGTAAAACTCCTCCATCAAAGGTAATAATGTTCCGTCTTCGGGTACTTGAACTGACATGTATTTTAAATTGAGAATGCAAAGTTAGGCAATTTTTAAAGAAAAGGGTAATTAATTTCTTTAGATAGCGTGAGTCCCGTATAGATATGTTTGAACTTGACTATGGCGTGACATCAGGAAGAGTTGTGTTTCCGGATTTAGGCATACTGAAACATAGGTAAATAATTTTCGAATTCAACCTCATATATATAGTAAACTATGCAATTTTTATTTTTAATTTCTGTAAATTGCTTACAAATTAAGTATCAATTAAAATTGTACTTTTCCTACAGAAGTAGATTTAACGTACTATAAAACCCAAAAGAATGAAAAAAAGTTTACAAATTATGAGCTTCATAGGGATAGGTCTATTCCTCTCTCATAATGGTTTTGCTCAGAAAGCAATTGATTTTAAGGAGTTTACCCTTCCTAATGGTT
>DAIQRP010000035.1:16182-18000 GCA_036786125.1 Sphingobacterium sp.
ATAAAGATAATAGTACACCAATTACCGCTGTATCTGTATTGTACCATGTGGGTTCAAAAAATGAAAATACTGAACGTACAGGATTTGCACACTTCTTTGAACACTTATTATTCGAAGGAACGGAAAATATCGGACGTGGAGAATATATGAAGAAAATCCAAAGTATTGGAGGAACCTTAAATGCATTCACTTCTAATGACCAGACTTACTATTATGAAATTGTTCCCTCAAATGAGTTAGAGACAGCTTTATATATGGAGTCTGAGCGTATGTTACATGCTAAAATTGATACAGTAGGAGTTAATACTCAGCGTGAAGTAGTCAAAGAAGAAAAACGTATGCGTGTGGATAATCAACCATATGGTTCTATTTTTGAAGAGGTTTTAAAACGTGCATATCAGAAAAGTCCCTACCGTTGGGCACCGATTGGTTCTATGGAACATCTTAATGCAGCGCAATTAGGTGAATTTATCGATTTCTATAAGACCTTTTATGTTCCTAATAATGCGACCTTAACTGTTGCCGGAGATATTGATTATGCGCAGGCGGAAGCATGGGTTAAGAAATATTTCTCTGAAATCCCTAAAGGAAAATCAGAAATTAATAGACCGAATATATTAGAGCCTAAACGTACTGCAGAAATTCGTGATATTATTTATGATAATATTCAATTGCCTGCTGTGATTGAAGCCTACAATCTTCCTCCAAAGAAAAATTCGGATACCTATGCATTAGATATGTTATCCACCTATTTAACTGGAGGAAATAGTTCGCTATTAACCAAAGAATTAGTTAATAAATCTCAAAAAGCATTACAAATTGCTGCTATTCCTTTGGATTTAGAAGATGGTGGTTTATTCTTA
The DNA here is from genome assembly GCA_036786125.1 of Sphingobacterium sp. Taxonomy (GTDB): domain Bacteria; phylum Bacteroidota; class Bacteroidia; order Sphingobacteriales; family Sphingobacteriaceae; genus Sphingobacterium. The sequence goes on from DAIQRP010000035.1 coordinate 17,046, forward strand.
CTCTATGGTATTGCTAATTTAGGAGTGGATGCTAATGATTTAGAGCAATCTATTGATGAGCAGATCGAGAAAGTGCGTACCCATGGAATCTCTCCTGCAGATTTTGAGAAATTAAAAGCTCAAGTGGAGAATTCCGTAGTTAATTCAAATGCTAGAATGGAAGGTGTAGCTCAAAATTTGGCGGAGTACAAAGTTTTTTATGGGGATGCAAACTTAATTAATAAGCAGTTAGAAGCTTATAATAAAGTGACTATTGCCGATATCCAACGTGTTGCTCAGACATATTTGAATAAGGAAGGTCGTGTAGTATTACATTACTTACCTAAAGCTAGTAAAGGAAATTAATTGATTAAGTATTTAGAAGACATCAAATGACTATCATAAAAAAAATCGCATGCTTATCGCTTGTTGCGTTAAGTTTCTCTCAGTTTGCTGAAGCGCAGGTGGACCGCACAAAATACCCAGTAGCCCAAGCTGCACCAGTAATTAATATTAAAGATGCTGAAACATTTACCCTTTCTAATGGATTAAAGGTATTTGTGGTATCCAATCATAAGTTACCCCGTGTTACTATTTCATTTTCTCTATTAAAGACGCCAACCTTATTAGGAGATAAAGCTGGATTAACCGATCTTTTTGGTACGGTATTCAAATCTGGAACGACTACAAAAACTAAAGATGAAATAGATGAGGCTGTCGACCGTATTGGGGCAAGCATGAACTTCTCTAGTAATGGAGGTTCTATTAATTATTTGAAGAAATATCAATCTCAGGCCATTTCTTTATTTTCAGATGTCTTATTACATCCTTCTTTTCCTGAAGAAGAGGTAAAGAAAGCTGAAACTAAGATTATTTCTAATTTGGCGGCAGCTAAAGATAATCCAGATGCTATTTCAAGTAATGTCGTAGGTGCGGTTACTTATTCCAAGAAACACCCTTATGGGGAGGTGACTAC
>DAIQRP010000035.1:18010-25750 GCA_036786125.1 Sphingobacterium sp.
GAATGTAACTGCTGCAGATTTAGTGAATTACTATGATACCTATTTCCGCCCGAATATCTCTTATCTGGCGATCGTTGGAGATATCACTAAAGCGGAAGCGCAAAAATTAGCGGAAGCAAATTTTGGTAAATGGGTGAAGAAAGATGTTCCTGCTACACAGCTCATCCAGGTCAATGCACCCGAGAAAACTGAAATTGCTTTAGTCAATAGACCAAGTTCAGTTCAGTCCGTAATTAATATCTCTTATCCTGTAAATTTAGCTTTAAATGATCCTAATATTCCTGCGGTATCTTTATTAAGTTATATTTTTGGGGGAGGTTCTTCCTCACGTCTATTCTTAAATCTACGTGAAAGTAAAGGATATACTTATGGAGCTTACGGTAGCATTTCACCAGATCGTTATGTTTCTACCTTATCTGCAGAAGCTTCCGTGCGTACTGCAGTAACAGACTCCGCGATTCATGAGTTAGTATTGGAAATGAACCGTATTAAGCAAAATACCATTACTGAAGAGGAGTTAAGAGAGGCTAAAGCTTATCTAACAGGTAACTTTGGACGTTCTTTAGAATCTCCAAGTACATTAGCTAATTTTGCAATTAATATCGAAAAAAATAACCTGCCTAAGGATTATTATAAAAACTATATTAAAAATTTAAATGCCGTTACTGTCGATCAGTTAAATGAGTTGGCAATTAAGTATTTTAATCCAGAGCAAGCTCATATTGTTGTAGTCGGTAATACGGATGAGTTTGCAGATAAGTTAACCCGCTTTGGACATATTACTTATTATACTACTGAAGGAGATGTATTTGTAAAACAAGATTTATCAAAAATTGAACTTTCAGCTGCTGATATCGTTAAGAAATACTTAACTGCAGTAGGTGGGGAGACCAAATTAGCGAGTATTAATAAGTTTAAACAAGTCGCTGAGGCTTCATTTCAAGGTATGACGATCCAGAATATTACGGAAGTAGATCGTACGAATAAAGTGGGTAAGCAAGAGACTTTATTAAATGGCAATCCAGTATCTATTATTTCTGTCAATGGGGATCAAGTTGCCTTAACCGCTATGGGGCAGGAGCAACCTATAGATGATGCTACTAAAACTTCGCTTTTAAAAATTTTGGATATCTTCCCAGATTTAAATTATCTGAAAGCTACGACAACGCTGACTCTTAAAGGCGTAGAAAAGATAAATGGTCAAGATGCTTACCATATTGTAGCTGAGGTAAACGGGAATGTGCAGAATGAATACTATTCAGTAGCTTCAGGCTTGAAATTACAAAGTAAATCTCCAGAAATTGGGGAAATTACTTTTGAGGAATATGGCGATGTGCAAGGTATTAAAATTCCAGTTGTTTCAACTGTAATTTCACCGAGTATCCCTGCTCCTTTAAAAATGGTTGTTAAAGAAACTCTTATTAATTAAGTTGTTTTAAATCTCATATCAAAAAGGTCCTAGCAATAGGACCTTTTTTTATGGGCAGAATTAAAGGATGGAATTTATTAAGCTAGAAACCTGAGCGCAATTCGTATTCAGGCCAGTAACAAGACTAAACCTCCCTTCCTAGTAAGCCGCTCTATGCGGAACTTCATTCAGAATCAAATGCAAATGGAGTTTGTAAATAATCACGAACTAAGAATCTATTTTATTATGTTAAATAGCAAGAGATAAAAAAAAAGGCTCACAATGGGGGAGCCTTTTAACCTAACGTTGTTAAAGTGTGTCTTCTTTTTTAACGTTCTTAAGACTTTAAGCGGGGAGTTTAAATGTCTTAACTAACCAATTACTAAACTAATCTATGAATACTCAAAAGTAAAAATTCCATAAGGATAAACGGCATAAAATCAAAAAGTTAATAAATTCTTAATATACCTATTCATGGAATGCAAGCCTTGGCATAGATCCATAAAAAGTGATATGAAGGTTCATAAAAAAAGGCTTTCCTAATTAGGAAAGCCTTTTTTTTATCTATTTAAGACTGTATTACGGTCTTACTTGTTGAACTTCTGGTTTTACATCTTCAGCTAACTGCTTTCCTTTACGTAAATCATATACCGAAGGAGCGGCTAAGAAGATAGAAGAATAAGTACCTACGATAATACCGATTAAGATAGCAAAAGAGAAACCTCTAATAACTTCACCACCGAATACAAATAATACAGCAAGAACGAAGATAATTGTTAATGATGTAATAATTGTACGAGAAAGGGTAGAGTTAATAGCGTGATCTACAGTCACCTTAAAGTCTTCTTTATACGCATCTGGTTTCGCTACGAATTCTCTTAATCTATCGAATACAACCACAGTATCATTCACCGAATATGCAATAACGGTTAGAATAGCTGCCACAAAGTGCTGGTCAATATCTAAAGAGAAAGGAACGATACCATCTAAAATTGAGAATAGACCTAATAAGATAATCGCATCGTGTACCGTTGCCACAGCAGCACCGATAGAGTATTGCCATTTACGGAAACGGATTAAGATATATACCGCAATAATAATAATCGAGAATATCGCTGAATAGATTGCTCTAGATTTAATATCATTCGCAATAGTAGGACCTACTTTCTGAGAAGATAAAATCTCATGTTTGTTAGCAGCATCTACTTTAGATAGACCTTCATTTAATTTATCTAATACATCTTTGTCTGCTGCATCAGAAGTTTCATCGATATGGTAAGTTGTCGTTACGCGTAATTGATTAGCAGCACCGAATACTTTAACCTCTGTAGTTAAGTTGAATGTTTCATCTAATTTCTGACGAACATCTTCTAAGTTAACCGCTTTATCATATTTTACCGTATAAGTACGACCTCCTTGGAAATCTACCCCTAAGCTAAATCCTTTGGTGAAGATTGAAGCTACTGAGATTAATACCAATACAATAGAGATACCATAGAATACCTTACGTTTTGCCACAAATGGGAAGTTTGCATTACGTAATGTATTTGCAGACCATTTATGAGAAACGGAGATCTTCATATCTTTATCTAACATAAACTCGAAAATTAAACGAGAGATAAAGATTGCCGTAAATAATGAGGTTACGATACCGACCATTAAGGTTGTTGCAAATCCTAAAATTGGTCCAGAACCAAAGAAGAATAATACGATACCTACTAAGAATGTAGTAATCTGTGAATCTAAGATCGAAGGCATAGCATGTTTATAACCATCTGCAATTGCTTGCTTCACGGATTTGCCTAAGCCTAATTCCTCCCGTATACGTTCATAGATTAGGACGTTTGCATCCACGGCTGTACCCATTGTCAATACGATACCAGCAATACCTGGTAAGGTCAATACGGCATTCAGCGAGGCAAGCACCCCCATAATAAAGAATACGTTGAAAATTACTGCGATATTCGCTACCCAACCTGCACGGTTGTAATAAGCGATCATAAAGATTAATACAACAACTAAACCAATAATTGCTGAGTTTACCCCTGCATCAATTGCTGCCTGTCCTAAAGTAGGACCTACGATAGCTTCTTCAACAATTTTTGCTGTTGTAGGAAGACGACCTGCTTTTAATACATTGGATAAATCTTTAGTATCTTCTACTGTGAAAGAACCAGAGATAGAAGAATTTCCGTTAGGGATCTCTTCATTTACATTTGGAGCTGAATATACAACGTTATCTAATACAATAGCAATAGCTTCTCTAGCTTGAGCAGCTTTTGCTGTAATTTTACGCCAGTCACGAGCACCTTCTGAGTTCATTTGCATAGAAACTACAGGCTCATTACGATCATTGAATTCATCTCTGGCATTCGTAATAACATCACCCGTTAATACCGGACCATTCTCTAAACCTGTCGGACGGATAGCATATAAAGAAAGGCGTTCTGGAGAACGAGCTTCCGTTTTTACTGCCCATAAGAGTTTGGTGTTTGCAGGGATAATAGATTGGATCTCTGGACGAGATAATAAAGCATTAACTTTTGCAGTATCTTTTAATAAAGCAGAACCTACCATTGGACCTGGAGCTAAAGAAACCTGTTGGTTTTCGCCCATATAAGTCGCAGGAGCTAATAAGCTAAATAAAGGATTCTCTTGAGCTACTTTTGTATCTACGGCTTCAGAAGAATCTGCTGAAGCTCCTGTTGCTTTTCCTGCACCTAAACTTGCTAATAAGTTTTCTTCTTTTTGAGTAGAGTCAGCCGTTGTAGTTGTAGCTGTAGCAGTGCTTGCTGTAGACTTTAACGTAGCGGCTAAAGTTTTATTGATATTCTCTAATAAAGGATAAACTTGGAAGTTATCATGTGTTTCATAGAATTCTAATTTCGCAGAACCCTGTAATAATTTACGCACACGAGTCTCATCATTTACCCCAGGTAATTCAATTAAGATACGGTTAGTACCTTGTTGAACTTGGATATTTGGAGATGCTACACCGAATTTATCAATACGCGTACGTAATACTTTGTAGGAGTTATCGATAGCGTTGTCAGCTTCTTGTTGTAAGAAACGTTCAACTTCCGCATCTGAACTACCAGCTTTGATTAAAGAAGCGTTATCTTTTGTCGCGAAAAATGTTGCTAGTGGAGTTGAACCACCTAAAGCTTTGTATTGGTTTATAAACAAGCTCACAAAAGTCTTTTGACTTGTTTTGCTTTCTTTTAACGCATTCGCTAACGCTTCATTGAATTTCTCATCTTTAGGATTGTTCGCTAAGTTACGAACTAATTCCTCTAAGGAGATTTCCATGGTTACGTTCATACCACCTTTTAAGTCTAAGCCTAACGCTAATTCGTTAGCTTTAGCCTCTCTGTAAGTGAATTTTGCGAAGCCCAAGTTATAAACAACTTCTCCGGCAATAGAATCCAAATATGCTTTCTCTTTAGCCATGTCACCTTTGGCATATGATTCAGCATCTTTTTCAACTTTGCGGGTTACAAAAGTGAATGATAGGGAATAAAGGCACGCTATGGATACCGCTATTACCAAAAATTTAATCAGCCCTTTACCTTGCATTGTCTGTTATTAGTGTATTAGTTTGATATTTATGTGTATAATTTATAATTCGCTCCTATTTAATAAAAAAAAACTCCTTTTACCAAGAATGGCAAAGGTATAAAATTTTTTATAATGCTTACTACTCTGTAGTATATCGCTTGTAATATTACCTTATATTTTTGAGAATAATGCCTGAAAGTTACCTTTTTTTTGAATTAATTTATTTTATTAAGCTTAATTTATTGAAAACTAATCGGCTGAAACAAAAAAAAGGCTAACATTGCTGCTAGCCTTTTTTTCTTGAATTTTTATTGGGAATTATCTTAAAACATATTTAACACCGATAGTAAATCCATCGCCACTAAAGTTTGAATTGTTATTTAAGCGCCAGTATGGTTTGTAATCTAAGTGTAGACCAAATGGAACTGTAGGAAGTTTCCACTCTAAACCAACTTGAGGACGTAATCCAAAACCAGTTTTTAAACCATCACTTGTTGGGATAGCTACTAAAGCTCCAACACCCGCATACCAAGCTAAACCTTCAGCTCCACGGATAGATCTTTCATATTGCCAATCTGCTCCTAAGGTTACGAAATGATCTCCAAAACCTACATTTAATTGTCCCGCAGTAACTGCTGAGATTGCTGTTTTGTACTGTATACCAACATTGGATCCATCATAACCATCGAATACAATACCGATTGCTGATTTGTAAGGAGTTTGAGCTTTTGCTTCTTGAGCGCCTAACGCTAAGACTACTGCTGCTGATAAAGAAAGTAAGATCTTTTTCATACGTATATAGTTAATTTTTAATTATTAATTAGTTTGGGTTATTTGATGGATATTAAACAATTAGCATACCAAAAAATTATTATCCCCAGATTAAATGTTAAAAAAACCTAAATTATGGCCTTTTGACTATACAACAGCTGAAATTAAATTATGTTTGAATTTCAATAAAAATTTTATTTGTTAAATTACTGTTAAATATTTGACATTATTAATGGAAAATTTTATATTTCAATATTTTTTTTTAATTTTGTCCGGCAAATAATAACTCCAATACATATTTGCCATGCAATTAGATCCACAAAAATTCGTAGCAGAAGGACTTACCTACGACGACGTATTATTAATCCCAGCTTATTCTGAAATATTACCTCGCGAAGTAGACACAAGTACTTTCTTGACTAAAAAAATCAAATTAAATATTCCATTAGTTTCTGCAGCTATGGATACAGTTACGGGTGCTGATTTAGCTATTGCTATCGCACAAGCGGGCGGTATTGGTATGTTACACAAAAACATGACTATTGCAGAACAAGCTGCAGAAGTGCGTAAAGTTAAACGTTCAGAATCGGGGATGATTCAAGATCCAGTAACTTTATTGCAATCCGCAACCGTAGGTGATGCCTTTAAAATTATGCGTGATCATAAAATTGGAGGTATTCCCATTATTGATGAAGCCGGCAAGTTAGTAGGAATTGTAACTAACCGGGACTTACGTTTCCAAAAAGTCATGTCTCTTCCTATTTTTGAATTAATGACTAAAGATAACTTAGTCGTAGCTCCAGAAGGAACCAACTTAATTCAAGCAGAAGAGATTCTTCAAAACCATAAAATTGAAAAATTACCTGTAGTGGATCAGTCGGGTGTTTTAAAAGGTTTAATTACTTTTAAAGACATTCAAAAATATAAACATTATCCCAATGCAGCTAAAGATTCTCATGGCCGTTTATTAGTAGGAGCTGCTTTAGGGGTTACAGCAGATACCTTAGAACGTCTAGATGCTTTAGTGAAAGCAGGAGTTGATGTGGTTACTATTGATACCGCTCATGGTCACTCAAAAGGTGTTATTGAAAAATTAAAACTAGTAAAACAACATTATCCAGACCTTCAGGTTATTATCGGTAATATCGCAACAGCAGCAGCAGCAAGAGATTTAGCAGCAGCAGGTGCTGATGCCGTAAAAGTGGGTATCGGTCCAGGTTCTATCTGTACGACACGTATTATTGCTGGGGTAGGTGTACCTCAATTATATGCTGTATATGAAGTTTCTAAAGCATTAAAAGGTACAGGTGTGCCTGTAATTGCTGATGGAGGTATCAAACAGACCGGTGATATTGCAAAAGCTATTGCTGCAGGTGCAGATACCATTATGGCCGGTTCACTATTCGCTGGAGTAGAAGAAGCTCCAGGGGAAACGATTATTTATGAAGGACGTAAATTTAAATCGTACCGTGGTATGGGTTCTATCGAAGCCATGGAAAAAGGATCTAAAGACCGTTATTTCCAAGATGTAGAGGCCGATATTAAAAAATTAGTACCCGAAGGTATTGTAGGTCGTGTACCTTATAAAGGTACCTTAGCAGAGGTTGTCTATCAGTATATCGGTGGACTTCGCGCATCTATGGGATACTGTGGAGCTGGCACAATTGCAAAATTACAAGAAGCGCAATTCGTTCGTATCACGGGAGCTGGTCTTCGTGAATCTCATCCACATAATATTTCAATTACCAAAGAAGCGCCTAACTATAATAGCCGCGGTTAATCGACGATATTAAGATATCCAACATAAAAAGCGCCATTCATACTATGAATGGCGCTTTTTGTTTATGTCGTTAGTCTTATTGCTGTCCCCGAACTTTCACAATATTAATTGGATGATATAACTTCGAATCAAAATGTGGAGTATCGATAGATAAACTGCTGGGGAAAGCCTTGCTTTTATCGAAAAAGTAAATGGTTGTTGAACTTCCGTAATCATTCACAGG
>DAIQRP010000242.1:0-679 GCA_036786125.1 Sphingobacterium sp.
TATGAGAAAATTTCCGCTCCATTTGAAAAGGGGGATTATATCTATTTCTTTAAAAATGATGGATTGCAAAATCAGTCTATTTTATACCGTAAAGCGAAAGGCTCCGAGAAAGAAGAGTTATTCTTAGATCCGAATAAATTCTCCAATGATGGGACCAGCTCCTTAGCAGGGATGAGCTTTAGTAAAGATGGTTCTTTATTAGCGTATCAGATCTCCGCAGGAGGTTCGGATTGGACAAGTTTAGTCGTTATTAATACCAAAGATAAAAGTCCCGTAGGTCAGACCCTAAAGGATGTGAAGTTCTCAGATATCGCTTGGCAGGGTAATCAGGGGATCTATTATAGTTCCTATGATAAACCTAAGGAAGGATCTGCGCTCTCGGGATTAACGGATCAGCATAAAGTCTATTTTCATACTTTAAATACAGATCAGGCGAAAGACCAATTAATTATTGGAGGTCCTACATTTCCGAAACGTTATATCTCGGCCTCGGTAACTGAAGATGAACGTTATTTAATTATTTCAGCCGCGAATACCACTTCTGGAAATGAATTGTATATTAAAGATTTAACACAGGCGGGAGCGGAATTTGTAGCCGTAGTTTCGAATCAAAATAAGAATCATCATATTGTGGATAACGATGGGGAAAAGTTATTTATCTATACCGAATTAGATGCTC
>DAIQRP010000242.1:703-1907 GCA_036786125.1 Sphingobacterium sp.
GTTTGGTTACCGTGGATGCTAAAAATCCAGTACCTTCAAATTGGAAGGATCTGATTCCGGAGACCAAAGAGGTACTGGATGTCTCTACAGGAGGTGGAAAGTTATTTGCCACCTATCTTAAAGATGCCAGTTCAAAGGTATTCCAGTTTGACCGTAACGGGAAGAAAGAGCGGGAAATTGAATTGCCAGGAATAGGCACAGCTTATGGTTTTCATGCCGAGTTAAAAGACAAGACTTTGTATTATACCTATACTTCTTATATCTATCCAAGTACTTCCTTTAAATATGATATAGAGACAGGGAAATCAGAAATTTATAAAAAGCCGGGTATTGCATTCGACCCTTCAGCTTATGAATCTAAACAAGTTTTCTATACATCTAAAGATGGCACTTCCGTTCCGATGATTATTACCTATAAAAAGGGCATCAGCTTAGACGGAACCAATCCGACAGTATTATATGGATATGGAGGTTTTAATGTGAGTCTTACTCCTTCCTTTTCTCCAAGTAATATTATTCTTTTAGAGCAAGGCGGCATATATGCTGTAGCCAATCTTCGGGGAGGGGGTGAATATGGAGAAAACTGGCATTTGGCAGGCACAAAACTTAAGAAACAAAATGTGTTTGATGATTTCATTGGCGCTGCGGAATATCTGATTGCGGAGAAGTATACTTCCTCGGAGAAATTAGCAATTTCAGGAGGCTCTAATGGAGGTCTTTTAGTCGGAGCTGCGATGACTCAGCGTCCAGAATTATTTAAAGTCGCATTTCCTGCAGTTGGTGTATTGGATATGCTGCGTTATCATAAATTTACCGCTGGAGCGGGCTGGGCTTTTGATTATGGGACTTCGGATGATAATCAGGAGATGTTTAACTACCTGCATACCTACTCCCCATATCATGCGCTTAAAGAAGGAGTATCCTATCCAGCAACACTGGTATTTACAGCAGATCATGACGACCGTGTAGTACCGGCGCATTCCTTTAAATTTGCCGCACGTCTACAGGAATATCACCGTGGAAATAATCCGGTTTTGATTCGTATTGATACCAATGCTGGACATGGGGCAGGGAAGTCTACAGCGATGATTATTGCCGAGCAGACGGACAAATGGGCTTTCTTATTTCAAAATATAGGACAGGCTTATCAAGAGCTTAAGTAATATCTGAAAGTCAAAAAAAAAAAAGAGTCTAAGTATTACTT
>DAIQRP010000036.1:0-6318 GCA_036786125.1 Sphingobacterium sp.
CAGGCCCTGTTCAGCAAGCTCAAGAGCCAGAAGCTACAGCTCCAAAACCCAAAGGCTTTACGCCACGCTTTAAGCCCAAAGCGAAAGATTAGCAATATTTTTTTCAAATTGCTAAATTGATTTATTACTTTAGGACTTTACATCTCAATAATAAACCGTTTTAAAAATTATGTTAAAAGAGGAAAGACAGGCGTTTATCATACACCAAATCAACATACATAATAAAGTATTATCATCTGATTTAAGTGTACAGCTTAATGTATCTGAAGATACGATACGTCGTGATTTAAACGAATTAGCAGAAAATGGCAAAGTATTAAAAGTTTATGGAGGAGCCCTCTCTAAATCTTTTCAATTTCCATTTCAAGACGGAAATGTCTATGCTAAAGAATCTAAAAAAGAGATTGCTAAAAAGACCATGAACTTAATTCAAAATGGGATGACCGTTCTCGTAGGTGGAGGTACCACCATGATAGAACTTTCCCGTTTGGTTCCAGATAGTTTACAATGTACATTCTTTACCATCAGCCCTTTAGTCGCTTTAGAATTAGCTGAAAAACCGAATTTAGAGGTTATATTAATAGGAGGGAAACTTTCCAGAAATACGAATATTGTGTCCGGAGCACAGGTCGCAAATGAACTAGCCGACATTAAGGTAGACTTATGTCTTTTAGGAACCAATAGTATTTCTATTGAAGATGGAATTACAGACTCCGATTGGGAAGTTGTTCAGATTAAAAGAGCTATGATTAAATGCTCTAGCAAAGTCGCTGTATTAAGTATTGCGGAAAAATTAAATTCCGTTCAAAAAATGAAAGTAGCACCTATGCGTGATGCCAGCTATTTAATTACGGATTTAGACCCCTCCCATCCGGCACTAAAAGACTTTAAAGAAGTAATAAAACTCGTTTAATATTTTTAAGCCTCATGCAGACCTATTCAGCAAAATTGATTAGGTTTGCATAGATGAAATTACCAGCATTACCGGGCTTTAATCCTGAAGCCTTTGATAAATATCTAAAAAATACAGGCTGGCTTATGCTCGCTCGTGTAGGTTCTTTATTTATAAAGATGCTCATTACCGCTTTTGCATTACCTAATTATTTAGGTTCTAGCTTAAACGGAACATTAAACTATCCCTTAGCTTTTCTTTCCTTTTTTATTGGTGCAATAACTTTGGGTACCGACGGTCTGGTAACTCGGCAATTATTACAACATCCAGAGAAGGAAAATGTACTCTTAGGTTCCGCATTCCGCATGCGCCTTGTCGCTGGTTTTATAGCGCTGCCTTTAATATACTTCGTATATATTCTCGTAGCACAACATTCGAGTCAACCTTTAGCAGCCTCCTTACAGCAAGTCGGTATTGTATCATTAATCTGTATTATACAATCCGTCAATATCATTGATAGTTTTTTTCAATCGACTATTCAGGGGAAAAAAATTATGCTGGTGCAGGTGGGTGGAAATATCATCTCAGCACTCATAAAATTTATACTGATACTCGCTCAGGCTCCTATTGATTATTTCATATGGATGTTAGTTGCCGACGCCCTTTTTCTTTCTGTAGGATACTTAGTTTTATATCAGAAACAAGGAAAGTCGGTCTGGAACTGGAAGTATGATGCTAGCGTTGCCAAAGACTTATTAAAAATCGGTTGGCCCCTAGCCTTTTCAGCTATATTTATTAGCCTTTATATGAAGATCGATCAGTTAATGATTGGCTCCATGTTAGGAACAGCTCCATTAGGTATCTATACAACCGTAGTCACTTTAAGTGAAAGTTGGTATTTTATTCCTGTTGCCATTAGCACTTCCCTATTTCCTGCGATTATGGGCTTTAGGAAAAATAAGCCTGAACAATATATAAAAAGACTGAGTCAGCTCTATGATTTAATGGCCGTTATTTCAGTTACTATAGCGCTGGTGACTACCCTAATTGCTCCTTATTTCTATGCATACTTCTATAAACCGGAATTTTATGAAGGTTATCATATTCTTCAAATTCATATTTGGGCCGGAGTGTTTACATTTCTTGCCACGGCATCGGGACAGTATTTAATTGCAGAAGGATTAACGAATATCTCCTTATTTAGAACCTGCTTAGGGGCCCTGACTAATATTGTCTTAAATTATATATTAATCCCTAAGTTTGGGATGTTGGGAGCAGCATATTCTACCTTAATCGCGTATTTTGTGGCCGGCTTCTCCTTACTCCTATTTTCGAAAACCCGAAGTCAAGGATATCTATTGCTTCGCTCCTTATTTTTTATAAATATTATACAACTGATAATCAAAAAATTAAAAAAATAAATTGTAAGTTTAAGCTATAAGCTTACAATTTTATGAAAATAACGGGGAAATTTTCAGATTTACTTCATTTTAGACTCACCAAAGGATTACTTTCATTAGCTGTAAAAGGTTATTTCGTCGATCAGGGTTGGATTCAATCCTATAAGGCTAAGGAAGCCTTATCCGCAGATGGTAAACCCATTCCTTGGCTGACCTACTCCTTCTTAGACTTTTTACATGGAAGATTGCAATCGGATTTTAAGATTTTTGAATATGGTGCGGGCAATTCCACACTTTATTATTCCACAATCGTACAATCTATTGTTTCTGTCGAACATAATAAAGACTGGTATCAGCGGGTAAAAAATCAAATGCCTCAGAATGTTACGCTTAAACATATTCCTTTAGAAAATGGGACCTATGCTACGGCATTATCCAAAGAAGATAGTAAATTTGACTTAATTATAATTGATGGAAGAGAACGTGTGAAATGTTGTAAATTAGCCATACATGCCCTTTCAGAGCGTGGAGTAATTATATTAGACGATTCGGAGCGCCCAAAATATCAGGAGGCTATCGATTTTTTAATTGCTCAGGGATTTAGACATATTCCATTTTCCGGTATTGCCATTGGTGCTATTCATTATAAATCCACTTCCGTATTTTATAAAAGTCAAAACTGCTTAGCTATTTAACATGAATCATCAATCCCTAGCACCGGTTATATTATTTGTTTATAATCGGCCTGCACATACGCTAAATACCTTAAAATCTCTAGCAGAAAATAAGCTGGCTTCGGATACCGATCTATATATTTATGCCGATGCGGCAAAGAAAGATTCCGATATCCCTTTGGTGGAAGCGGTCGATCAAGTGATACAACAAAAATGGAAGTTTAAATCTGTGACCATTATAAAGCGCAAGGAAAATTGGGGCCTAGCGAAAAATATTATCGATGGAGTCAGCGCTGTGGTCAAAAAACATGGAAAGATTATCGTGCTCGAAGATGATCTACAAACTTCCACTTATGCTTTAACCTATTTTAATGACGCTTTAGAAAAATATAAAACGCAGGAAAAAGTCATGCAGATAGCAGGTTATATGTATCCTGTACAGGGTATCGATCAGCTGGACGAATCCTTTTTCTTTCGCGTGGCCAATAGTTGGGGATGGGCAACCTGGGATCGTGCCTGGCAATATTTTAATGCCGATATAGAAGCCTTAACGCAAGATTTTACGGCAGAAGATATCTATCAATTTAGTATTGAAGGAAAGGAAAACTTTTGGAAACAGGTTCAAGAACTAAAAGCGGGGAAGATTAATTCCTGGGCTATCCGCTGGTATGCTTCTGTATTTAAGAAAAATGGTTTAGTTTTGTATCCCGGTACGTCTATGTGTAAAAATATAGGTACTGACGGCTCAGGAACCCATTCAGATATAGAAAAAACATATGATGTTACTCTTGCAGAAAAGCCTATACGGTACTTTCCGGAGACTATAGCCGAAAATCCATTAGCCTTTCAGACAATAAAATATTTTTATGCCCATCGCAAAGGATCGTTATGGAATAGAGGGAAGAAATTCCTGATTAATAAGTTAAATAAATTCAAAAAATAAATCGTGTTTAAGCCCACATTATCCGTTATCACTATCGTTTATAATAATGTTAGAGATATAGAATATACCCTTTCTTCTGTAGTCAAACAAACCTATCCGCATATTGAATATATTGTCGTCGATGGTCTTTCTAATGATGGGACAATAGAAGTCATCCACAAATATCAAGAACATATCGATATCCTAATTTCTGAAAAAGACCAAGGGATCTATGATGCGATGAATAAAGGCTTGGCTAAAGCAAAGGGAGATTATGTATTATTCCTAAATTCTGGAGATGAATTTATGGAGGATTCTACAGTGGAAAAAGTATTTTCTCAATCTCCGAATGCGGATATTTATTATGGAGAGACCAAATTAATTAATGAAGACCGACAGATTATTGGAGACAGAAGGCATCAAAGCCCTGAGCATTTTACCTGGAAGGGCTTTAAATATGGTATGAATATCTGCCATCAAGCGATTTATATCAAACGAGAGATTACCTGTCCTTATGACCGACAATACCAACTTTCTTCCGATATCGATTGGGTGATTAAAGCGGCTAAGAAAGCCAATAGCATTTGTAATACACACCTCTATGTCGCCCGCTATCTGGTGGGAGGAATGTCCCAAAAAAGACATAAACAAAGTCTGAAAGAACGGTATGAAATATTTAAAAAACACTATGGTTTTATTCCTAATTTATGGAATCATGCCCTGATAGCCCTGCGATTACTTATCTATAGAATTAAAAACGGTAAAACCCAAGATTAATGTTTAATCCCGAAATCTTAGTAGAACTCGCTAATACCCGTATGCCTTATGGTAAATATAAGGGTATTCGCCTATGCCATCTTCCTGAACCTTACCTGGTCTGGTATCATGCCAAAGGATTTCCTTCAGGCAAATTAGGCGTTCAACTCGGCAGTCTATATGAAATTAAGTTAAATGGATTAGAACACCTTTTAACACCTCTGATAAAAAAGTGATCAGAATCAAATCGCCTAAAAAAAGATTTTTGCTATCTTTGTAGCGTAATATTTTACATTTAACGCCGTTTGCAGCGGTATCAATATTTATGGCAAACTATCAAACACTACTGTACTATTGCTACAGTCCTATCGAAAATGCAGAACAATTTGCTGCAGATCACTTAGAATTTTGTAAATCGCTTAACCTGCTAGGCCGTATTATCGTTGCTGATGAAGGATTAAATGGTACCGTATCCGGAACAAAAGAGTCTTGTGAAGCATATATGAAAGCTGTACATGCAGACCCTCGTTTTGCAAAGACTGATTTTAAAATTGATGATGTAGAAGAGCCTTCTTTTATTAAAATGCACTGTCGTTATAAAGAAGAAATTGTACATTCAGGTCTACGCGATCCTAAAACTATCAATCCGAATAAAGAAACTGGAATTCATTTAGAGCCTAAGGACTTTTTGGCCATGAAAGATCAAGAAGATGTGGTTGTATTAGATGTACGTTCTAACTATGAGCATAATGTAGGTCATTTCAAAAATGCCGTACGTTTAGATATTGAAAACTTCCGTGAATTTCCCGAAAAAATTAAAGAATTAGAGCAGTATAAAGGTAAGAAAATCTTAACCTACTGTACGGGAGGTATTAAATGTGAAAAGGCCTCTGCCTTATTACTTAAGGAAGGCTTCGAGGATGTATATCAATTACATGGCGGAATTATCAAATATGGTAAAGAAGTTGGAGGAGAAGATTTTGAGGGTAAATGTTATGTATTTGATAATCGCGTAACTGTAGATGTGAATACCATAAATCCAGAAATTGTATCGACCTGTAGAAACTGTGGTAAAGTTACTCCAAAAATGATTAACTGTGCTAATCCTGTATGTAATGAACATTTCACACAATGTGATGAATGTGGTACGGCATTAGAAGGATGTTGCTCTACAGCCTGTATGGAAGCTCCAAATAAACGTACCTATGATGGTACGGGCTATTATGTAAAAGTTCCACAACCGGTTAATATAGAAAAGATTTCCAAAAGAAAACATAAAAACTTCCCTCCAAAAGTTCAGGAGGAAGCTTAAAAAAAAGAGGTCAATATTGACCTCTTTTTTTATGCTTTAATTCCATATCCACTCCCCAGAGATAGTTAAAGGCTCTTTTAGATTCGCTTGCTCCAAAAAGGTCTTAATTTCTTCTGAGGTAAATCGCTGTACGGGTAGATTCTTTTCGTTTGCAAGTAGGTAGGTCAGCACAAGACCATTTTCTACTGTATATTTTAAGCCATCTCGATCAACTAAATTAAAATTATCTCCATCCGAATGATAATAAAGGCCTGCAGAATTGGGTAGTTTCCCCCCTGCAGCACCACCTGTAGGAATTCCTGCTAACATAAAAGGTTGATGATCGCTATGCAATCCCGCTCCATAGGAATTCGCATTCTTAA
>DAIQRP010000036.1:6328-10334 GCA_036786125.1 Sphingobacterium sp.
TACTTTTGGAAAAGCGTTCCCCAATGTGTCAATAAGGGCTCCATCTCTTTTCGTGTCGTAGAAAAGCCCGTAGGCGCATTGGTCATATCATAATTCAACATAAACCGTATTTGTTTTATCTCATCAGTGGCTTCAGCTGCTTTTAAGTAGGCTTTAGAACCCAATAGGCCTTGCTCCTCGCCCATAAATAATACAAACTCCACCGTTCTTAACGGTTTTAATTTCAATTTTTTAAATGCTCTAGCCATATCTATCACCGCAAATGAGCCGATTCCATTATCTATAGCTCCAGTAGCCAGATCCCAGCTATCTAAATGTCCACCTACCACTATTTTCTCCTGAGGAAGCCCTTTACCTTGAAAAGTAGCAATCACATTTCGAGCCTTAATCAAGCCTGAAAAATTTTCCATCTGGATATGTGCAAATGCGGCAGTAGTTTTTAACTGTTCCTTTAATGCTAGGCCATCCTCCAGTCCTATACAGATTGCAGGAGCAGTAATTAGACTCCCAGTAACTGAAGCAGTTCCTGTAAGTAATACATTATCCTTGACCGTATTGATAAATATAACACCTGAAGCCCCATGATCTAAGGCAATTTTAGTCTTTTCAGAGCGATGCAAATAGGGAGTTCCAGCTTTGGAATTCGGCAGTACACCTAAATAAACTACGGCGATCTTTCCTGCAATATCCTGCGTATAGTCTGTTTCTGTTCCATTGCCCATATCGATAAGTTCTGCCTGAACATCCGCTTGCACAGGGGAATGCGCAAGGGCCACAGACTCTATGGGTTTTCCGGCAATAGATAGGTTTAATGAAATACGTTTCCAGCTTTCTACTTCAAATTCTTGGAATCTCACCTCACAGCCATAAGACCTGAGCAGGTTATAGACATATTGTTCCGCGAGTCTTCCATTTTCAGAACCTGTTAAGCGATGCCCTATACTGGAGGTTATATCTGCTAATTGGGTATAGGCCTCTGTATGTCGCTCCACTTCAGCGTGAATTTGCTGAATGACTTTTTCCTGCCCTGATGCAAAAGAAATGCAGCATATAGACAGCAAGGTGAATAATGAATGTTTCATAAAAGATTAGGTTAGGGTATAAAAAAAGGCACTTAAAAGTGCCTAAAGATTATTTTTATGCAAGCTGGAAGGACCATTTTACATAATTGATATTTTTATCGACTGCTAAATATTTACGTTCGTAATAGGTTTTTATCGCTAATACCTGATCGACTAAATCTGAAGCATATAAGTCTGTTGTTTCGACCACTTTCTGCAATTGTTGTAATTCAATCTGTTCTATGGTGTACGCATAAAAACCATCATTATCCGTTTTTAAATTCATAAAACCTTCTGGTTTTAAAATCAACTTATAACGTTCTAAGAATTTAGGGTTAGTCAGACGTTTCTTTTCTCTACTATCTTGAGGTTGAGGATCTGGAAATGTTATCCAAATCTCCGAGATTTCATTTTCTTCAAAATGTTCTAAAATCGTTTCAATTTGAATACGTAAGAAACCTACATTGGTAATTCCTTCTTCTAATGCTGTTTTAGCACCTCTCCAAATTCTATTTCCTTTATAGTCTACGCCTATAAAGTTTTTTTCTGGAAATAACTTCGCCAGGTTCACGGTATATTCCCCTTTACCACAAGCTAATTCTAACACAATAGGATTTGTATTTCCAAAATGTTTTTCTGCCCATTGTCCTTTCAGCGCTTTACCAGCATCCAGTTCAACGACATTATCAAAAGTTGCTATCTCAGCAAATTTCCTTAATTTATCCTTGCCCATTTCAAATTAATATGCTACAAAAATAACCTTAAATTTGCAGTTATCAATAACTTATAGATGAAAAAATGATAGGGTATTGATTGTTAACCTAATTAATAGGTTTCGCTATAAGGAGGAATTCCAAATTCATCCTCTTTTTCTTCTGTTAAGAGGGAACTTTCCTTCTTAACTTTTTTACTTTTCTTAGGCTTGATAAAGTTGGTTAACTTGCCTATAAGACCTGACATCTTATCCTGATTCAACTGTCCTGCAGCTTGTTCAGAAAGTAAAAGCACAAGTATCTTCTTCAAAAAACCGGCACGTTTTAAGAAAAATTTATTCATCACAAAGGGCAGGCCGACACGAAAAATCTTCGTCATCCAATCGGAAGAGTTTTCTCCAGACTTTAAGCCCGAAGGTTTGATACTAGAACTCAATAATCCCTGTACTAAATCTACTCCTGGAATATTTGAGACCACAGCATTAAAAATACGTTTGGGTGCTTGCAGTTTATGATTTAATAAGGTAAATTGGTCTTTTAAATAACCCTCCTGCTCAAACTTCAATTGCTTTAACCGCGCAATTTCTGCTTGAAGTTCTCCAAGATTATTAATTTTACTGTGTTTCTTCATCTTTTTTTTCCTCTTCTTCAGATTCATCATTCCATCTTCTTAATACTCTGCGTATGGATAAATCCATAAATTTGCGTTCTAGAGATTCTTCTAATAGAGAGATAATACCTATGATCACTAAGAATATTCCGGCCGTAGCTAAAAATCCTAAGGCATTACTACCAAAAACTTCTCCTAAATAAAAGCCTAAGGATAAGCATAAAAAGAAAATAACAAGAAGCGCAAAAACTAATTTGGTTGCATCTACAATCAAACTTGCAATTAATCGCGAACCTCGCTCTATTGTTTTTAATTGAAGTAGTTTAAGCTGAGAATCTAAATATTCTTTACTTTTTTGAAACGTACCACTAAGTGAGAATTTTTCTTCTTCCATGCATATATTGTTTTATTAAATAGGGCAACTTAAGGCTGCCCTATTTGAATGATTTATATTTGAATACAATTGTCTACGACAACTATATTAATGCTTATGCATGCTCTGTGATCTCGTCATCGATAAATTCTTCCGCTTTACCTACTTTAGATTTAATAGTAGAAACGATTTTATCTTTCAGATCATTTAATTGATCCACTTGATCTTCCGCACGCTCTTTGATGGCATCTTTTAAATCCGCTAATGAATCATTTAATTTATCACGTGTATCTGAACCTTTGTCTGGTGCAAATAGAATACCCAATGCAGCTCCTGCTGCTAACCCTGCTAATAATGCAACTACTACTTTTGAATTATCGTTCATCTTATTGAAGTTTTAATTAATACTTGATTCAATATTGGAAAGCTTTAGCCTAGCTTTCCTTTTTATAACAACTGAGGTAGCAAATCGTTTGCCAAAAGAAGTTAATTTTTCATAAAAATAGACTAGAGCGCTATTCCATGCATTAATATACTATATTTCGCTTAAAAATAAAAATATTAATCTGGATAAATTCCTGCTATAAAAAGCCTTTTTTAAGACTTAAATCAAGATCAACTTACTATATATCAATCTCTTAAATAAAATTATATTCAATCCAAAATTTTACTGTATTTCAATAATTTTATGCTTTTATTAAGATTTTATAGAATGCCTTTATGTCGCATGAGCCGGAGTATTCGGACAGGCTTATCCTGCCATATGCCAGCCTGCCGTTCTATAGTAAAATTTAAATAGGAATGATAATTCATATTTTGTAATTTTAATAAGCTAACTAATAAGTAATTATTATGGGATTACTCATTAAAACGTATGCCGCTGCACTTTCCGGAATTACTTCTACCACCATCACTATTGAAGTGATTATTGTCCCTGGTCTTCATTATTATATCGTCGGGCTACCGGATAATGCGGTAAAAGAAAGTTTACGCCGTATAGAAACTGCAATTCAGGCTGCAGGATATCATATGCCGAGACAAAAAATAGTGGTCAATCTAGCTCCAGCCGATCTGCGCAAGGAAGGTTCTGCCTATGATCTTCCGATTGCCATTGCGATTTTAGCTTCCTCAGGACAGCTAAATGCCCGCTATTTAAAAGACTATATTATATTGGGGGAACTTTCTTTAGATGGATTTATAAAACCTATTCGAGGAGCGCTTTCTGTCGCTATTCAAGCTCAGAAGGAAC
>DAIQRP010000036.1:10352-21407 GCA_036786125.1 Sphingobacterium sp.
GGGTATATGGTGTAAAATCATTAAAAGAACTGATTGAATTTTTCAATAATCAAGGCCCCTTAAAAAGGGTTAAAATTAATCTTAAACAGGAGTTTCAACAGTATAAAAATCCATATGAAGCAGATTTTGCAGATGTAAAAGGTCAAAAAAATGTGAAGAGAGCTCTAGAAATCGCTGCCTCAGGAGGGCATAATATTATTTTAATCGGACCCCCAGGATCGGGAAAAAGTATGCTTGCCAAACGTATTGCAAGCATCTTACCCCCATTGACGATTGAGGAGTCTATTCAGACTTCGAGTATACATTCTATTGTCGGCAAGCTCCCGGCTCACTTTTCTTTGCTTGTCCAACGCCCCTTCCGTTCTCCACATCATACCATCTCAGATGTCGCCTTAATTGGCGGCGGTAGCCATCCGCAGCCTGGAGAAATCTCATTGGCCCATAATGGTATTTTATTTTTGGATGAGCTGCCTGAATTTAAGCGATCTGTACTTGAAGTCTTAAGGCAGCCTTTGGAAAATAGAGAAATTAGCATTTCCCGAACCCGTATAACCATTGTATATCCTGCAGCTGTTATGCTTGTCGCCGCCATGAATCCATGTCCCTGTGGCTTTTATAATCATCCGGAAAAGACCTGCAGCTGTGGATCCTTACTCGTACAACGTTATCTTAGTAAAATATCAGGCCCCCTTTTAGATCGAATAGATTTACATATAGAAGTAAGTCCGGTATTATTCGATGAATTGACAGACTCAGAGAGCCCAGAAAGGAGCAGTACGATTCGTACGCGTGTCAGTAGATGTCGGGAATTACAGCAAAAGCGCTTTACCGACTTAGAACATATCTTTACGAATGCCCAGATGAATAGTCAACTGGTCAGAGAGTTATGTCAGATTGATAGTCAGAGCCATCAATTATTGAAGAAAGCCATGGATAAGTTAGCCTTATCCGCACGTGCATATGATCGTATTCTAAAAGTCGCTAGAACCATAGCAGATATGGAATCTTCAGAGCATATCCATGCCGCTCATATTGCCGAAGCCATACATTTTCGAAGTTTGGATAGAGAACATTGGGCCTCTTAATATCTGATTAAGAGGCCCAATTAAGCTCTTATATTCCTTAGAATTGAGAGATAAAATGTCTGATAATCCAGGGATATAATACTATAGTAATCAACATTCCGGATAGTGCTCCAAAAAGATGGGCATCATGATTAATTCCATCTGAACTTCTTTTGGAAGCCCACATACAATAAGCTAAAAAGAGGATCCCGAAAATCCAAGCTGGCATAGGAATAATCATAAATATACCTAACATCATCTTTGGGTCGAATAAGATATACGAAAATAAGACCGCACAAATCGCTCCTGAAGCTCCCAGACTCGCATAAGAAGGGTTATTTTTGTGCTGTATAATCGTGGGTATATCTGATAAGATTAAACTGATCATATAAATTAACGCAAATTGAAGATGTCCCCAACTGCTTAACTCAGCTAATAAACGTTCTAATCCAAATCCAAAATAATAGAACGTTATCATATTAAATAATAGATGGCCCCAATCCTTATGTATTAAACCGGAAGTGATAAGGGTATATACCTGACGTTGTCTAGCGATCCCATATGGATATAACATCAATCTTCCAAACCAAGATGGGTTAGAAAATACATAGATGCTCGTAGCAATCGTAATTATAAAAATTAAACTCGCTACAGGCGTATAAAATAAAAATTGTTGAAGCATATAAATAGGTTAGAATCTGTCTTCTAATAAAAATACATATAAAAATTTAGGTCCATGTGCGCCCATAACGACTTGCTTTTCGATATCAGCAGTCCGGCTAGGACCTGTAATCGTAGAGAGTAAAGATGGTATACGTCCCTGGTATTTTGCCTCTACAAAAGATAAAGCATCTTTTAAATCCATGACTAGTTGAGAAGCTTTGGCAATAACAATATGTATTGCAGGATATATGGAGAGTCTTCTGCCAGAAGCATTGCCACTACTGATTAGAATAGAGCCATTTCTAGCGATTAACAATTCACAGGAAGTAATTCCAGCATCGGCAGATTCAAATTCCTCCTCACTTGTTTTAATTGGAAATCCATACTGTCCCAGCAGATGTTGTAAGCCTTTCTCCCAAGTATATATATTTTTTATTTTTTGCTCTTCTGTTAAGGCAATCAATTGCTCTACCAAGGAAAGCTCTCCATCACAATAGATAAAATTGCCTCCTATTGCGCTCAGTTCGCGGGCAAAGACAATATCCATATCCTCTTCCTCCGGCTTATACAGCGGACTATCCTCAAATTGAGGATTTGGATTATCTTTCTTAACCAAGAGAGCCTGACGAATTTTTTTCAGCATCGTCTCTTTTGGGGTCACGTGTTTCGTATTCATTTCTTCCTAGTATTATACAAAAACAGCGCTACTTCAAGGAAGTAGCGCTGTCTATCATAAACTTTCAATTATGCGTTCGAGCTATCTTCTTGGCGATCCTCTACAGGTTTCACCGGAGCCTCAACCGCTTCTTCAGGAATCACTGGAATAGGAAGATCCGTTTGCGGAACCCCACCACCATCTCCTGAATTGACAAATTCATCATAAGTAGTTTTAGTTTCAAAAGGACGTTTTCCTAGAATCTCTTCTAAATCCGATTGGAATAAAATCTCTTTTTCTAATAATTTTTCAGCAATAGCAATTAAGCCATCTTGCTTATCTAATAATAGCTTTTTCGTACGTGCATATACATCAGCTATCAGATTACGTACTTCTTCATCAATTAATTCAGCCGTCTTTTCTGAGTACGGTTTTTGAAATTGTGATTCAGAACCATCACGGAAGGAAACGTTTCCAACCTTATCGTTCATACCATATACTGAAATCATGCCATAAGCCAACTTCGTAATACGCTCCAGGTCATTTTGTGCTCCTGTGGAGATACGTCCAAAAGAAATATCTTCGGCAACACGACCACCCATAGTCATACATAAGCTATCTACTAACTGTTCTGTCGTATATAAGAACTGCTCTCTCGGAAGATACTGCGCATATCCTAAAGCTGCAACTCCACGAGGGACAATAGATACTTTCACTAAAGGATCAGCATGCTCTAAGAACCAGCCTGCAATAGCGTGTCCTGCTTCATGATAAGCCACAATTTTCTTCTCTTCAGGAGAGATGATTTTATTTTTCTTCTCTAAACCACCGATGACACGATCTACAGCATCCTGAAAATCCTGCATATCAATAGCTTGTTTATTCTTACGTGCTGCAATTAATGCGGCTTCATTACATACATTGGCAATTTCCGCTCCAGCAAATCCTGGAGTCTGTGCCGATAATTTTTTAGCATCTACTTCATCTGCCAGTTTTAACGGCTGTAAGTGCACTTTAAAGATATGTTCACGACCAATTAAATCCGGTTTATCAATAGAAATCTGACGGTCAAAACGTCCTGGACGCAATAAGGCAGTATCTAATACGTCAATACGGTTAGTCGCGGCTAATATAATAACTCCAGAATCTGTTCCAAAACCATCCATCTCCACAAGAAGTTGGTTTAATGTATTCTCACGCTCATCATTTCCGCCCATCATGGAATTTTTACCACGCGCACGTCCAATTGCATCAATCTCATCTATAAAGATAATACAAGGAGCTTTTTCTTTCGCTTGTTTAAATAAATCACGTACACGTGAAGCTCCTACGCCGACGAACATTTCCACGAAATCTGAACCTGAAAGCGAGAAGAAAGGAACCTGCGCCTCTCCGGCTACGGCTTTAGCTAATAAGGTTTTACCCGTTCCCGGAGGGCCTACTAAAAGTGCTCCTTTAGGAATTTTACCGCCTAGATTGGTATATTTTTTAGGGTTTTTAAGGAAATCTACAATCTCCATCACCTCTTGTTTAGCTTCTTCTAAGCCTGCAACATCATTAAAGGTAATATTAACCTGAGATTCTTTATCAAATAATTGAGCTTTAGACTTGCCAATATTAAAGATAGCGCCACCGCCACCTGAACCGCCACCATTCATTCTACGCATTAAGAAAATCCATAGTACGACAATCACTAATAAAGGAAGCATAAATGATACAAACCAGCTTGTCCAAGGGTTAGAACGGTCATCATACGTAATCTTAACACGTTGGTTAGCATCCGTAATATGTGCCTGAGAAGCATCAATTTTCTTTTCTAAATTCTCTGCTGAAGCATCCTTAAATACATACTGAGGACCGACTGCAGGAGTCAGCATCATGGCATTGGGATTAGGAGCTACATCTTTATATTTTTCTTCTTTTAAACGGTCTTTTTTGATAAAAACTTCAACTTCAACTAAATCGTTCTTTTTATAAGCTACAAGTTTATCTACATCTCCAGCTTGAAGCATTTTTGTTTCAAACTCATTATATGATATAGTTTTTGCTGTGTCTCCGCTGAATACATACTGCAAAGCAAAGAATCCCAAAATCATCGCGATCCAAAGCCACATAATATTGAACTTTGGTGGTCTCGGTGTTACTTTCTTACTGGGTATTTTCTTCATTATATATTTATTATTTAATATTTATTTACTCTTTAATTATTGATACTCCTTCACTTGGGCATCTCCCCACAAATCTTCAATTGCGAAATGTTCTCTTTTCTCGGTTCTAAAGATATGAACAACGATGTCAAAATAATCTAATAATATCCATTCTCCATTTTGACGACCTTCAGTATGAATAGGATCTATTCCTACAGACTTAAATACTTCTTCTTCCACCGATTTTGCAATGGCATGCATCTGTGCGGCTGAGTCGGCATGACAAATTACAAAGTAATCTGAAATCGTAGCATGTATTTCTCTCAGGTCTAAACGAACGACATCCAATGCTTTCTTCTCTTGCATGCCATGTACGATAATTTCAGAAAGACGAGCGGACATTTCAGAACTTTTATTTTTAACCATTAAAATTTATTATAGTTTTGAATAATATTAATTAAATGTAAACGCAACTTGCAAAATCACACATTACCAGAACGTATCATAGGCCACAATATTATCATGTTAGACCGTGTGTCGTCTACCAATGATTTTCTAAAAGATTATGTGTCAAATTTCAAGCCACTTAACGAAGGAACTGCCATTTTAGCAGTAGATCAATTCCAAGGAAGAGGACAACGTGATAATAAATGGGTTTCCGAGCCAGGAAAGAATATTACCTGCTCTTTTCATTTAACCCCAACTTTCTTAAAAGCTACTCAACAATTCCCTTTAAATATCGGAATAAGTCTCGGTTTGGCAAAATATCTACAATCAAAAGTTGAAAAAACTGTCAAAATAAAATGGCCAAATGACATTTATGTAGAAAATAAGAAGATTGCAGGGATCCTAATAGAGAATACAATTCAAGCGGGTAATTTAAAGCATAGCATTATTGGGATTGGGGTAAATATCAATCAGAAGACCTTTAATCCCGAAGATTCTATTCATCGGAGTTCTTTACTTTTAGAATCTGATCAAACGGAGGATTATGATATCAAAAATATTACGCAGGAAATTTTTAACTATATCGAAATAGAATATAAGTTTATTAAATCTCAAGAAATAGAACAACAACTAATTGCTTATAATGATCGGTTGTTTAGAAAAGACGAAAAATCGAGTTTCCTGATCGATAATATAGAACAAAGTGGTGTAATCAAGGAAGTTTGCTTAGATGGAAAACTAATTGTAGCTTTAGATACTGAAACGAAATCCTTTAATTACAACGAAATCAAAATTCTAATTTAAGGAAGTGTCTATCATATATTGACTTGAAACAAACAATTCTTTTTAGCACTTATTGTAAATTTGTGCTATTCGAATTAAACTATTGACATCAACATATGTCAGAAGAAATAAAAGAAGATTAATTTAATAATTATAGTTCATGAAAAAATTATCATTAGTTATTGCAGTACTGCTTTTTGCAGTTTCTGGAGCTTTCGCTCAAGTTTACAACCCCGTAAAATGGGAAGTAGCTTCTAAAAAATTAAATAATAAAGAGGCGGTAATTTTTATTAAAGCTAAAATCCAATCGGGATGGCATATCTACTCTCAAACGGTAGGTGAAGGAGGTCCCATTGCGACGAATTTCACATTTAGCCCTTCTAAAGATTTCCAAGTTCAAGGAAAAACCTTAGAGCCTAAGCCAAAAACAAAATATGAGGATGTCTTTAAAATGAATGTGCCTTATTTTGATAATGAAGTCGTATTTCAACAAAAAGTTAAATTGGTCAATGGTACAGCAACCGTAAAAGGAACTGTAGAATTTATGGCCTGTGATAAGGAACGTTGTCTACCTCCTGAGGATTACAACTTTACCGTAAGCATCAAATAAGAACTTTATCCATTCCAAGTGGATTTCTAAAGCGGTTTTTACCGCTTTTTTTTTATCATAAGTAATTTTTAAATACATATAATGAAGAAGTTAAATTTTCTTTTTTTAATTAGCATTTTCTTAGTCTTCTCAAGCTCCCTAAAAGCGTCTAACATCAATCTTCAAGATTCATTGATCAGTTATGATGATGTGGAATTTGTGAGCTCTGAGGACAGTTCTGAGCTCTTGGAAGTTCCTTCGGATTTAGTCTTTCAAGACGGCACAGATACCAGTCAAGTATCTTCGGATAGCAGCGCAACTGCAGCTGCAGTCAAAAACCTACCTGTAGAAACTGAAAAGCAATCCCTTTGGGGTATTTTTATTGCCGGTTTAATAGGTGGATTTGCCGCTTTACTAATGCCCTGCATATTCCCGATGTTACCTTTAACCGTAAGTTTCTTTACGAAAAAGAATCAGAGTAAGGCTAAAGGAGTAAGTCAAGCCTTATTATATGGTGCGTTTATTATTGTTATCTACGTTGCCCTTGGAATGTTAATTACGATTGCATTTGGCTCTGATGCATTAAATGCACTATCCACCAATGGAATCTTTAACTTTATATTTTTCCTTCTCCTTGTTGCTTTTGCAGCCTCCTTTTTTGGAGCCTTTGAAATTACACTTCCAAGCTCCTTTGTGAATAAAATGGATGCCAAATCAGATAAAGGAGGATTAGTAGGTCTATTTTTTATGGCCTTTAGTTTAGCTTTGGTTTCCTTCTCATGTACAGGTCCGATTATTGGAACCTTACTTGTCGAAGCGGCTTCCAAAGGAGAACGCTTGGGCCCTGCTATAGGGATGTTGGGATTCTCAATCTCCTTAGCGATTCCATTCGGCCTATTTGCCATGTTCCCATCTTTATTAAAATCATTACCTAAATCTGGAGGTTGGTTGAATTCAGTAAAAGTGGTATTAGGTTTCTTAGAGTTAGCTTTAGCTTTAAAATTCTTATCGAATGTAGATTTAGCCTACCACTGGAACTGGTTAGATCGCGAAGTATTCCTTTCCTTATGGATAGTAATTTTTGGTATGATGGGCTTATATTTATTAGGAAAAATTAAATTTTCTCATGATTCTGATTTAAAGTTTCTTTCCGTTCCTAGGACAATTTTAACGATTATCGTATTTTCATTTGTAGTCTATATGATTCCAGGTTTATGGGGAGCACCTTTAAAATCTATTTCGGCCTTCTTACCGCCTTCAGCAACACAGGATTTTGACTTAACGAATACCATGTATTCCGCAGCTCCGTCAAGTTCTACATCGAGCAAACCGAAGAAATATGCTGAAATTTTCCATGAGCGAGGAACTCCAAAAGGCTTCGACCCATACTATGATTATGAGGAAGCTTTAGCTGCAGCCAAAGAAATAAATAAACCCGTACTAGTTGATTTTACAGGATGGAACTGTGTGAACTGCAGAAAGATGGAAGCCAATGTATGGACTGATCCTAAGGTAAGTAAAATGCTCCGAGAAGAGTTTGTTATGGCTGAACTTTTTGTAGATGACAGAACGGAACTACCAAAAGAAGAACAAGTAATTTCAAGCTATTCTGGAAAGAAAATAAAAAATATAGGTAATAAAAATTCCGATTTTCAAGCATCTACATTCAATAGCAACTCACAACCGCTATATGTTATTGTCAATCCTCAGGGTGAGGTCTTAGTTCCTCCTACAGGAGCGAATTACAATATCTCGGAGTACCTGCAGTTTTTACAAAGTGGAATTGATGCTTTTAAAGCAAATAAATAAGAATTCTTTTTATTACATTTGAATATATGAGTAACATTAAAAATATAGCCGTATTAACATCTGGAGGAGATGCTCCAGGAATGAATGCTGCCATTCGTGCAGTAGTCAGAACAGGAAT
Source organism: Sphingobacterium sp. (assembly GCA_036786125.1). Lineage (GTDB taxonomy): Bacteria > Bacteroidota > Bacteroidia > Sphingobacteriales > Sphingobacteriaceae > Sphingobacterium. The sequence continues at coordinate 18,628 of DAIQRP010000036.1, forward strand.
ATACTACAATTTAAACGTCTTCGGCGTGAGAAGAGGATACGATGGGCTGGTGAACGGAGATATGTTTTCAATGGATGCAAAATCTGTTGCTAATATCATTCAACGTGGAGGTACAATTTTAAAAACAGCGAGATCTGCTGAATTTAGAACTCCTGAAGGAAGACAACAAGCTTATGATAATATTAAAGCGAATAATATTGATGCCTTAGTTGTAATTGGTGGGGATGGTACTTTTACTGGAGCAACCAAATTTATTGAGGAGTTTGATATTCCTATTATTGGTCTTCCAGGCACAATAGATAATGATTTAGCAGGTACAGATTTTACAATTGGATACGATACAGCAATTAATACAGTTATCGATGCTGTAGATAAAATTCGGGATACTGCAGAATCTCATGACCGTCTATTCGTTATTGAAGTGATGGGTAGAGATTCTGGACTTATTGCATTACGCTCGGGTATCAGTACAGGTGCAGAAGCAGTTTTAATTCCTGAAATCGAAGTAGATTACGATGCGATTATGACGCGTTTAGATAAAACGCGTAAGAATAAAGCTTCTCGTATTGTTATTGTTGCTGAAGGAGATAAAGAAGGTGGATTAGTCGTTGCGGAAAAAATTCAACATAGATTCCCTCATTATGATGTACGTGTTTCTATCTTAGGTCATATTCAACGTGGAGGAAAACCTTCATGTATGGATCGTGTATTAGCAAGTAGACTCGGTGTGGCTGCTGTAGAAGGCCTATTGGAAGGTAGACGTGGTGAAATGGTTGGTTTAATCCATAGCCAAATTGAATATACTCCATTTAGTAAAGCCATCAAACATATTGATTCTATCAATAAAAACTTATTACGTATTGTAGAGATTCTATCTCTATAATTGTAGATATATATAAAAAAAGGCTTCCTATTTCTATAGGAAGCCTTTTTTTATTGAAGCAACATCTGCCGATAGGCATCTGTAATTTCTGGAAGATTAATTTCTTGTCCCGCCTGTTTGAGGGAGTCACTATACTGATTGATATTGTCTATCGCTGATTTGTAAGCGTCCACTACTGCAGCAGAAACATGGATATCTGCCGCCTGCGGTAATTGTACCTGATACTGACCATCGATTAAGGTAACATGGCTATAGAAGCGAAAAGCTGCGGCTTTAAGCTGTGCTAATTGCAGGGGAGCTAACTCCTCAATACGCGCATTTGGAGGCAATTCCACATCGATAAGTGTATCTGACTTCGCTAAGGCCTCCACAGGATAATCCACAGGAAATGCAGACAAAGCAGCTAAATTTAAAACGGCCTGTCCTTTTTCTGAAGAAGATTGGCAGCTAGCTAACGTCACTATAACCAAACACAGGCTTATCATGAGAGATATATTATTTTTCATATTATGTACTTATCATATTTCAAAGCATTTTATATAACTGCATAAAAAAAGGCCTTAGAGGCCTTTTTTATGCTAATTTCTGATGCTCTTATTTTAATATTTCTGCAAGTTTCTTTTGCAATTCTTCCCCACGTAAGTTGGAAGCAATGATTTTACCCGTAGGATCTACTAAAAAGTTTTGAGGAATACCGCGTACAGAATATAATTCTACTACAGCAGATTTCCAACCTTTTAAATCTGAAACCTGTGGCCATCCGCCTAAGTGATCATCCTGAATAGCTTTTAACCAAGCATCTTTCTTTCCAGGGTTATCTAATGAAACACCTAAAATAGTAAAATTCTTGTCTTTAAAAGTGTTAAAGGCAGCCACAACATTGGGATTTTCATGACGACAAGGTCCACACCAGCTTGCCCAGAAGTCAATCAGGACATATTTACCGCGTAATGAAGAGAGTGAAAAACTATTATCTGCGGTATCTGGTAAAGTGAAGTTTGGAGCCATAGAACCTACAGCCACTTTTTGTAAAGAAGCAATACGCTCCGATAAGGCCTTCCCTTTCGTTGAATTTTTCAGTTCTGCATTTAATGCATTAAATGAAGGAATAGTATATTCATTTAAAGTACTTGGATCCAATCCTTTTTCTAAAAGATCTAAAGAAACATAACTATTGGGATTGCTTTTAACGAAAGCACGTTCAATTTCAGCTTGTTGGTTATAAATAACTTCCGCACGTGACTGCAATGATTCAATAAAAGCTTCATCGGCTTTCTTCTCATCTGGAGCTGCGACATATTCATTATTCAAAGCTTCCATCTGATTATTAATATCAGTTAAGCTGCTTCTTAATTTTGATTATTGATATCATTTCCAGAAATTTTCGCTTCTTTGACTGTTTTTTCTCCAACGACATTCACCAGACCTTGGGCTAAATACAAGGCTTGAAAATCTGCTTCTCTTTGGGCTCTTAAATCTCCACCTTCAGGAAGTAAAATTAACATCGCTTGGGTTGGAGCTTTTACTTTTCCAGAAAATGAAAAAGTGCCATTCTTAACCTGTGCAGAATCTAAAATATTCTCCCCTTCTCCGCGGTAACTCAAAAATGCTTTTGCATCAGCATGAGTAACTTGAGATAATTTTCCGGATACTGTATAACTCTCTTGTGCAAATAATAATGCGGGCAAAGAGCATAATCCTAAGATTAGTCCTTTTTTCATGTATATGTTAGTTAATATGATTTTTAAATTGTTATTAAATATAACGTTAAGTATTGGAAAATAGTTTATCCATCAAAAAAAAATCTCTCCGGATACTACCATCTGCCCGATGCGCCACCGCCACCGAATCCGCCGCCACCAAAGCCGCCAAATCCGCCGCCACCGCCGAAGCCTCC
>DAIQRP010000036.1:21417-24491 GCA_036786125.1 Sphingobacterium sp.
TTATTCCCTCTTCCGCCACCTAAACTATTTAAGAGGGTCCACCAGAACAGGTCATTCGCGCCTCTTCCACCCATCACACGACCTCCACCATTTCCACCTCCACCCCGACGAGCGAAAATAGCAATGATAATAATGATGATAATGATAAATCCGATAATAGAGCCTCCAGCTCCTTCTCCAGATACTTTAGGGTCTGCTTGATACTCCCCCTTAGTATAGGATATTAAGGAATTTGTAGCTTGATCCAAGCCTTGATAATAGTTCCCTGTAGAAAATGCAGGTTTTATATCCTGCTCAATAATTTGATAAGCGATTGCATCGGGAACTGCTGCCTCCACGCCATATCCAGTTTGAATGGTTACCGCTCGATCTCCAAGTGCGACGAGCAATAGAATTCCATTATTATACTTTTTATTCCCTATTCCCCATTTTTGTGCGAGCCGGACGGCATAGTCTGCAATATCGTATCCCCCGACAGAATTCATAATAACCACAGCAATCTGCGTGGAGGTAGAATCGTCAAAATGAACAAGCTTACGCTCTAATTGCTGAACTTGTGCCGCCGATAGGGTTTTTGTGAAATCAGTAACCAAGGTTTTGGATGCCGCAGGAAAGTCATCCGCAAAACTCAGCATGCTGCTGCAGGTCAAATAGATCAGTAGCGCTAATATTTTTCCAAAACTTGAATTCCCGAAAGCTGCACGGTATATGTTAATTGCTTTATTCATCTTTTACTTATCTCCAAAAACAATATCGTTAGGTAATTCATTTACATCATCTTTCTGTCTTGGAAAGTATGCTTTAAGCTGCTCTCCAGCCTGTTTTATTCCTTGAACCAGCCCTTCTACCAAATTTTCCTTTCGGAATTCGGCTAACATTGCCTCTTTGCTACATTCCCAAAAATCGGCTGCTACGCGCGCATTAATTCCCGTATCCCCAATAATGGAAAAGGTATGATCCTCTACAGCCATATAAATTAAAACTCCATTTCTAGCTGCTGTCTGATGCATCCCTAATTTAGAAAAAAAATAGGTTGCCCGATCGAGCACATCTTCTTTACAATGCCTTTCAACAACGACACGGAGTTCTCCAGAAGTCATATTCTCAGCCGTATTAATCGCATGGACAATACGTTCTTGTTCTTCAGAATTAAATATTTGCATATGGAATGGGCTATATATAAAAAAAGATGAATGATTTAGCCATTGCACAATCATTCATCTTTATCACCAATTGATAATTGTTAGAAAGATACTGTCGGCGCTTTATCCGCTCCCGCCTGTGCTGTAAAGGTACCTTTTGCTTTAAATCCAAACATGCCTGCAGTCAGGTTATTTGGGAATGAACGCACTGTAGTATTAAATTCTTGAACAGCCTCATTATATGCACGACGCTCTGTATTAATACGGTTTTCCGTTCCTTCAATCTGTTGTTGTAAGGATAAAAAGTTTTGATTTGCTTTTAAATCAGGGTAAGATTCTACCGTCGCTAATAGACGAGAAATCGAACCAGAAAATTGATCTTGAACCTTTTGAAACTCCGCAATATTCTCCTCAGTTAAGTTTGTAGGATCCACCGTTATGGAAGATGCCTTTGCTCGCGCTTCAACAACTGCTTGTAATGTTTCTTTCTCATGGTTAGCCGCACCTTTTACGGTATTCACCAAGTTTGGAATTAAATCAGCACGACGTTGGTATGCATTTTCAACCTGCGCCCACTTCCCTTTTACATTCTCATCTTGCTGTACCATAGTATTATACGAGCAAGAGCTAAAAGATAAAGCTGTAAATAAACCAATAATTGCTACTAAAAATCTTTTCATTGTAATTGTTGAATTAATTATCTGATTAAATAAATGGAGCTTAACAAAAGCTGTACCCATATGACGAATATACAAAATATAACGTTTAGGGTAAACAACATTTTGACATCTTTTGTTCTGTTTTTTTTATCTTTGCTCAGATTTTGGGATAAATACCCAGCCAAATAGATATGCAAAAAGAAATTGAAATTGCCGTTGTTCCTGAACGTATCAAGGATGAATCCTATATTCTTCAACAGGGAGCTCAAGCTTTAAAAATAGATCCTACACGTATTTTAGGTCTACATATTCGTAAGCGCTCCATAGATGCTCGAGGCAAACAAGTATTATATCGCCTGCGCGTAGTCTTTTATATAGATGAAGTGTATAGTCCAGAAATTTTTAGCTCTAGCCTTCCGAATGTACAGCAAGGCAAACCTGTCATTATAATTGGGGCAGGACCTGCAGGACTATTTGCCGCAGTACGATGTATAGAAAGAGGCCTGAAGCCGATTATTATAGAACGTGGAAAAGCCGTTCAAGACCGTCGAAGAGATTTAGCGAAATTAAATCGAGAAGGTATAGTCAATCCTGAATCCAATTATTGCTTTGGAGAAGGTGGTGCAGGAACCTATTCCGATGGCAAGTTATATACCCGCTCGAACAAACGTGGAGATGTACAGAAAGTCCTACAAATATTTGTTGAGCATGGTGCTACTGCAGATATTTTAGTCGATGCGCGTCCGCATATCGGCACGAACAAATTACCTCATATTATTGCCGACATCCGAAACCGCATTATTGCACAGGGTGGAGAAGTACACTTCGATCAGAAAGTAGTTGATATCAGTACTTCCTTTGGACAGGTAACAGGGGTTCAACTTGCTTCCGGAGCGCATATTCAAGCCCAACATGTGATTGTCGCTACGGGACACTCTGCCAGAGATATATTTGAATTATTTCATAAAAATAACTGGCTCATTGAAGCTAAACCCTTTGCTTTGGGGGTACGTATTGAACATCCGCAATCTATTGTCGATGCCGCTCAATACCATTGTGCAACCCGTTCTGAACACCTTCCCCCAGCCTATTATAGTCTGGTGGAGCAGGTACAAGGTAGAGGTGTATTCTCTTTTTGTATGTGCCCTGGGGGCGTCATTGCCCCATGTGCAACCGATCATAATGAACTCGTTGTCAATGGCTGGTCTCCTTCCAAACGAAATAATCCACATGCCAACTCAGGAACTGTGATTCAAATTAATTTAGAAGACGT
>DAIQRP010000037.1:0-5273 GCA_036786125.1 Sphingobacterium sp.
TATAATATGAAGCAACAGCGTAGAAGAAAGAAGCAAGCAGAGTCAAGTATGGCTAGCCAAAATAAAAAATGGCTGATTGGAACTTTGGTAGTCACTGTATTAATTATTATTTCAGGAATTTTATGGCATTACCGGGCTGGCTTAATCTATTATTTTCAGGCGTTAAAAAATCCAAATTCTGTATTAATAAAAGGAAATTCTAAATATGATATCCGGAATATGGAAATTATGTCCGCTCATAGTAATTGTGTATTTGGCATAGATATATCCCAATATCAAGGGGATATCTATTGGGAGGCGGTCAATACAATTAATGATCGCTTTGCTATAGATTTTATATTTATCCGAGCGACTATGGGGGAGAAAGCCGTAGATAAGAAGTTTGACTATAATTGGAAGCGTGCCAAAAGTAGGGCTCAAATTCGGGGTGCCTATCATTATTTTAGACCGAATGAAAATTCCGTCGAGCAGGCCAATAATTTTGTACGGCATGTCAAACTAAAGCCTGGAGATTTACCCCCTGTCTTAGATATTGAAGAGATGCCTAAAAACCAAAGCATGGATAGCCTCAAAATGGGCTTAAAACGCTGGTTGATTTTAGTTGAAAATCATTACGGGATAAAACCGATATTATATTCTGGAGACCGTTATTTCACCGATTTCTTAGAAAAGGAGTTTTCTGATTATATCATATGGATTGCTAATTATAACTTTTTTGTCGAAGAGATTCGAGACCATTGGAATTTTTGGCAGTTTTCGGAAAGAGGCTCTGTGCGAGGTATTCAAGGGCCTGTGGACTTAAATATTTACAATGGTAATATAGAGTCCTTAGAGAAGCTCACTATCCCTTATTAGTTCGTAGATCAATTCAGCAGTATAGCTAAGAAAAAAATAAAAATATCAAGAATATCAGTTATGATGACTAGTACACAGCTCAGTATATGCGTTTCCATGCTGGCAGCACTTGGACATAGTACCTATGTCTATGCTGAAGTTAACGATCTCCATATGGAGGAAATGGCTATGATATATACTCAGAAAAAAGCACGTATTATAGATACTCGTGGGGGACAGGAATTTTCTGAAAAACATATTCCGGGGGCTCAATTTATCGGGGCTAAGGGGCCTATGGCAACCTTTCTTCCTCAGGTTTTAAAGGATAAAAACGAAGCTTTGGTGCTCGTCGTAGATGCCGAGGACTCCGCAAAGACCTTAGAAATTTTTCGTCAGCAAGGATATACAAATATCTTAGGGATATGGAAAGCCGATTTTTCCGCTTGGGAAAATAGTCAGCTGCCTACCGCCCATATCTTGGAAATCCCAGCTTCCGCTATAACAGCTACTTCTGCTGTAACAGCTGCAGAGCAGACTGCGGAGTTAATAGATGTTCGTAAAGTAGAAGAATTTCAAAAGGGACATATAGAGGGGGCGATTAACCTCCCTTTGGCTGATATTTTGGCAGACCACAGTTACTTTAATCCGCTTAAGTCCTATCGTATTCACTGTCAAACTGGCTACCGGAGTTTAATAGTAAGCTCTTATTTACAAAGTCAGGGATTGGAACAGATTTTGAATATACCTACTGGCTATATCGGCATAAAAAAAGCACAGGAGGAAAAATAAATGAAACCTTTTAATGAAATATTGGGAGCAAATAAAATAGTATTAATCGATTTTTTTGCCACTTGGTGTGGACCATGTCAAACCATGTCTCCAATCCTAAAAGAAGTAAAAGATCATTTTGGAGATCAATTAGCAATTATCAAAATAGACGTCGATAAGAATCCCGCCATAGCGACAAACTATCAGGTTCGCGGAGTACCTACCTTAGTCTTATTTAAAGAGTCTACTCAGGTATGGAGACAGTCGGGATTAGTGCAGCGTTCGGAATTGGTCAAATTGATAGAAGGGCAACTTCAGGCCTAATGACGCTATCAGAATTAAATTCCTGATCTATAAAAAAAGGATCTTCCAAGTCGGAAGATCCTTTTTTTTAATGCGTCTTTTTCATCGATAATTTATCGATACGATTGCCATCCATATCAATGACTTCAAAAATATAGCCTTTATAGATCACCCGTTCTCCTTCTTCGGGAACATGGTCTAATAACTGAAAGACTAGACCTGCAATGGTCGTCACATTGGCGATTTCATCCTCATCTTCTTCAGATAAGCCCAAGTCGAATTGCGATAGAAAATCATCGAGCTGATACTGCCCATCCACGAGGTAGAAGCCATATTCCGTCAGTTTGATTTTAGGTTTATCCCCGATATCATTATCTGCAAAATCTCCAATAAGGTCCGATAGAATATCATTTAATGTAATGATACCTTGTGCTGATCCATATTCATCAATCACTACAGCCTGATGGATTTTTGAAGTTCTCAGGATATTTAATATGGTATAGGAAGAGCTGTTTTCGTTGACATACTTTACCGGTTGAATTAAAGAGGAAAGGGATACTGGGGATTGTGTCAAATACTGTTTGAGTAACATCTTCACATGAACGACCCCTTTAATATTATCGAGGCTGCCTTCACAAACTGGGTATATAGAATGTCCAGTCTGCAAGATGACCTGTCGATGTTCTTCTGCAGTATCCTTTAAATCCAAAAATGAAATATTACTGCGGTGCGTCATCAGGTTTATGGCTCTTTTGTCTCCCAGACTTAATAAGCGATCCACAATATCGTGCTCTATCCCTTCAATCACTCCGGAATCTACTCCTTCATCGACCAAAGCTTTAATTTCTTCTTCTGTCACATTATTTTTGGAAATCTTAATATTTAATAATTTCACGATAGCATCGGTAGATACAGAAAGGAGCCAAACGAAAGGTTTCACCACTTTACTTAAAAAAGTCATGGGTATAGCAATCAGTGTAGCATACTTTTCGGGTATAGCCATCCCTATCCGTTTGGGAACTAATTCCCCCAATACCAAGGTAATATAGGTAATCAGTAGAACGACAATAATAACAGAAAGCTGTGAACTATAGGGTTTTAAAAAATCGATATAATTCATCTGCTCAGCTAGATAGGTAGAAATGGAACCTCCAGAGAAAAAACCCGTTAGAATTCCGATTAAGGTAATTCCAATTTGAACGGTTGACAGGAAGTTATTGGGGGATTCTTTGAGGTTTAGAGCGAGTTTTGCTGCGGCGTTATTTTTGTCGGCTTCGGCTTGGAGGCGTGCCTTTCGGCTCGAGACAACTGCAATTTCGGAAGCGGAGAGTATTCCGTTTAGGACGATTAATACAAGGATAATAATACCTTCTGTAAGCATAGTTTTTATAAAGTGTTATACGCTAATTTACTAAAATCTAGTGAATAAGTCCGATTTATTGAAAAAATAAAAAGACAGCATCTTGCTGTCTTTTTATTTTAATCGTTCTTTTGAAGATCCTAGAATCCACTATCATCGAGCATAAATGTATTTTTGGTAGTTTTCCATTTTCCTCTGGTGAAATCTGGAAAAGCGATGGTTTTATTTCCTTTTTTAATGGATTCTGTAGATAGAGGGAAGATGGCCGACATCGTCACCGAATCATAGACATCAAATGGCGTTTGTTTGCCCTGTTTTACCGCTTGAATAAAACCGTTAAAGACAAACCAATCCATCCCTCCATGTCCGGAGCCTGTAGCTAGGCTTTCGTATTTCTTCCAGATTGGATGGTCATATTTTTGAACCCATTCTTTGGCAGGATCCCAAGCATGTGGTTTGGATTGACCTTCAATATGTATTCCTTGTGCTACATCCATCCAGATTCCCTGGGTTCCTTGAACTCGGAATCCTATAGAATATGGACGTGGAAGATGTGTATCGTGCGTTAGCATGACAGTTTCACCATTTGCACATTGAATCATCGTCTGGGTAATATCCCCATTCTTATAATTAATCTTTGCATTAGGGTGTCCTGGAGATTTTTTCTCCACATAAGCCGCTAAACCACGGGCTTTACTTGAATAAGAAGTAATATGAGTAAATCTATTACCTTTATTAATATCGATAAATGGAATAATAGGTCCTAATCCATGTGTAGGGTATAGGTCTCCATCTTGCTCCACATTATATTTTGTTCTCCATTGCGCTTCAGAAATAGCTTGTGGACCGAACTCCACCCCATTTCCATAGTAGCTTTTACCATCATTAAAAAGTACTTCACGCAGATCATGCTGATATCCTCCTTCAAGATGTAATAACTCCCCAAATAATCCCTGTCTATGCATATTTAAAACGGCAAGAACATCTCTGCGGTAGGCTACATTTTCTAGGGTCATATACGGTTTGCCTGTCATTTCTGAAGCCCGTACTACATCCCAATGATCTTTTAGAGAGAGTCCTGCAATCACTTCACATCCTACATAAAGGCCAGCTTTCATAGCATCTATAGCCTGATCTTTATGAAACTCCCAAGGAGTTGCTATAATGACAGCGTCTAATTTTTCTGTAGAGAGCATGCGTTTATATGCCTCTAGGCCACCGGTATATTCTTTTGGAGATTGAATTCCAGCTTTTGAAAATTGCTTACGGCATTGAACTAAAGATTCTTCTTGTGTATCACAAATGGCAACGATTTCTACGTCCTCGCGGTGGATAGCAATCTGTACATGATTACGACCGCGGAGACCTACCCCGATAAAACCTAATTTTACCTTTCCATCTTTAGCAAATAAATCTGTACTTGACAGAATGCCTAAACCCGCTGTAGCGACAGCTGAAGTTTTTATGAAATTTCTTCTATCCATATTTAAATTGGTATATATAGTGACGGCTTGACTAATCGATTAATTTAGGCTGAAAAGTCATTTTTTCGGACACTAACTTTAAACAAATATATAGATTTGAAAAACAGTTTACATCATGCAAACGATTGTCCAATTTTTAAAAAATGTGCAAACGTTTGTTTTGTTTTTTTATTTAAACTATTAAATAGAAATGATGATATTGCATGCCAATTCTAAACTTAAGGTATAAATTAAAATAAAATTTAATGACGATTCTAAAAAGCAATATAGAAGAAATGAAGCCCGCAAGTTATTTTAAACTTTCCGGTCAAATCATTGCTGTCGAGGCTTTTGGTACGGGTCATATCAATGATACATTTTGTGTGACGACCAGTAATCCTCCTGCTCAATATTTATTGCAGCGTATTAATCATCATATATTTTCTAATGTTGAAGGCTTAATGCAAAATATTCAACTTTTGGAAGAACATCTGAAATCAAAGTTATCAGAAAAGGAACAACAACAGGCAGATCAGTATGTTTTA
>DAIQRP010000037.1:5283-8230 GCA_036786125.1 Sphingobacterium sp.
ATACCTACACAGGATAACCAATTGTATTATAAAGATGAATGGGGTAATTATTGGCGCATGTTTGTGCTTATTACAGGTACTCAAAGTTATGATATCGTAGAGACCGAACAGCAGGCTAGGGAAGGAGGGAAAGCCTTTGGGCAGTTTCAATTAAAACTGGCTGATTTAGATGCGCAGAAAATTGTGGAGGTGCTGCCGAATTTCCATAATTTGAATTTCCGCCTATCTAATTTTAATCAGGCGATAGAAAAGGATGTTCAGGGACGTGTATCTGAACTTCAAGAATATATCGCGTTCGTCCGAAATCGGGAAGAACGCATGTGTACGATATTAAAGTTATCTGCAGCAGGGAAGCTGCCCCTGCGAATTACACATAATGATACCAAGTTTAATAATGTGCTGTTAAATAGCCATAATGAAGTTCAATGTGTCATTGACTTAGATACGGTGATGCCTGGATATGTAGCCTATGATTTTGGAGATGCTATTCGAACTATTATTAACCCTGCCGCAGAAGATGAGCAGGATGAATCTAAGGTCAAACTCAATATTCCATTATTTAAAGCCTATGCTGAGGGCTATTTAAAGCAGACGAAAGCTTTTCTGACGGAGACAGAATTTTCAAGCTTATTAGAAGGGGTCTTTTTATTGCCCTTTATGCAGGGGGTTCGTTTTTTAACAGACTATTTGGAGGGAGATCATTATTATAAGGTAAGTTATAAGGATCATAATTTAGTTCGTACGCGCATTCAATTTAGACTGGTTCAGGAATTAGAAAAACATGAAAAGGAGCTCCAGCAGATATTGCAGGAAGTCTATTTAAATGTTTAATATTGCGTTATGAAATCTTTACTTGTCAATCCGATTTCTGTAGATACAGATTTTGAAGCTGATTATTCCCATTTAGCAAGGCTTTTACATGCATTTGAGGAGCATCAGATCGATCAGGTCAATTGGCCTGACTTATATCCATATCGTCCTGAAGTGAGTTTTAAAATTGCATATACGCAGGAATCTCTGTATATACATTATCAAGTAAAGGAAGATTTTGTGCGCGCACAATATATCCGGCCGAATGAAAATGTTTGGGAAGATAGCTGTGTGGAGTTTTTTGTGTCTTTCGACAACCGGGCTACCTATTATAATCTAGAGTTTAATGTGCTAGGAACAGGGCTTATGGGCTACGGTCCGGCTATAAAATCGGAGAGAAATCGGCTAGATGCCGCTACCATCGAGCAGATATCGACCTATACTCAGCTCGTACAAAAGGGGGGACAGAAAGCTCGGGGATTGATTATGGAGATTCCTTGGGCTGTTTTTAAATTTACTGAAATCTCAGATTTCAAGCAGCAGCAGGTATTTGCGAATTTTTACAAATGTGGAGATGCCCTGCCACAGCCTCATTTTATTTCTTGGGAAGCCATAAATTATGCCACACCGAACTTCCATAGACCAGAATATTTCGGACAATTGAAATTTATCTAGTTATGGCAGTTATCAGCTTTCTTTTTTCGCTTCCTCGGTGTACGAAGCGATTTTTCTGCTAACTTGCTCATAATTTTAAGGGTTTACTGCTTGGGAAAGTTGGAGAAAAAAATAATAAATTTAAATAGTTATTTTTGGGAAAATAGTTTTCGCTAAAATATTTCGATTTGATTCGTCGGGAACCGAAAAGAATGTTATTTTTGCGCAGACTTTAAGAATACTAATAAGGGGTTTAAAAATTGTCGGATTTTTAATATAAAAGACTATTGCATATTAAAAAATTAAAGATTATCTTTGCACCTCAATTGTTGAATATACGTAATCATAGATAAAAATGAAAAAAGATTTGCATCCTTCAAATTACAGATTAGTTGTGTTTAAAGATATGTCAAATGACTACGCTTTTATAACTAAATCTTGTGTTGATACTAAAGAAACTATTGTTTGGGAAGATGGTAATGAATACCCAGTAGTTAAGTTAGAGATTTCTCACACTTCACACCCATTCTATACTGGTAAAATGAAGTTAGTTGATACAGCTGGTCGTATTGACAAATTCCGTAGCCGTTACAACAAGAAATAATTTTTCTTTCTGTAAAAGACTAAAAATTTTATTAAATCCCGATAAATTTTATCGGGATTTTTTAGTTATATTTATGCTGTGGTTATTGGTTTATTTAATCATCTGAAAGCAGATGGTATTATAGGTTTACAGCAAGAGGGAGTAGATACATTCCATCCCTTAGATTTATATCCTTTTACACAAGTGAAGGCTGTCTATGCACTTCGTGTAGGGATTTTAACCATTTTCCAGAAATGGGAATTCGCTTTACAAACACAGGTTCTATCCTTTTCTACCTGTGATATTTCCAATGCACATGCTGTCGATTTGGCCTTAGCTGCACATATTTTGCCTACAGCAGGCCTGATCTCCTGTCTACAAGAATTACAGCCTGGAGATGTGCTGCAACAAGCAGGGCAGCTGATAGCCATACGTTTTGGTGCCTCTAGCTTTCAGCTGAAGGAATATCCCGAGGATTTAATAGCCATCCATCATATAGAAGATCTTTTTACCTTAAATGCCGCTGAAATCTGTAGCGATTTTAAATGGCTGACCGAGTCTGCAGTTTCCGAAACGCTTTCTGAAACCAATCAGGTTTTAGGTGATCGATTATTTGTCGGACAACAGGTGCAGGCCGAATCTGCGGTTTTTAACACAAAAACAGGTCCCATATATATAGACGATGGAGCCCAGATTATGGAAGGGGCATTATTAAGAGGTCCTTTATATATAGGTCGGAATGCCGTAGTGAAGATGGGAACGCAGCTTTATGGCAATGTCAGTATAGGACATGGGGCTGTGGTAGGCGGGGAGATTAGTCATTCTATTATCGGAGACCATGCCGCTAAAGGACATTTTGGATATTTGGGCTGTTCTGTAATTGGAGACTATTGTAATCTT
>DAIQRP010000037.1:8240-18031 GCA_036786125.1 Sphingobacterium sp.
GCGCCGGAAGCACAAACTCCAACTTAAAAAATAATCTCTCTGCGGTTAATCTATACGATTATCGGCAACAAAAATATAGAAATACCGGAATGATTAAATGCGGACTATTCATGGGGGATTATTCCCGTGTCGGTATTCAATCGGCTTTTAATACCGGAACGGTTATTGGCGTAGGCTGCATGTTGGCAGATACACAGTTTTACCCCCGGTATTTGCCTAATTTCACCTGGTATTATAACGGAAAACAAGAAAATTATCAAATTGATAAATTTATTGCTAATTTAGAAGTCGTGTTTTCAACAAAAGCTCAGGCTTTGGATGAAAGCACAAAAGAATTACTCAGAAATTTAAGGAAATTATAAGTATAAATTTAAACAACATGCGTAAAAAAATTGTAGCTGGTAACTGGAAAATGAATTTAGATTACCAACAAGGTTTAAGTCTTTTCTCGGAAATTGTTAATATGGTGAAAGATGAAGTCGTAGGAACGCAAGAAGTGATTGTGTGTAGCCCTGCTATCCATCTGTCCAGTATCGCACAATTAGCTAAACCTGTTGCTAATGTTTCTGTAGGTGCACAAAATATCCATCAAGCAGAATCTGGAGCATATACAGGGGAGATTTCAGCTTCTCAGGTGAAATCTGTAGCTGCTGAATATGCAATTTTAGGTCACTCTGAGCGTAGAGCTTATTTTGGCGAGACGGATGCCTTATTAAGTGAAAAAGTAAATGCTGCTTTAAAACATGGCTTAAAACCAATCTTCTGTATTGGAGAGACAAAGGATGAGCGTGAATCAGGCGCATTTTTTGATGTGATTAAAACCCAATTAGTAGATGGCGTTTTTCATTTATCAAAAGCACAATTTGCAGAGGTCGTATTAGCATATGAACCAGTTTGGGCTATCGGTACAGGCTTAACAGCTTCTCCAGAGCAAGCTCAAGAGGTGCATGCTTTCATTAGATCGGTTGTTGCAGAACAATATGATGCTGAAACAGCAGAATCTACGAGTATTTTATATGGTGGAAGTTGTAACCCTTCAAATGCAGCGGATTTATTCTCTCAAGCGGATATTGACGGTGGTTTAATTGGGGGAGCTTCCTTGAAATCTAGAGATTTCGTGGATATCATTAAAACATTTAATAACTAATTCTAATATCATGAAGTATAGTGAGGTCATATTTACAATTAAGACAGGGGATGAGTGGCAAAAGGATGTTTTTATTTCCGAGCTAGCTGATATTGGTTTTGATACTTTTGAAGATCAAGCATCTGGATTTGCAGCCTATATACCGTCTGCAAATCTAGATCTTCAAGCTTTGGAAACGGCGCTATTATATGCGCCTGAAGGATTGGAATTATCCTACGAAGTGCTGGATATCAAAGAGGAAAATTGGAATACCTTATGGGAGAGTAATTTTGAACCTATTATCGTTTCAGAAAAGTGTTATGTGCGAGCTACATTTCACCCCCATAGATCCGAATTTCCGTACGAAATTGTAATCGATCCTAAAATGTCCTTTGGTACAGGACATCATCAGACTACAAGTATGATGTTAGCGTATATCTTAGAGAATGACTTTGAGCAGCAAGAAGTCTTAGATATGGGCTGTGGTACTGGAATTCTAGGCTTTTTAGCCTCTTTAAAAGGAGCTAAAAATGTATTAGCAATTGATTTTGACTCCATCTGTGTGGAGTCTGTAGAAGAGAATAAACTATTAAATAAGATAGAAAATGTAACGGCACTTTGTGGTTCATATGAACTTATTGAAGGCCGTCAGTTTGATACTATTTTAGCCAATATCAATAGAAATATCCTCTTGGAGCAATTCCCTGCTTATCAAGCAGCCCTGTCTTCGGGTGGAGCTTTGTATATCAGTGGTTTTTTTGAAGGAGAGGATTTGAGAATCTTACGTGAAGCTGCAGAAAAACAAGGTTTCGATTTTATTGATCATAAGGAGTTGAATAATTGGTGTTCAGCTAAGTTTATTAAAAAATAAGCTACTATGCGTATTCATTTTATTGCTATTGGAGGGTCTATCATGCATAACCTCGCGATCTCCCTTGCCAAACAAGGGCATCAGATTAGCGGTTCTGATGATCAAATATTTGAACCCTCTAGGACGCATTTAATTGAAGCAGGCTTAATGCCTGAGACATTAGGTTGGCATCCCGAAGAGATTACAGAAGATATCGATGTCGTTATTTTGGGTATGCATGCACAAGCCGATAATCCCGAATTAGTTCAGGCTCAGGAGCTGGGCTTAAAGATCAGTTCTTTTCCAGAATTAATCGCTGAGCTTTCTGAAGATAAAATTCGTGTAGTCATTGCAGGGTCATATGGTAAAACGACCATAACTTCGATGATTATGCATGTACTAAAATGGATGAATCGATCGTTTGATTACCTAATTGGTTCGCAGATAGAAGGCTTTGATGGATTAGTGCATGTAACAAGTGATGCGCCTTTAATTATTATAGAGGGAGATGAATACTATGCGTCCAGCATAGATAAACGTTCTAAGTTTCATTTTTATGAACCTAATATTGCCTTAATTTCAGGTATAGAATGGGATCATTTTAGTTCATTTATATCTTTAGAGGATTATTTTGATCAATTTAGACAATTTATAGATACGATAACTCAAAAGGGGACGTTAGTATATAATAAGGAAGATAAAGGGCTTCAAAAGTTATTAGTAGATACGAAAGCCTGTAAGATTAATAGACATGGATATTCCATGCCGGAGTATACGATCAATAAGGGGGTAACGTATATTAAAGCTTTTGATCAAGAAATACCCTTGCAGGTATTTGGTAAGCATAATCTGTCCAATATAGCTGGAGCTTATACGGTATGTGAATGGTTAGGCATCAGTAAATCGGATTTCTTTGAAGCGATTAAAAGCTATCAGAGTGCGACCCGTTACTTGGAATTTGTGGCGAGTCACGACGGTTCTGTCGTCTATCAGGATTTTGCGCATACACCATCGAAATTAAGATCTTCTATACATGCTGTTAAGGAACAATTTCCCGATCAGGATTTAGTTGCTATGATAGAATTAAATGCTTACGAAAGTCTAGACGACAACTTTTTATTGAGTTACAGTAATAGTATGATGGAGGCGGAGTATCCTTTATTATTTATAAATAAAGAGTCTTTAAAAGAAAAAAATAAGAATATAGTGAGCCTAGAGGAAAATATACGTAAATATTTTAATCATAATAATTTAGCTATAGTTTGGACAATGTCAGATTTAAATCAATTTTTGGAAGATTTTAAATCAAAGGGCAATAATTTATTATTAATGAGTTCAAATAATTATAGTGGAGTTAATTTGGTCGGATTGGCGGATAAATTTTTTAAAAATGAATAAATAAAATATTTTTTTTATTTGTTAAAAAATATTTTTTTCTTTAGATTTGAAGTTAGAACAGTAATTATTATATCTACCCAAACAATGAATGCATTAGGAAAAAAAATTAGATTATTAAGACATCAGAAGGGTTGGAGCCAAGAAGATGTAGCTAAACGGTTAGACATTTCCATTCCAGCTTTTTCAAAAATCGAAACAGGAATCACCGATGTGAACTTATCCAGATTAAATCAAATCTCTAAATTATTTGGTTTAAGCATCGTTCAGTTATTATCTACATCCGATACTGAAGAGGATAAGCAATGTCTGACAGAGCTTACAGAAATTAATAAAAAGCTACAACAACGTGAAGTTGAGGTAATCGATTTACAAAAGAAAGTAATCGATTTATATGAGCAGTTACATAAGAAATAATTGATCATTAAATGATACAAAAAAAGCCTAGTGATTTATCACTAGGCTTTTTTTGTTTGTCTTTTGTTGAGTCCTACTAAAACTCATCATCATCAAAATCATCAAACCCGCCAATTGAATCTATGTCTTCTAAATCAAAGTCATCGTCAAAGATATCATCCGAATCATCTTCTGGTCCATTGAAAGTCACCATGTTTTCGTCTTCCATCTGCTCAATTGAAATCTCTTGAATCATCACCGTGTTCATAAATATAATTAATTCTATGTGTTTGTTTTCTCTTGTAAAATTAGACAAATTTCACAAACTAAAAATATTTTTTTAAAAAAAAATCACTTAATTATCGCTTTGATAATCAAGTGATTATTGTTTATTTTTTGCTTTGTTTTTTAAGTAAAAAAGCGTATTAAACTTCCTCGGTGACCTCTCCAATACTATTGTTTTCCGTAATAATATCCTTTAGTTTGGGAAGCTCCTTCACATGATTAATGCCGAAGTGATTCATAAACTGCTGGCTGGTCGCATAGAGTAAGGGCTTTCCGATGCTATCCGCTTTCCCGGCAATACGAATTAGATTTTTTTCTAGAAGACGCTGCACCGTATAGTCACAACTTACACCCCGAATCTGCTCCATTTCCATTTTAGTAATCGGCTGCTTATAGGCAATTATCGCTAAAGTCTCTAAGGCAGATTGACTCAATTTGCGCTTATCCTTTAAGGCTTTTAACTGCTGTATCGTGCTGTGGTAGTCTACCTTAGTTAAAAACTGATAATTATTATTAATCACTAGCAGTTCTAAGATGTAATCTTCCTCCAGGTACTTCGCTTTTATCTTATCTATTAACTCTAATAACTCGTCTTTAGCAATTTCTATTTCTAAAGCATCTTGTAATACAATTCCATCTTCGGAAGCAAATATAATTGCTTCAATATTTCTAAGAACGTCTTTCAACTTATCTCTGATTAATAATTAATTACTTGTTGTTCCATCTCAGGAAGTTCTCGCCAATCGTATTTTTGAGTTCTTAACTGAGGTTCAAAACCAGCTTCCTCAATAGCATCTTGAATGGATTGAGAAGTAAATCGATGCGGTGCTCCAGCAGCGGATACTACATTTTCTTCAATCATAATCGAACCGAAATCATTCGCTCCTGCATGTAGACATAATTGTGCTGTACGCTTTCCAACCGTTAACCAGGAAGCTTGAATATTTTTAATATTAGGAAGCATAATACGAGATAGCGCAATCATTCGTACATATTCCTCTGAGGTTACATCATTGGTAATACCACGTAGACGCTTTAATAAGGTGCCATCATCCTGAAATGGCCAAGGGATAAAGGCGATAAAACCATGTGCATCGGCCGGCTTTTCCGCTTGAACTTCACGAATCCATACCAAGTGCTCAAAGCGCTCCTCAATGGTTTCAATATGTCCAAACATCATCGTTGCCGAAGTCGGCAGATTCACCTGATGTGCTGCACGCATAACATCTAACCATTCCTTACCACCACATTTTCCTTTAGAAATTAATCGGCGAACGCGGTCATTTAGGATCTCTGCACCCGCTCCAGGAAGGGAATCCATACCTGCTTCCTTTAATTGGCGTAAAACCTCAATATGAGACATTCCCTCTAATTTGGCCACATGCGCAATTTCGGGAGGGCCTAAAGCATGGAGTTTTAAATCAGGATATAATTCCTTGAGCTGTCTAAATAAGTTCGCATAGAAAGCTAATCCTAAATCGGGATGGTGACCTCCTTGTAATAATAACTGATCTCCTCCAAACTTAAAGGTTTCTTCTATTTTGACTTTATAGGTTTCAATATCGGTAATATAACTATCCTCATGACCAGGTCTTCTGAAGAAGTTGCAGAATTTGCAGTTGGCAATACATACATTTGTCGTATTGACATTTCTATCGATCTGCCAAGTCACTTTTCCATGAGGAACCTGAATTTTACGCAATTCATTCGCCACATAGGTTAAATCTGCTGTGGAAGCATGATGATATAAATAGATGCCCTCTTCTTTGCTTAAGAAATCAAAGTTTAAAGCTCTTTCTAATAGCTGACTAATATTCATAAAAAATAGACTAATATAATAGTTCTACATTTTTAAATCATAAAAAATGTTATGAACAAAGTTACGCTAAAAAAATTATAATTATTTGAACTTTCTAGTCCTATTTAGAGCGGTATAGATCTAGACCGTAATTTCAATATAGTTGCCCTCTAAATCGGCTATAACACTTTCATAATACCCATCTCCTGTCCTGCGAGGTTCCCCAATAATGGGATAGCCATCGGCACGTAACCTTTCTGTTAGGGCATCTACCTTGTCCTTGCTGCCTACAGCAATAGCGAAATGGGCAAAACCAAATTGTGCTGCAGCAATTCCTGCATTCTCTATAATATCAGGTCTCTGCATCAGCTCCACGCGGGCGCTGTTATGCACATCCTTAAAGGTTAGAAAATAGGACTGAAATTCCGTACGGGGATTCATATACTTCTCTCCGGCTTGAAGTTCAAAATAATCGGTGTAGAATTTTTTCGCTTGCTCCAGGTCTTTTACCCAGATGCCTATATGTTCTATGCGCATAGTCTTTTTATTTATGAAATAAAGAAAAATGAAATTTGTTTTTGCAATATTATGCAAAATTGCATAATATTGCAAAAACAAATTTATGATGAATAGTTCAAATCGGTTAGTATCGGCCAAAAGAGCAACACAGTTTGTGTTTTTAGTGTGTGGTTTGGGATTGTCAAGTTGGGCGCCTATGGTTCCATTTGCTAAGGATAGATTAGCGATTAATGAAGCTGATTTAGGCTTATTATTACTTTTATTAGGTTTAGGAGCCATGTTTATGATGCCTATAACAGGTATGTTAATGAGCCGATTTGGAAGTCGCAGATTAATTCTTTGTGGGGTTTTATTAGCGGCAATCATGTTGCCTTTACTTTTAATTATACCCTCCTTTGTCGGAATGGCTATCGCCTTATTTTTCTTTGGGGCAGCAGTAGGTACTATAGATGTGGCTATGAATTCCCATGGGGTACAGGTACAAAACTTATATGGACGACCTATTATGTCATCTTTACATGGGCTTTTTAGTGTAGGCGGGTTGATTGGCTCTTTAGGTTTAGGTTTTCTGATTAAGTTGGGTTTAAATCCAATGCATGCCGCCCTGACTATATCTATCTTATTAATCCTATTATTAAGTAGTCAATATAAAAATCTCTTTGATTTTAAATATGAAAGAGAAACCATAGCGCAGTTTTCCGAAATACAAACTGATGTAAAATCTAAAGGTCGTTTCCAGTGGTTAAATGGGAGCATTCTATTATTAGGTTTTATGTGCTTTTCTGTATTTCTTTCTGAAGGAGCCATGTTAGATTGGTCAGCCATTTTATTACGGGATATTAAATTATTACCTGCAGAATTTGCTGGGCTCGGATATGCGGCCTTTTCAATTGCTATGGCTATCATGCGACTATCGGGAGATAAGTTGGTCGAGCGCTTGAATAATAAATTAATTGTCGTTGGAGGAAGTTTGATTGCCGTGACGGGACTGACTGTAGTAATTTTAAGTGCATGGATTCCACTGGTTCTTTTTGGCTTTATTTTACTAGGGCTTGGAGCAGCGAATATCGTTCCTATATTTTTTAGCGAGGGGGGGAGGATTAAAGGTATTTCTCCTACAGTAAGTATTTCAGCCATTACGACCATGGGTTATGCGGGGCAGTTAGCTGGGCCAGCTATCTTGGGATATATTGCTCATCTTTTCTCCTTGGAAGTAGCTTTTGGAACTATAGCCGCGATGCTGCTTATCGTAGCCATTATATATGGTATTCGTCAGCGCAAATAAATTAAAGACTTTCTAATTGGTTAGAATGGATTTTCAATTGGAGGTAAAGATTTTAGGATTTCGGAATCTCAGATTTAGGATAAGATTACATATTCGGTTTATTGGTTATAAATTTCCTGCAAGTAGTTTGTAAGTGCTGAAATGTAGAGCCGCAATCCGATTCCTCGATATGGGTTTTAAACCTATTCGACCTAAAATCATCCTCCTTTTGAAAAAGAGGTAGTTTAGCATCCCATGGCTGGTTAATATAAACATTGCTAGTGTTATTATTTGAAAGCTATTGGCATATACAGAGCTGGGTATGGTGAGATGTACAAGTGTAGTTCTGAAATGTAATAGTCCTATTGGAATGTTAAGCTACTAAAAAGCCCTAGTGATTGATATCGCTAGGGCTTTCCTTTTTTATAATGTTTTTTTATTTACTTGGAATTAATTTAACAATCATTCCAGGGCCTTCTGTCAGCACGTAAATATATCCATCCGGAGATTGAGCTACCTGACGTACACGTCCAATTTTATCTAATAATTTTTGTTCTTCAGCAAATTTTCCGTCTTTTAGAACCACTCGAGCGACATGCATTTGCGCTAAAGCTCCAGAGAAGATATTTCCATCCCATTGAGGAAATTTATCTCCTGTATAAAACATCAATCCACAGGTGGCAATAGAAGGTACCCAATAATGAATCGGTTGTTCCATACCTTCTTTTTCGTGAATATCGGAAATGATAGAATCGTTATAGTCGATACCATAGGTAATTACAGGCCAGCCATAATTAGCTCCTTTTTTAATGATATTAAGTTCATCTCCTCCTTTAGGACCATGTTCTGTCGCATAGATAATATTATTTTTAGCATCATAGACCATGCCTTGAATATTTCTATTTCCATAAGACCAGATACTTGGTCGTGCATTAGCCTGACCTACGAAAGGATTATCTTTGGGTACGGAACCGTCATCATGTAGGCGGTGCACTTTCCCCATATCGTTGGAAAGGTCTTGAGCATTTTCTTTGACGCCATTTTCTCCAGCGGAGAAATAGATAAATCCATCGTTATCAAAGATAATTCTGGATCCGAAATGTACCGGTGAATCCGATAGAGGCTGAGCTTGGAATAAATCCTCCCATTGGCTGGCTTGATTGCCTTCCAGTTTAAATCGGGCAAGTGTGGTACTTCCGCCTTGAGGTCCCTTTTTAGCGTAAGTCAGATATATCCAACCGTTATTCTTATAATCCGGATGCGCCTTAATATCTAAATAGCCAGACTGTCCTTTTAGAAAAGGCTGAGGTAGGCCAAGGATCGTATCTGCAGAAAGTTTATCATTCTCCAGGCGTAATATTTGACCTTTACGGTCGGTAATCAGGGCTGACTTGTCCGAAATCCAGGTAATTCCCCAAGGGTTATCTAAGCCTGTGGCTAAGGTGTCAATGGTAAAACTCGTAGAAGGGGATGAGTCGGTATGGCTCGAGTCATTTCCAGATGTACTGGTTTGATTGCATGACATCAGCGTAGAAATGGAAAGCGTAGCAACTGCTATCCAGGTTAAGTTTTTCATGTGCATATTTTAGATTTATGGTTAAATATAACTTTTTTATTTTTGACAGGCAATTTTTTTGAATTTGTTCCTATATCGTAGGGGTTTTTCGTAGTTTTACAGGAATGAAAATTTCCATTAAAGCGGTAATAACTCTTTTATTAACCTATACTTCAACTTTCGTGAAAGCCCAAGATATGGGGGCTTTATATGCGCAATTTCAATCTTCAGAAATCTTAAATAAGCATTTTTACGGTTTTTCATTATATGATATTGAAAAGGAGTCTTATATCATGGATATACAGGCGGATAAATACTTTACGCCTGCATCCAATGCTAAAATCTATACCTTATATGCTGGGCTGCTTTCCCTATCGGATTCTATTGTCGGACTGAAATATATCGAACAGGGGGATTCATTAATTATTTGGGGAATGGCAGATCCTTCCTTTTTACATAGCAAATTAAATAATAACCGCGTCTTTGATTTTTTAAAATCCACTGATAAGCAATTGTTTTTAGCTTCTTCTGCACGTGATGGAGCCCCATTTGCATATGGATGGGCCATTGAGGATTATGATGCCTATTATCAACCAGAGATTT
>DAIQRP010000037.1:18289-24422 GCA_036786125.1 Sphingobacterium sp.
GCAACACAAGAAATTCGAACCCTGCCGACGTCTTACTTATATCGGGAGATGATGCTGCCCTCGGATAATTTTTTGGCGGAGCAGATTTTCTTAATGAGTGCCTATGCACAGCTCCATGAATTTTCTGCACCCAAACTACGCCGTTGGATGGAGGCGAATTATTATCAGTCCTTGAGCCAAAAGATAGATCTCTATGATGGCTCAGGCCTATCGGCATATAATAAGGTCAGTCCAAAAACTACAGTCGAAATCTTACATCGAATATATAAACTTGTTCCGGATGAACAGGCTTTATTTCGGATGTTTCCAAGTGGAGGAGTGGATGGAACTTTACGATCTGCCTATGCCTTAGATTTGGGAAAACCATTTATTTGGGCTAAAACCGGAACCATCACATCAGTATATAATCAAAGCGGTTTTATTCGGACCCGCTCGGGCAAATTGTATATCTTCTCTTTTTTAAACAATAACTTTTTGGAACCTACTTCTGCTGTACGTAAGGAAATGGTTCGAATAATGACCTATCTTAGAAAAAATTATTAATATGCATATGGAAAAGAATAATAAGCGCACGATTCGCTCTTGGGCCATGTTCGATTGGGCAAATTCAGCTTATAATTTAGTTATTACATCCACTATTTTTCCAGTTTATTATACGACCATTACACAGACGGAGTCTGGAGGTGATGTGGTTAATTTCCTTGGATTTGAAGTCGTCAATACCGCTTTATCGAATTTTGCACTTGCCGCGGCCTACTTAATTATGGCCTTAATATTACCCTTTATCTCGGCATATGCGGATGCTAAGGGTAAGAAAAAGCAGATGATGATGTTCTTTACCTATCTGGGGGCAATCTCCTGTTCCTTACTCTTTTTCTTTAAGATAGAAACCCTGACTTTCTCGGTATTTATGTTTGCCTTAGCGGCAATGGGATATATTGGGGGCGTATTATTTAATAATTCTTATCTACCTCTTATTGCGACAGTAGACCAGCAGGATCGGGTTTCTGCGCAAGGTTTTGCCTATGGTTATGTCGGCTGTGTAACCTTGCAGATTATCTGCTTTATATTTGTGCTCAAACCCGAGTGGTTTGGAATTTCAGATGCGTCATTTCCGGCTCGATTATCCTTTTTATTAGTTGGATTATGGTGGCTACTATTTTCTCAAATTCCGTTTAGAAACCTGCCTAATAATAGCCCGAGTCATACGGCTACAGGAGAATCGCTAAAGGATAAAGTCTTTAATGAATTTCGTGGAGTTTGGAATCAAATTAAAGGGATGCCTGCAATCAAAAGATTCCTTCCAGCCTTCTTTTTCTATTCGGTAGGGGTACAGACCATTATGATTGTCGCTACAGCCTTTGGAGAGAAGATTTTACATTTGGGCGCACCCAAATTAATTGCTGCGATATTATTAATTCAACTCATTGCTATTGGAGGTGCATATTTAATGTCATTATTATCAAAATATATTGGTAATATTAAGGTGTTGATGCTAGTCGTTACCGTTTGGGTAGGGATTTGTATCTCTGCTTTTTACCTGACTCAGGAATGGCAGTTTTATGTGCTCGCTGCCTTAGTAGGTTTAGTTATGGGGGGGATACAGTCACTTTCGAGATCGACATTTTCGAAGCTACTTCCCGAAGATCTGACGGATAGTGCTTCATTTTTTAGTTTTTATGATGTCACGGATAAGGTGGCTATTGTCGTCGGATTATTTACTTTTGGTATTATTGAGCAATTGACTCATAATATCAGATATTCTGCATTATGTTTATCCTTATTTTTTGTAATGGGATTGTTACTTTTAATGCGTATGCTAAAATTTAATAAACAATAACTTTAAACCATGAAGGTAGAATTATTTGTGCCCTGTTTTATAGATCAGATGTATCCTGAAACGGCATTTAATACCATCAAAATATTAGAACGTGCGGGTTGTGAAGTCGATTATAACCCAGCACAGACCTGTTGTGGCCAACCGGCATATAATGCGGGGTTTTGGGATGAGGCAAAAAGTGTAGGGCAAAAGTTTCTAAATGATTTTTCTGAAAATCGAGTAATTGTCAGTCCTTCAGCTTCTTGTGTGGGGATGGTGAAAAAAAGTTACAGTGATTTATTTTCCAATAGTATGGAACATAATAGATGCCGAAATATACAATCTCATATTATAGAATTGTCGGATTTTCTAGTTAATGTTGCAAATAAGACTTATTTTGGAGCTGAATTCGTCGGTACAGCAGTCTATCACGACTCCTGTTCTGCCTTACGTGACTGTAAAATCAAGGATGAGCCACGGATTCTACTCTCCCATGTAGAGGGTTTAGAATTACTGGAAATGAAAGATCAAGAGACTTGCTGTGGCTTCGGGGGGACATTTGCAGTCAAATTTGAAGGGATATCATCCGCTATGGCTGAGCAGAAAGTGAATCATGCCTTGGCCGTAGAAGCAGAGTATATAATCTCTACAGATGCATCTTGCCTATTGCAGCTGCAAGCATATATTGATAAGCATATGTTACCGATAAAAACGGTGCATCTGGTCGATGTATTGACTGCAGGTTGGGCTAATATTTAGATAGACAATTATATAAACTAATCATAATTATGAACTCAAGAAGAGATTTCCTCAAAAATTTCGCCTTAGCCACAGCAGGAATAGCTGTCGCTCCAAACCTGGATCTTTTTGCCGCACCGAAAAAAAGCTGGTTTGATATTTCTCTAGCAGAATGGTCTTTACATCGAACGATCAATAAAGGAGAATTAAAAAATATTGATTTTCCGGCTTTAGCGGCTAACAAATTTGGTATTTATGGCGTAGAGTATGTCAATAGCTTTTTCAAAGATAAAGCTAAAGATATGAGCTATTTAAAAGACTTAAATCACCGCGCTAAAGACAATGGTGTCAAGAATGTATTGATTATGGTCGATGGAGAAGGTAATTTAGGTGACTCAGATGCTGCCACACGTCAGCGCTCGGTAGAGAACCATTATAAATGGATAGATGCGGCGAACTTCCTGGGTTGTGGAAGTATTCGTGTTAATGCTGCTGGAAAGGGGACGCCGGAAGAAGTGAAAGCTGCCGTGGTAGAAAGCCTAAGCATCTTGGCCGATTACGGGAAAAAGGCGAAAATCAATGTGATTGTAGAAAATCATGGAGGCATCTCTTCGCATGGCGATTGGTTGGCAGATGTATTAAAAACTGTCGGTAAGAAAAATTGTGGATCCCTTCCTGATTTCGGAAATTTCTATGAGTATGATCGCTATCAAGGTGTCACCGATTTAATGCCCTATGCTAAAGGTGTATCTGCGAAGACTCATGATTTCACTGCAGACGGAGATGAGTCTAAAATTGATTACTTAAAAATGATGAATATCGTCAAAGCTTCTGGCTTTAAAGGATATGTAGGTATTGAGTATGAAGGGGGCAACCTTTCGGAGGAGGAAGGAATTATAGCTTCTAAAAAATTATTAGAAAAGATAAAAGCCCAAATTGGCTAATTAAAAAATATAATATGAAGGTTTTCTTTAGCTTTTTATGCTTAACATTCAGTATAATAAATAGCTATGCTCAAGATTTAGGGAAAATGTCTATCTGGCAGAATTCCCTACATCAATTAGGTATGTCGATGTATGGAAATGAAGGGGAGCCTGAAAGGCTAGAGAAAAACTTTCAATTTGTGAAGACCTTAGTACAGGCATTAAAGGAGAAAAATTCGTACGCTTACGATTTTTCCACCTTAGATATGATTTCCATCATCCGCTCTCCGGATGATAAATTCAGAATATTTTCTTGGTCTTTTCCATTAAATGATGGCTCGCATTTATTCTATGGCGCTATACAGCTAAAAACGTCCAATGGAGAACTTCATTTAATTCCTTTATTAGATCGCACCTTTGAAATTGCCGAGCCCAATACGGCTATCTTCACGAATAATAACTGGTATGGAGCTCAATATTATGAGATTATCCCATTTCAATCTAGTTATTTATTATTGGGGCTAAAAAGACATTCTGCGGAACTGACGCAGCGGATTATTGAAGTCATCAATATCGCAGGAGATAAAGTGAATTTTGGAGCAGCTATTTTCAGCGATCAAGCTCAGGCTACACGTAGAATATTTTCCTATTCTAGAGAAGTTACGATGCTGCTAAAAGGAGATTTAAAGAATAAGCGGATTGTATTCGATCATTTAGTTTCTATAAATCCTGCGGCAGCGGAAGATTATAAGTATTATGGTCCAGATTTGTCTCATGATGCATATAATATCTCCGGAAGCAAATTGCAACTGATCGAAGATATTGAATTGCAAAACTCCGCATCGGATAGAGATGCGCAGTTTTTGGACCCAAAACGTAAAGCTGTAGAGAAGAAATCGGGTTTTTAATCGCAATAAGTCCAATTTTTTTTTTATTTTGCAAAGCTTTTAGCTATATATTTTTTATCGATATCTCTTATCGCAGATTCCTTTATCAAAAGATTTGCGATAAAACTAATTAGAAATCAAATCAATAACATACAATAACAATTTATGAATCAAGAACAGGATCATGCGTTAGTCAGTCACCTCCAGAAAAAAGGGATAGATGACAAGATGGTGATGGGGCATCCAGCTAGTTTATTCGTATTGTTCTTTACAGAAATGTGGGAACGATTCAGTTACTATGGTATGCGAGCACTTTTAACGGTATTTTTAATTAGTGAACTCGCTAAAGGTGGTTGGGGCTGGTCTAATGAAGAAGCCATGAAATTATATGGTTTATATACTGGTCTAGTGTATATTACGCCTTTAATCGGGGGTATTATTGCGGATAAATTAACGGGATATAAAAAAGCCATTATTTTAGGCGCCTTTATTATGACTTTAGGTCATGCTTCTATGGCCTTAGAAGGTATTTCACCAAATTATTTCTATGCGGGTTTAATCTTAATGATTTTAGGTAATGGTCTATTTAAACCGAATATTTCTTCGATGGTAGGTCAGTTATATCCGGATTCATCTTCGAAAAAAGATGCTGGATATACTATTTTCTATATGGGTATCAATGCAGGAGCATTCTTAGGTATGTTATTATGTGGATACATCGGAGAGAAAGTAGGCTGGCATTATGGCTTCGGTTTAGCGGGTGTATTTATGTTTTTCGGTATGTTGCAATTTTTCTTTGCACAAAAGATTTTCGGTATTATTGGAGAGCAACCTGCTGAGACGAAATTGAGAAATGAGTCCGATCGATTAGAAGGTAAAACCGAAGAAGTAGAGGAACATATTCCTGCTAATGTGGTTCGGGATCGACTGATTGTAGTAGGCGTTTTAATGTTTGCCTCTTTATTTTTCTTCTTTGCTTTCGAGCAAGCAGGGGGGTCGATGAGTATCTTTGCTAAAGACTTTACACAACGTTCTTTAGATGGATCTTCGGGAGTTTTATTTAAGTGGGTCGATGCGGCATTAACTATTTTCCCTATTTTAATCGTCACTTTTGTATTATTTAATTTATCGAAAAAGATAGCTGCACAGTTTCCCTTAACAATTATATTTACAGCAATTTCATTTGTCATTATCTGGGGATTAGGATTATGGAAAATTTATAATGAGTTTTCAAGAGTAGAGACTGAAGTTACGGTCTCATGGTTTCAAATTTTAAACTCCTTCTTTATCATTACCTTAGCTTCTTCATTTAGTAAGTTTTGGGAGAAAGTGTGGAACCCTTCAGGGCCAGTGAAATTTGCTCTAGGACTCTTATTAGTTGGAGTTGGATTCGTTATCTTATCCTATGGAGCTTCTTCAATTCCACAGGGAGCTAAGACAGCTTCTGTTTCTATGATCTGGTTAGTGTTAGCATATTTCTTCCATACTTCAGGAGAGTTATGTCTATCTCCAGTAGGGCTTTCTTATGTATCGAAGTTATCTCCTAAGAAGTTTTTAGGTCTATTATTCGGTTTATGGTTTGCTGCTTCAGCTATAGCTAATTTATTCGCAGGTTTTGCGGGATCATTAATTGATCATATTTCACAAACCTATTCGATGTCTATATTTTTCTTAGTAATTGCCGCAATTCCAATTGTAGTTGCATTATTTTTAATCTTATTCAATCCGATATTGAAAAAGATGATGCACGGTATTAACTAATCCAA
>DAIQRP010000243.1:0-1821 GCA_036786125.1 Sphingobacterium sp.
AAAGGCGACATCTCGTGGGTTATAAACAATATCTTCGTTTTTGCCATCTCCAGTTGTTTTTTTTAATTATATAGAACAGTAAAATCGGTCTACAAAGGTAGAGAAAATAAATGAGTTTTACAATTCATTACAAATCATAGCTTTACAATAACGAAATTTATCCTCATTTTTGCGCAGATAAAACTTTATAAAATTGGAAATTTTTCAAACTAAAAAAGCACTGCAAGACTACCTCAGTTCTGCACGTCAAGAAAATAAAAAAATTGCCCTTGTACCGACAATGGGAGCTTTACATAAAGGACATATCTCATTAATTGAATATGCTAAACCCTTAGCTGATTTAGTTGTATGCAGTATATTTGTTAATCCTACCCAGTTTAATGACCCTAAAGATTTAGAGAAATACCCCCGTCCTATTGAGCAGGATATCGCCTTATTAGAACAGGCGAAATGTGATATTCTGTTTCAGCCTACTGTAGAAGAAATGTATACTGCAGATGAATCCTGGCATATTGATCTGGGCAAATTAGATCAAATCTGGGAAGGGGAAAAACGTCCTGGACATTTCCAAGGTGTCACACAAGTGGTCTATAAATTATTCCAATTGGTACAACCCCATATTGCCTGCTTCGGACAGAAGGACTTTCAGCAAGTGATGGTTATACAACATATGATTCAGCTTAAAAAGCTTCCTATTGAAATTGCACTATGCCCAATTATTAGAGATGAAAATGGACTAGCCTTAAGTTCTCGAAACATGCGTCTTTCCGATATCGGGAAAGAGCAGGCTCTAGCGCTTTCTGCAGTACTGCGATGGACCAAAGAGCATTTTTCAACCACTTCTTTAGCGGAATTAAATCAAACGGCCGTACAACTTTTAAAGAATAGTGAAGGTTTAGAGCTGGAATATTTTGCCATTTGTGAATCCCTGACTTTAGAAGAAGCCAAAGAAATTAAAGCCAACACACAGTATGTCGCTTTGTTAACAGCTTGGGTAGATGGAGTCCGATTAATTGATAATATGATACTCAATTAACGATAAAAAATACATTTCGTTAATTTTTTAATTTTTAAGCTGTAATTTTGCAACATGACTATAGAGGTAATGAAGTCCAAGATTCATCGCGTGCGTGTAACTCAGGCGGAGTTAAATTACGTAGGTAGTATTACCATCGATGAAGATCTAATGGATGCGGCAAATATTCTTGCCAATGAGAAAGTTCAAATTGTAAATAATAATAATGGTGCACGGTTAGAAACTTATGTGATTCCAGGCGAAAGAGGTTCGGGAACAATTTGTTTGAACGGTGCTGCTGCCCGCTTAGTTCAAGTTGGAGATATCGTCATTATTATTTCTTATGCGTATATGGAATTTGAAGAAGCTAAAGCGCATACGCCGAGTTTAGTATTCCCTGATGACAACAATAGATTAATAAAATAATTTTTATTTAACTATAAATTCAAGAACTTTTAAGTAATTTTATAGCACTTTATCCACTAAGATAAAGTGCTATTTTTTTATCATACTTGACTTTTTCAATTTCCTATAGGGCCCCTATTGCTGGATTTCTAGCTATACTAACGACATTTATTGTAATTAGTGGTGTTGTCTTTATGCATAAGGAAGTAACTTCAACGGGAGAAATTGTCACCCACATTCACCCCTATAATTTAGGAGAAAAGACAAAACATCACCATAACTCTGATGCCCAGATTCATTATTTAGATATTCTCTATCAAGGAACATATCTATACGATGGACTACTTGTCTTTAACTTTACCATTCCGTTTCAGTTTGTCATTAATTATTCGACGGCTTAT
>DAIQRP010000038.1:0-259 GCA_036786125.1 Sphingobacterium sp.
CAATAATAAGCTAATCCGATTTTAACTTTAAATTTATTTAAATAGACGCTAAATGCGGAATATAGAACTCTAATTACGCAGCATTATACCCGGTTATTTTTAAACGTATCCTCCCTATTTTTCCTCATAAAATCTATGAGCCTCTAATCTCCTTCATCGCAAAATTTAAATTTTTAATGCTTCAAACTCAGCTAATATCTTTAGCAACAATATACCGCTTCAAAGAAAAAATCCTGTACATAGAGTTCCATTTCAGCGT
>DAIQRP010000038.1:391-7635 GCA_036786125.1 Sphingobacterium sp.
CACTAAAGCTAAATTTATTAGCAATATTTCATTTATATTTATTATAATTTAAAATTTATTGATTTGAGTTATTTTCATTCGTAAGATACCTGATCTCAAAAGGATCCATTTGAGGATCTCATTTCTCTTTAAATGAAAAATGATTTTAACCTTCTCATACGGAAATCATAGTTTTTGAATCTAAGCTGTCTAAAAAAGGAATGGCTTAAATCAAGGAAAATTCAGTCAGATATTATGCAGACTATCTTCTAGGCTGTAAGCTGCGAACTGATCAGCTGAGGATTATTAAAAAAGTAAAATTTAACTATAAGTCAAATGATAAGATGCACTTAATTCCGCTCTATACCCATTTTAAAAAATGAAAATTTCATATTTTAAATCATAAGGTTTTTAGTCCTCCATCTTGAAAATAGAATGAGATTCCTAGTCTTCCATCTTAAAAATAGAATGAGTTTCCTAGTACTCCATCTTGAAAATAGAATGAGATTCCTAGTACTCCATCTTGAAAATAGAGTCGCTCTGCAGGATCATTTGCAGTTAAAAATGAAGGCATTTTTTACATAGAAAAGAGCATAAGACTGACACCTACTTTCCGATAGAAATAGATATACCAGAGCTGAAGTACGATACCTATTAAAATGCGATTTGTACTATTAAAATTTTATAGAACCCTATCGCTAAGGCATTACACCGGACTAGAATTAATTTAAGGCCATATGGGTAGAGAATTTTCTATAAGTAGCATACCATTTGGCTTGAGTTCATAAAAACGCTTAAAAACGCTTTAAATAGCGGTCATATAGAAGGAAGGAATACAAGTGCCTCTATAAATTTTCAAAATTTAAAAAGTACAGCCTAAGATTTAAGTTAATATGCGATTTGTACAATTATAAATCTATAGACCCCTATAGCTAGGGCATTATTTCGGGCTAGAATTAATTTAAGGGCATATGGAGAGAGAATTTTATATAAGTAATCAAATATGTCGCTTAAGTTCATAAAAGCGTTTAAAACGCTTTAAATAGCGGTCATAACGAAGGAAGGAAGGAAGGAAGGAAGGAAGGAATACAAGTACCTTTATAAAACTTCAGAGTTTTCAGACTCTAAAAATCACAGTTCAATGTTTAATCATAAAAACTTGAACAGAAAACCTTTAACAACAATATACTTATCTTATACTTTAGATAAAATCTTCAGGAAGGCTTAACCCCTACCCTATAATCGATAGGACTAACATAGAGATACGGCTAATAAAAAATTAAAAAAACGCTCTAAAACAAAAAAAGCTATCCCTTTCGGAATAGCTTCTATATATCTAAATTCGAAGATTCGACTAGCTATCTAATTTAACGTTTACAGCATTTAAGCCTTTCAGTCCTTTTTTAACTTCAAAAGTAACTTTATCGTTTTCTTTTACTGAATCAATTAAACCATTCATATGCACAAAGATTTTATCTTGAGTTTTTAAGTCACGAATAAATCCATAACCTTTTTGTGCATTGAAGAATGCTATAATTCCTTTACGGATAGGATCTACATCCTCCTCCTCACGTTTCATAGCACCTAGTTGAATATCATCTAAATTAATAGGCTCTACTTTCTTGGTTGGATCTGGAGGCGTCGAAGTAATATTACCATACTCATCTACATAAGCAAACATGTCTTCCATGCTTTTTCCTTTGTTAGAATGCGCTTTTCGATCTTCTTTTTTTGCTTCTTTATCCTGTCTCTTTTTTAATTTTTTCTTTTCTTTTTCTTTTTTATTGAATGTTTCTGAACCCATTAATCTTATATTTTTTAAAAATTGTTATCCTATCCAAACAACCAGAACGAAAGCTCAAATTCAGCAATTAAAACAAGATGATTCTTTTTTAAGACCTAAAGCCCGATTACAACTATATAAGGGACTTCCGTTATCTGAGAATAATGATGGGAATTGATGATAATCTAAAACTATCGCTTAGTTTTATACACGTACAAAAGTAGGTTAATTATACCAATTATTGGCATAATATTAAACTTTCTTCAATTTTAATAAACAAGACTCTTAAATATAGCGGTTTATTTGGCCCTAAATTATCCTTTAGATTTTTTATCTATTTTTTTTCGTAACAAGTTCAAACATAAATCTTAGGCTTCAGCGATAGCTACTAAAATTTCTCCGCATATATAAGCGAAAAAAATTATGTACTTTTGTATAGAAATAAAGCAAAGATGGCAATTATTAATAAAAAAGAGGATAAAATTCAAGCTGTGATTGAAAGACTTCCAGCAAACTATAGCGAAGAAGATTTCGTAGAATTATTTAAAAAGTTATTTTCCAAAGACTGGGGTAAAGTAAAGGCGAATTATATCCGTCAAACTCAGGATAAAGAAGTGGATGCGGTTATTACGATGCCAAAACCTGATCTGTATCTAATCAGTTTACTCAAAAGTTACTTGGCCAAACAAGGCTAATAATTTAAAAAGTTGAAACTTGCACGGAAATAAAGTCTTTGCAAGTTTTTTTTTGCTTTAAAAATAAAAATATATGGGCTCCTCACGTACACCGAAACCTTTCGAGTTTAAAACTCATCCCCTCTTAGGCAAATTACTATTTACCCGAAAAGAAATCCGTGCTATCGTACAGCTATCTTATTCAGAATTGCTTAAGCTGGAAAAACAAAAAGTGTTCGAAGGGCAGCGTCAAGCTGATCGGAAAACAGTTTATTATACGTTAGCCGAAGTTGAAAAACTAATAGCTTATCTGGAGCAGTCCTCCTAATCCAACTCGGCGAGGTTATGTGAATTGTAGCCTAAAAGCACTGGAATAATATCTAATGGTGATTTTTCAATTTCAGAACCTTGAATTAAATTCTTTCCCATAATCAAAACTAAATCTGATTTCAGGGCACTCTGCTGCTCTCCCTGAGCTACATTAAAGTTCAGATAGCGAGATTCTGTAGCAGAAGTATAACGCAGACGGATATTACTTTTCATCATATCATAGTTAAACTGCATCTTAAAAGCTCCATTTTTAAGCTCTGCTGAATCGATATCCAATCGTGTTTCTGCATCTACTAAATAGACCATACCATCATCTAGATTCATATCTACACCTTCAATACTTGACTTGCTGAAATACACTTGAAATAAAAGCACTCCCAATAAGACGTAAACTAATGTTTGAAGATAGGTATATTTTATATTCAGGTTTCTCATAATATAAATTTACGTAGGTCATCTTAATTTACACATTTGAAGCCAAAACTTAATAGTTTAGAAATAAAAAATTAACTCGCACAGCTATAGGTTAAGAGCACAGATTTCTAAAAAACCCATTTAGCAGTATAAATATCGAGCTCTTTATCCAAAAAAAAACGCTACAATCAACTTGTAGCGTTTTTTCAGAATGTAACTTCCGTTATTTTTTTTCAAAGGCGGTAAATTCTTGTCTACCCACACCTAATCCATCAATTCCATATTCTATCACATCTCCATGCCGTAAGAAGCGTTGCGGCTTCTGCCCGATTCCGGTTCCTGCTGGAGAACCCGTAGAGATGATATCTCCAGGGAATAAGCCAAAAAATTCCGATACATAAGGCAATAAATGGTCGATATCATAGATAAAATCACGGGTATTTCCATTTTGCATTAAAACCCCATTTAATTTCAACCAGATATTTAAATTATTTACATCTGGAATCTCATCCTTGGTTACAAAATAAGGACCTACTGGAGCAAAGGTATTACAACCTTTCCCTTTATCCCAAGTCCCTCCTCTTTTCTTCATATAAGCGCGTTCAGAAATATCATTTAACATAACATATCCCGCAATATAATCGGAAACTTCTTGAGGTTCAATATTCGTACCTTCCTTCCCTATGATTATGGCTAATTCAGTCTCCCAATCAGTCTCCAATGAACCTTTTGGTATGGTTACTCCATCAAAAGGACCGTTTAAAGAGCTAATTGCTTTCATAAAAAGAATCAATTCTGACTCCTGCGTGAAACCAGTCTCCGCCACATGATCATGATAATTTAACCCCGCACATACAATCTTTCTCGGATTGGCTATGGGAGTTCCCAACCGTGAGCCCTCAGGAATAACCGTTAACTGCTGACGGTCTTTTTCTACAAAGTCAGCTAAGCGCGCTAAACCTCCAGTTTCTATAAAATTATTTGTATAGTCTTCCCCGAACATGGAAACATCATAATGCTGACCTTCCCATAAGATACCTGGCTTTTCAGCCCCTTTCTCTCCGTATCTGAACAATTTCATAATATAAATTTATTTTTTCCGCTTGTTACCTTCATTAGTAATTACCTCACAAATTCACCCTAGAATTTATATCTCTACAAGCATAAGGGCGGCAAAATTACAATAATATGAGGAAAAATCCAGCTTTATTCTACAATAAATCCAAAGGAAACCTTTAACCCTTTGACAATGTGCCCATTAAGCACCTTAAGAACACATGTTAATCTTAATTATTACTATAAAAATTAAACTATAAAAAAGTCATAATTTAACCATAATTATAATTTATATCTTAAAATATTGTTTTTATGTTTTATTTATTCTAATTTTTCATACTTTTAAAACTTTAAAGAACAAATATTAATTAAATAGTTTTCATTATTAACTCTAAGTACAAATGATAGACCACACAAAAATTAGAAAAGCAATTGGGAAAGAATTTAAATTGAAGCGCGTTTCCTATGGGTATACCATTAAAGATTTTGCTGAAATCAGCAATTTAGCGTTAAGCACAATTAATAAAATTGAAAATGGAATAATTGTCAATATTGATCTATATCTTCATTATGCATTAAAAATTAATTATCCCCTAAAAAAGCTATTGAGTCAGGAACATATTATTGACAATCAATATTACAATAAATTGCCACCCAATAAAAAGAAGCGTTTAACCCATAGCATCCGAAGCTCTATCCTTGAAAAGAGATTTTTAGATAGGCCCAAAAGTCTATCTGAAATTCAAAATGAGCTGATTCGCCTTGGACTCATCTCCGATAAGGAAAATAACTCCATCGCCATTTCTGGGATATTAAGAAACTTTGTCAATAAAAAACAATTAAAAATCGTTCAGAAAATAGGAAGGAAGAATATCTATCTTATTAATCAAATTAAATCGGATATATAAAATACAAAAAATCGACCTAGACCTGAATAGCTAATTCTTATGATGTTTTCAATACGGATTCATTTTATTTAAAATAAAAGCGCCTTTTAATTAATATCTTTGCGGAATAACTATACGCATATATATGACATTTGATTCTTTAGGTCTTTCAGCAAACATAGCACGCAGTATTCAGCAAACAGGTCTTCTAGAGCCTGCTCCGATTCAAGTTGAAGCGATTCCAGCCATTCTAGCACATCAGGATATTTACGCTACAGCTCCAACGGGATCTGGAAAAACCGCAGCCTATGTATGGCCCATTTTGCAACTTTTAGAGCAGCTAAAGCCTCAAAAGAATAGACATATATCTACTTTAGTCTTAGTTCCGACCCGAGAATTAGCCATTCAGGTTTTTGAAGTATTTAAAACCTATAAAGTCCATCTTCAGCGGGAGATTAAAACTATGGCCGCTTATGGTGGCGTTTCTATTAATCCGCAAATGAAAGGTATGTTAGGCGTAGAAATACTCATTGCTACCCCAGGCAGATTAATTGATTTATTGAAAAGTAATGCCCTTAGTTTAGATAGCTTACAGCATTTGGTGATTGATGAAGCTGACAAATTATTATATACAGGCTTTGCAGAGGAGCTGGATTATATCCTAAAAGCATGCCCCCCTAAATTCCAAAAATTACTATTTTCAGCTACTAAATCCACAAAAATAGACGCTATCTGTGAGCGCCTGCAATTTGAACCTTTCCAAATTGCAATAGAAGGGCTTCCTAAAGCTAAGGAAGAATCCGCCATTCAGCAACTCGCTTATGCGGTTACTGAAGAAAGAAAAGGTCCTTTCTTAAGATATCTCATTAAGTCTAAACAAGTCAAAAAAGTATTGATTTTCGTCTCCAGTATACATACAGCAGACAAATTAATGCTCAAACTCAAGCGTAATAAAATTCAAGCCGCCGCGATTAATAGTCAAAAATCTAATGCTGCCCGCCTTGCAACCTTAGAGGAATTTAAACGGGGAAGTATTCAGGTTTTAATTGCGACAGATTTAATTGGTCGAGGGATACATATGGATGAGCTAGAAACGGTAATCAACTATGAGCTGCCCCGTTCTACAGCAGATTATATTCATCGCATAGGACGTACTGGGAGAGCTGGACAACAAGGAACAGCCATTTCATTGGTCAGCCCCGAAGAGGAGCAACATTTTAAATTAATCTGCAAGAAAAATAAATTACAGATTGAACTACAACAAACTGAAGAAGTTAATCTGCATGGATATTAAAAAGAAAAAGCAAGGAGATATCTCCTTGCTTTTTCTTTTTAATCTTATTTTAAACGAGCTTCTACGTTTTTCCAATTGACGATATTCCACCAATTGGTGATATAATCAGCTCTCTTATTCTGATATTGTAAATAGTAAGCATGTTCCCATACATCTAAACCTAATAAAGGTGTACCACGCTCTTCTACTACATCCATTAAAGGATTGTCTTGATTTGCCGTGGAGGTAATTTTTAATTTACCGGCAGGATCTACAATCAGCCACGCCCAACCTGATCCAAAACGACCTGTTGCTGCTGCAGCAAACTTCGTTTTAAAATCTGCTAATGAACCGAAATCACGCTCTATTAAAGCTAATAATTTAGCCGAAGGAGCTTCTGTCTTTGGGGTTAAACTCTCCCAAAAGAAATTATGGTTCCATGCTCCACCTGCGTTATTTCTAACTTTTGCAGAGTATTTTGAAATATGCCCTAATAACTGATCTACAGTATTATCTTTAATATTTTCAGCTACAATAGCTTCATTTACAGCTTTAATATAAGCTGTATGATGACGTGTGTAGTGAATTTCCATCGTTAATGCATCTATATTAGGCTCTAATGCTGAATAGGTATATGGAAGAGCTACTTGCGTAAATGGTAAAGCATTAGTTGCTGATGCCGTTTGTGCATATGCATGATTTCCAAATACAGCAGAAGTCAGGGCTAGCGTTAATCCTAATTGAGCGGTATTTTTCAAAAAATTTCTTCGAGTTGACATAAAAAAATAGTTTAAGCTTTTTGAATTAGTATAATAATCCGTTATAAATGTACAGAATTTCTCATGTAT
>DAIQRP010000038.1:7645-24075 GCA_036786125.1 Sphingobacterium sp.
GTTATTAAATTGTCATAAAAAAAGGGGATGCCATGGCATCCCCTTTTTTTATGACAATTATTAGTCTTTCAATTAATATGATAAGACCTCTACTTCTGTACGTCTATTTAATTGATGTTCAGCTATACTACAAGCGACACCATTCTTACATTTATTCACCAAACGTGTCTCCCCATATCCTTTAGCCACTACTCTATTTCTATCAATTCCTCTAGAAACCAAGTAATCTACGGCAGATTGAGCTCTACGTTGCGATAATTTCAAATTATAATTATCAGATCCACGACTATCTGTATGACTAGATAATTCAATTTTTAATGTAGGATTATCGCGAAGTGTTGCCACTAATTGATTTAAGATTTTAGCTGCATCTGGACGAATATTATCCTTATCAAAATCATAATATATATTTTCCAATACAAATTTATCTCCCACTGTATAAATCGGCTCTAAGGCTAATTTCACATGTACTACTGTATCCCGCAAAGCATAAATTCCATCCATGCGTAAGGAATCGGAATGATAACCTTTTTGCTCAGCCAGAATAGCAAAAGCTACTCCTGGATCGATTTGAAAAGAAAATTCCCCTGCTGTAGAAGCTAACTTCCGAGCTATAATGGCATTATTCAAATCAAAAAGACTTACACGAGCATCATTAATAGGAGCTAAAGTTTTCTTATCGATCACTAAACCTTCAATAATAATCTTAATTTTCGGTTTTTTATAGTTGAAGGAATAGATATCATCTGATCCCATACCTCCAGGTCTATTGGAAGATAGATACCCCGAACTATTTGCTTCATCCAATTGATTGACAATAATAAATGAAAAATCATCTGCAGCAGAGTTAATCGGATATTTTAAATTTTCTCTTCCTTTAAAGTTAGATTTAGCACCTTCTGCTTTAAAGATATCTAGGCCTCCCATTCCAGCGAAACCATTGCTGGAATAATACAGCATATTCCCAAATACAGATGGAAACATCTCGTCCGCAGCAGAGTTAATTTCCGAACCCGCATTTTTAGGCTCTCCCCAAGTTCCATCAGCTTGCAATTCAGAATACCAGATATCAACCCCTCCAAGTCCGCCTTCACGGTTGGAAGCATAGTATAAAACCTGCTCATCATCACTTAATGCAGCATGACCTACAGAAAATTTGCTTACATCATTATATTTAAAAGGCTCTGGAATCCAAGAGTCTCCATTTTTAGTATAAATAATAAGCTCTAAATTATGCTTTCTAATATTCAATCCCCCTCTTTGGTAACGTTCTAAATCCTTACCTACATAGGTGCGAGTGACGTATAAC
Organism: Sphingobacterium sp.; assembly: GCA_036786125.1. Lineage (GTDB taxonomy): Bacteria > Bacteroidota > Bacteroidia > Sphingobacteriales > Sphingobacteriaceae > Sphingobacterium. The sequence goes on from DAIQRP010000038.1 coordinate 8,955, forward strand.
TGATCCCCACGTTGATTTGAAATTATAGGACCGATATGGTATTCACTGGAGTTTAATTCACCTATCACCACATTTGGATATTTCAATGAAATACCGTCCTGATCAACTTCAGCACTATATAATTTCAAATAAGCATTCCCTGTCATCCCTGCTTTGGCTCCAGTGATGGTCGCCGGCTCAGAAGTATAATATACTCCCTTAGCATATGGGAATGCTCCGAAATCCGCATATCCAGTATTAACTGCAGCTTCATTTTTAATTTGATGTACGGTAGGATGAGCCATCCATAAGGCTGCAGAATCACAACCAGCAATCTGAACAGAAACATCTAATGTTTTATCAGACTGACTTTCATATTTTAAAAACTGTTGTTTTGCCTCCGCGTATTTTCCTTGTAATTTTAAGACTTCAGCATAATCATAATAATCCTCTGTAGTCATCTTTCCGGTAGACCATAAGCGGGCATACCAATTTTCGGCTTCTTCATAACGATTAATTATTAAATAGCCTTTGGCGATACGTTGAATATCGGATTCTTTAGTTTTTTTGGAATCTACTAAACGCTCATATATACTATTTGCTTTAGCATATTCTCCTAGATTATAATACTTATTCGCTCTATCACGTAAGCTTCCTTGCTCCTGCGCAAAAGCAGAAAAAGAAAGTATAGAACTACAGGCAATAGTAAAAGTTATTTTCGATAGAATACTCTTTAATTTCATACAGATTTAATATTAGAAGAAACGAGGGCTCGAGATTTGGTAATTTCTTGGTTTTCCAAAGGTAAAACCTAAGGTGATTTCATGAGTTCCCGACTGAATGCTACTCATCTGGTTAATCATATAATCATATGAATAGCCTATACGAAAACGTTCGGTAGCGTAAAACTGCGCTAATACTGCAATCGCATTTAAAGAAGTTAGCTTTGATGGTGATTTATCATAATAATCCCGCTTGAAGATTTTCGAGCGTGTTCGATAACTTCCCCCGATCCAGAATTTACTATTAAAGATTAACATCGCATTTAAGTCCAAAGAAGTAGGTCCTTTAAAATCATCCTTCACTAATAAACTCGGACGAATATGGAAGCCCTCATCAATTTGTATCAATCCCCCAGCAATAAAGTAACCACTTATATTACGATACAAACTTTCCGTTGTAGTTGAGTTAAACCGGTAGTCTTTTCCAGAAGAGCTTCCAGAAAATAGATCCTGAACCGAAGCTCCAACATACCAGGTTGGTGTAGTATAATACACCCCTAATCGGATATCTGGTGCAAAATCATTAATCTTACCATCGGGAATGACCACATCTCCAAAATCTATAGGATTCAGCTTATTCCCATCCAGACTATACTGCGTTACTCCCCCGGCAATACCCAGTGATAAACGCTTGGTATCGTCATCATCCATTTGTAATCTCAATGCATAATTCACATAAAAACTAGTTGCCCCCTGAGCTCCTAATTTGTCAGATGTAATATTTAAGCCTACACCATGTCTTTTTCCAATAGGGTCTAAAACGCCATCCACTGAAATTGTTCCAGTCTGAGGTGCTCCATCTAAACCTACCCACTGGCTTCTTAAACCCAGCTGTGCAAACCACTCCTCCTTATAACCTGCATAAGCGGGATTCACGGAAAGTGAATTAAAAATGTACTGTGTAAATTGAATACTCTGTTGAGCCTGAACTTGAAAAGCTCCAAATAAAGCAGAACAAAAAATAAGGCTTCTTTTTAATGTTGATTTCATTAAAACTAAATTAATTATGAATGTTAACTATCGTCTAAAAAAATAATCCATAGTTATTAGACCTTTAAGTATGCAGCTATATCTGCAATAGGTTTAATTTTCCTATTTATTAAATTAAAATCTTATAGTTTATACGGTAGCTTACTCTATATCTTTAAGTGGTTACTCAAAAATATTTGTCAAATATAAGTAATTCCTCGTATACAATTAATTAGCAATATAAAATCCCTTTAATATTTGAGAAAAATAAAAGTCGCTTATGCATAGAAATAAATGTAAAAACACCGATATTTTCTATTATAGAAGACATTTAACTATCAAAACATCCTTCTATGCATGGCAAACTTTTTTTTAAATTTGATTTATTTTGTAGTCAAAAAACTATATTTCAAACTCAATAAATTTATAATTCGTAGATTAACTCAGAAAATGAACTCATATTTCCAGTTTGAATATAATATTTATCGCTATCAATTAAGGTTTTAGAATTCACCACGGAATCTTTAGGAAGTACATATTCATCCTCAATAATTCGCTTTAATTCTTCCTGACGGAAAAAGCCAGGAATATCGTACTTAATTCTTTTTTGTTTTTGAATTTCACTGAGAAATCTCTCGGAAATAATATGACGGTCTTTTGTTCTAAACTGGTTTAGATAATTGGAAAGCTCATTGGAAAATCGAACCATCAGGAAATAATCATATAAGCCTTTACATTTTTCCTGTAGATGGGGTATAAAATATCCCTTCTCATTCCATTTACTTCGCTCTAAAAGATAGACGTCCTCATGTTGATCCGAAGTGCGAATTTTGATATGCTGCCCCTCGCACATTAAATCACAGAATTCCAAAAGTCCCCTATTCTTCAATTTAATATCTATCATTTCAGGCGTACGATTAGATTTTACTAATGCTGAATAGATCAGTGATTCTGCCAACTTGATTTTAAACATATTGCAGAATAAGGAGTTCTTGCAAAAATCCCCAGCGTTGACTTCGGGAAAACGAATATGAAAACCCTCTTCAAATATCTGATCATATGCATAGTAGTATGCCTCAATAATTAAATCCCTTGGAATTTCTTTATTTTCAAACAACTTCGGACTATTTACGAAGTATGTATTGCTCTTTGGTTGGTAAGAAAGTTTCATAAATTTAATTTTTAATTAATAAACATATAACAAAATTAATACATCCATCGTATTGCGAAACTCAAATAAATTTAGCATCTTAGTAAAAAAGTTAGATATAATCTGCCCCAAATTATGGAATACAAAAATTATATTTGATATAATATCAATTTTAAAATTACCTGATGCATGATCCTTTTACCTCTCGAGATATATGATATGGAAAACTAAATTTTTAAACCGGTATAATTTCCATACAATACAACAAAAATACGATTGAATAAACTAATTTTCTATTCGGATTAAATTTGAAGTAAATCTTCTGTACAAAAGTACAAATTCCATCTCATTACCTCCAAAACAGCTACAAAGGATTAAATGCAATTACTTAAAGGTTAAATGTAATTTTAATATTATCCAGAATAACTTGCGTTTAGAATTAGTCTAAAAAATATATGTCTATCTTTTTTTAAATTAAAATTGAGCTTCGAGCTTACATAAAAAAAGAAAAGCTTTTTAGCCACAGAATTCTACAAAAAAAAATTTCACTTTACTAATAGTTAATACCAAAAATAGAGCCTTTTGAGTTAAAAAACATTGATTATTTGACTCAAATACCAATTTTTTCAATTTTTCATGTATTTAAGTTAACTAATAGTATATTAAAATAACTTCTTTGGGCTTTCTGCATTCTTTAATTATGTGTACTTTTAAAGATGAATAAACTACTTGCCGTAACCTGTGGCGTTATTATTAAAGAAGGTAAAATACTCGTCTGCCAGCGAAATATAGGCATGTTATTGCCTTTGAAATGGGAGTTCCCTGGAGGTAAGATCGAGTATGGAGAATCTCAAGAAGATTGTTTAATACGAGAAATCTTTGAGGAGCTGGAAGTACAAATTGATATTATTGCGCCATTAACTCCTGTGCAGCATAGTTACACCGATTTTGGACTGCAATTATATCCGTATATCTGCAAATACAAAGGGGGTGAGATTCAGCTGAAAGAGCATAAACAAGCTCTTTGGGTAGAGCTGGAAGAATTAAATTCCTTCGATTGGGCAGAAGCAGACTTACCTATCGTTGCGGAACTTATGGAATTACTTTCGGGAGAATAGCTGACAGCTATTCTTCCAGCAATCCTGGAAAAGGAATTAGCAGCTGTCTGGCCATAGAAGCTGCTGGTTCAAAAAAGTTAGATACCGAAACCCCCAGCAATCGGATTTCCTGATCCTGAAGACCCAACTTATCAAAAAGATCGACTATAGCCGCATAGATTTCGGTTTTAGAATCTATATATTGTAATAAGGTCATGCTGCGAGTAATCTGCGTAAAATCAGCAAATTTAACCTTTAACGTAATTGTCTTTCCCCTTTTCTGCTGCTTCTTCATACGTGTTTCCACGCGTTCAGATAAGGTGGATAGCAGCTCTTTTAGCAGCAATGCATCACTGATATCTTCTTCAAAAGTATCTTCAGCACCGATAGATTTAGAAATTCGGTTAGGCTCTACAGGCCGATCGTCAATGCCACGTACAATTTGATAATAAAATTGTCCCGACTTCCCGAAATTTCGTTTTAAACTTTCCTGCGACCATTGTTTTAAATCTGAGCCAAAGAATATACCAAAGGATTTCATCTTTTGAGCCGTTACCTTTCCTACGCCATAAAATTTCTCTATAGGCAGTTTTTCCATAAATTGAAGGAGCTTGGAAGGTCCGATAAAGGTCAGTCCATTCGGTTTATTCATATCGGAGGCAATTTTTGCGACAAATTTATTAACAGAAACTCCAGCAGAAACCGTTAGATCTAATTCATTAAAAATCTCCTCTTTAATACGCTGTGCAATATCTATTGCGGAACCTATCCCCATTTTATCATGCGTCACATCTAAAAAAGCCTCATCGATAGATAAGGGTTCGATCAGATCTGTATAGCGCTGAAAGATCGATCGGATTTGATTGGAAACTTCCTTATAAACTTCAAATCGAGGTTTTATAAAAATAAGTTCAGGGCAGCGCTTTAATGCTTCTCGAGAAGACATAGCCGATTTTACACCAAACTTCCGGGCTTCATAACTTGCTGTCGCTACCACGCCCCTCCCATCTGGAGAACCGCCCACAGCAATAGCTTTTCCTTGGAGTTCTGGAAAATCCCGCTGTTCGACAGATGCAAAAAAAGCATCCATATCCAAATGTATAATCTTACGCATATTAGCCCCTATTAACCCTCAGGGCAAAGATAAAAATTTAGAAAAAAAATTTTACAATTTAAAAATGAGGATATTAGCAAAAAGTTTAGCATATTTGTATTACTAAAATTTTTAGCAATACATGAATCAGTTTAAAGAGAAACGATACGCTATAGTCGATATTGAAACGACGGGTTCCGCCGCTTCTGCAGCTAGAATAACTGAAATCGCTATTTTTATTACCGACGGAACGCAAATCCTAGAACGTTTTGAGTCTTTAGTGAATCCAGAAATGGAGATTCCTTATGCCATTCAAGCGCTTACAGGCATCAGCAATGAGCTTGTTGCTGCAGCTCCCACTTTTGCAGAAATTGCGCCTCAGATTTATGATTTGTTACAAGGGAAAATTTTTGTTGCTCATAATGTCAACTTTGATTACTCCTTTGTTCGCCATCAATTATTAGTTTCCGGTTTAAGCTGGAAAGCCTCCAAATTATGTACCGTGAGGTTGTCCCGAAAGATTATACCCGGACTGCCCTCCTACAGTTTAGGAAAATTATGCCAATCCTTAAAAATACCTTTGGAAAATAGACATCGGGCTGCAGGTGATGCATTGGCAACTGTGGAATTATTTCAACTTCTATTACAGCAAGACCAAGAGGGACATATTGATCATTCCCTCAAGCAAATTTCCAAAGAGCAGCTGCTACCAAATCATGTGGCTTCTCTTGATTTTGAAAATCTCCCGCATCGTGCCGGCATTTATATATTTAAAGATAAAGAGGGCAAGATTGTCTATATAGGGAAAGCTATCGATATTAAAAAAAGAGTATTGAGTCATTTCACTGGAAATAATACTGGAATTCGCAGGCAGCAATTTCTACAGGATATCTATTTTATAGAATTTCAGGAATCTGGCACTGAATTAATGGCGCTTTTAATGGAATGTCAATTAATTAAACAATATTGGCCGAAATTCAACCGCGCCTTAAAACGTTTTGAGCCCAAATATGGCTTAGTAGCCTATGAGGATATGCAAGGATTTCAGCGTCTGGCAATTTCTAAAGTGAGCAAGGGGCTTTCCTGTCTTCGGTATTTCGATCGTCCCTATGATGCGAACCAATGCCTATTAAAATTAATAGAGCAGTTTAATCTACACCCTTTTCTCTGTCAATTTTTCTCCTCTGCTAGCACAGATAAAGTCCCTCGGCAGGAACAATTAGCTAATTTGCAGATTTCGGATAAGCAGCTTTATAATCAACAGGTTCTTTCCTGTATCGAATCGATTGCTCAAGAACATATTTCGTATATCCTTATCGATCAAGGAAGAAATCCAGAGGAGTACAGTTATATCTATGTTAAAGATAACCGCCTTTATGCCTTAGGTTTTTTCGATAAATCTATCAGCATAAACGATCCGGAAGATCTAATTCAAAAAAATGATTATTGTAGCAGTAATGGATATATGATGCATTTGGTGGATAGCTATGCCCTACAGTTTCCGAGTAAAGTGAAAAATATCTCTACAGATTCATATCAATCGGACTATGTTTATGAAGAAGCAATTTAATAAAATGTATTGTCAATGCTAATGGAAGAAGCATTGTCCGTGCTAATGGAAGAGGTAATAGAAGAAGCATTGTCCTTGGTAAGGGAAGAGGTAATAGAAGAAGCATTATCCGTGCTAATGGATCATGAAATGGATTAAAAATGCATTGGAAAATGTACCTTTGTAAAAAAAAGAAGCATGCAACAACTAATCAAACAGCTCGAGTCGCTTAAAATGATGGATCAGCAGATCAAAGAACACAGTTTGGTCATTGATCATAATCAGGTAACACACGGTTGTATTTTTTTTATTAAGATCGATCTGAAGAACTATAAAATATTTGTGCCTACGGGATTTTATGAAAAACTTATCCTTGAGGACAAGCTCCCCAAAATTAAGGAACTTATACAGCATCCAGAAGCTATGCTTCTGAAATAAGCATAAAAAAAGAGACCTTTTAAAAAGGTCTCTTTTTTTATTATAATGTGGAAGGTACTATTTGCCTGCGGCAATTAATCCTTTACAAATATCGGCTACAATACCAGGTCCCTCATAGATAAAACCGGTATATACCTGAATTAAAGAAGCTCCGGCATCGAGTTTTTCAATAGCATCTGCTGCAGAGTGAATCCCTCCTACCCCTATAATAGGAAAAGAGCGATTTGACTTATCTGCCAAATAGCGAATAACCTCTGTCGAGCGCTTGGTCAAAGGTCTTCCTGAAACCCCTCCCATCTCTTGTACTAAAGCCGGATCGGCTTTTAAGTCGGCTCTAGAAATCGTCGTATTCGTAGCAATAACCCCTGCAATATGGGTATCTTGAACGATTTCTACAATATCATCCAACTGAGAATCGGTTAAGTCAGGAGCAATTTTTAATAAAATAGGTTTGGGCTGCTCTTTAGCCGCATTTAGCTGCTGTAAGGTATTTAAAATATGCTTCAAGGGCTCCTTCTCTTGCAGATCACGTAGACCTGGAGTATTTGGAGAGCTGACATTCACGACAAAATAATCTACATAATCAAATAGAGAATGAAAGCAATAGATATAATCGTGAACAGCATCTTCATTTGCTGTTACTTTATTTTTACCAATATTACCTCCAATAATAAGCTGACCTTTATTTTTCAGATGTTTTAATCTACCTGCAGCTACATCAGCGCCTTGATTATTAAAACCCATGCGATTGATAATGGCATCATCTGCTACCAGGCGAAACATACGCGGTTTATCATTCCCAGGCTGAGGTTTAGGTGTTACCGTTCCGATTTCTATAAATCCGAAACCCAAATTAGCCATATCTTCTATATACTCTGCATTTTTATCAAAACCTGCGGCTAGTCCTACTGGATTTTTAAACTTCAACCCGAATACTTCCCGCTCTAAGGCTGGGTGCTCTACGGTATAGATGGAAGACAACAAGTGTTTTGCTCCCCAAATTTTATTAAATGTTTTCAATCCACCCGTAACCAGGTGATGTGCCTTTTCTGGCTGCAAGGTAAAGAATAAAGGTTTGACTAATTTGTACATACTACAAAGGTAATTAAAGAAGTAAATATATTTATTAATTCCGCTGCTTTTAGGCAGAAATATCCGTAAAATGATAAGAACGACGAGCTATACCTAAGAATACAGAAAATTATGGTACTTTTGCTAGGAAATGATATCCATAAATAATTTAACTTTTGAAATCGGCTCTAGAGCCTTATACGATGACGCCAACTGGCATATTAAACCAGGAGATAAGGTCGGACTAATCGGTGCTAATGGTACGGGTAAGTCGACATTATTACGTCTAATTGTAGGCGACTATAAGCCTACTTCGGGAAGTATCTCCATGGCTAAAGACCTTAAAATTGGTTATTTAAACCAAGATTTATTGTCTTATCATTCCGATAAAAGCATTGTACATGTTGCCATGGAAGCTTTTGAGCGTCAAAATCAGTTGCATGCTGAAATTGAAGAACTATTGAAAAAATTAGAGTCTGACTATTCAGATGATATATTAAATAAGTTATCCGATAAGCAAATGGAATTTGAAGCCTTAGATGGCTATAATATTGAATTCCGTGCGCATGAGATTTTAGCCGGTCTAGGTTTTTCTGAAGAAGAGCAAAAAAGACCTTTGGCGACATTTTCTGGAGGATGGCGCATGCGTGTTATGCTAGCTCGAATTTTACTTCAAACGCCAGATATTCTATTACTCGATGAGCCGACTAACCATATGGATTTACCTTCCATTAAATGGCTAGAAGGCTATTTACAATCTTTTGAAGGAGCCATTGTTATCGTATCCCATGACCGCTATTTCTTAGACCGTATTATTAAAAAGACGGTAGAGTCCAGAAAAGGAAAGTTAACGCTGTACGCCGGGAATTATAGTTTTTATATTGAGGAGAAGGAATTACGTAATGAACTTCAAGCGAATCAATTTAAAAACCAACAGGCTAAAATTAAACAGGAGGAGCGATTAATTGAACGATTCCGTGCTAAGGCATCTAAAGCAAAAATGGCTCAGTCCAGAATAAAAGCCTTAGATCGTATGGAGAAAATAGATGATGTAGATGACGATAACCCTACGGTAAACTTCAGCTTTAAATTCTCTAAACCTTCAGGCCGTCATGTGGTCACCTTAGATCATATTTCAAAATCCTATCCAAACTTAGAGATCCTTCAAGATACCGGAGGCATTATTGAAAAAGGAGATAAGATTGCATTAATCGGAGCGAATGGAAAAGGGAAATCTACCCTACTCCGTATTATTGCCAATGCCGATAAAGAATATACAGGAACTTCGGAACATGGCCATAATGTATCGCAAACTTTCTTTGCACAGCATCAGCTTGAAGCGTTACATTTGGAAAATAGTATTATTGCCGAGCTACAAGCTTTTGCTCCTAAACATACGGAAACTGAACTGCGTTCTATCTTAGGTTGTTTCCTATTTACCGGAGATGATGCTTTTAAGAAGATTAAAGTCCTTTCCGGAGGGGAGAAATCCCGTGTAGCTTTAGCGAAGGCCTTAACGGCAGATGCCAATTTCTTAGTGCTCGATGAGCCTACGAACCACTTGGATATGCAATCGGTGAATATCCTTATTCAAGCTTTACAACAATTTGAAGGAACCTTAGTCGTAGTTTCCCACGACCGTTATTTCTTAGATCATGTCGCTAATAAAATTTGGTGGATTGAAGATAAAGAAATTAAGGAATATCCAGGAACCTACCAGGAGTTTGAAGAGTGGAATAGCAAGCGTGATATCAAGTCTTCATCTAAAAGTGAGAAGAAAGCAAAAGTGGTGAAAGAGGAACCTAAAAAGGAGAAAAAAGCGCCTACAGAAGATACCTTTAAACTCATAGCGAAGAAAAATAAAGAGCTTAGCGCCTTAGAAACTAAAATTTCAGAAAAGGAAGTTTACGTGAATCAGTTGGAAATCACCTTAGCCACTGAGGAAGTCTATTCGAATGCCAGCAAATTACAGGAGGCTACCCGAACGTATAACTCCGCCAAAGCAGAACTCCTAAAAATGCAAAATGATTGGGAGGCTTTAGCCGAGGAAATCATGGAATTAGAAGATTAACAAATTAAAAAAAGCTATACAAGGTATAGCTTTTTTTATGCCTAATTTATAAACCGTTAAAAAAATAACACGCATCACTTATCTTAATTTTAAGCATCATCAGCGAAGAAATCCGCTGGACTTTTGAAACAAAGATCAGGATCAAATGTTTTTAGAAGGAAGTCCTTATGGAGCAGACGAAAACGCTGATGCTCTGGGGCTGATCTATGTACAGACAGAATTGAAGTCAATAAATTTATAAAAGTATGAGTTTAAAAAATATAACGATTGCAGGATCCGGAGTCCTTGGCGCACAAATTGCATTTCAAACCGCTTTTCATGGATATCAAGTTACCGTCTATGATATTAATGATCTTATTTTAGAAAAGGCTGCCGCGACTTTCCAGCAGCTAGCAGAAGCATTTAAGAAAGACCTTTCAGCGACAGAACAGGCTATAGAAGAGGCTTTTCAGCGCCTTTCCTATTCCTCCAATCTTGGGGAAGCGGTGAAAGATGCGGATCTACTTATTGAAGCCATTCCTGAAAATCCACAGATAAAAATTGATTTTTATAAGCAATTAGCGCTGCTGGCACCGCAAAAAACTATTTTTGCTACCAATTCCTCCACTTTATTGCCGAGTCAATTTGCCGAGGTAACCGGAAGACCAGCGAAATTTTTGGCTTTACATTTTGCCAATGAGATTTGGAAACATAATACGGCTGAAATTATGGGACATCCGCAGACAGACCCACAGGTTTTCAATACGCTTGTGGATTTTGCCAAATCCATAGGTATGGTTGCCCTTCCTTTATCTAAAGAGCAGCCCGGATATATTGTCAACTCCCTATTAGTACCTCTATTATCTGCAGCCACGAATCTATTAGTGAATGAAGTTGCCGATATAGAAACAATAGATAAAACCTGGATGGTGGCTACGGGAGCGCCTACAGGACCTTTTGGCATTTTAGATATAGTCGGCATTAATACAGCCTATCAAATCAATAAGATTGCGGCAGATGCTACGGGCGATCCGTTAAAAGTAAAAACTGTCGCTTATTTAAAAGAAGAGTTTATTGATAAAGGCAAATTAGGTGTAGCTACAGGATCGGGTTTTTATACCTATCCAAACCCCAGCTATAAAAATCCAGATTTCCTTAAATAGAATAACATAAAGGCATAAAAAAAGCAAGTCTAAATAGACTTGCTTTTTTAATATGTATATTGTTATTAGAAAGAAAAATCACTTTTACCCTCTTTGTCCGACACTAAAGTGGTGTCTTCAAAGTTAGGTTCGTAACGTTTTTCAATAACTTCTTGATTGTTCTTGATATACTCAACGACATCTGTTAAGCCTTCTGCAAATTTCTCAAAGTCTTCCTTATATAAGAAGATTTTATGTTTGATAAATTGTCCATCCTCGAAACGTTTCTTACTTTCAGTAATTGTAATATAGTAATCATTCGATCGAGTTGCTTTAACATCAAAAAAATAAGTACGTTTACCTGCTCTCACCTTTTTTGAAAATACCTCTTCACGCTCTTTGTTTTCAAAATCTCCCATTATCTATTATTTAAGTTTAAGTTTCTCGTTATATGTCATAAATATATAATATTTCTTTTTATAGAACCAAATTTTATTGAAAAAAAATCCATTTTGACGCTATTTTATTTAACAAATAAATAAGTAAATGATTTATCTTTAGCACAATCAAAAATATTTCACCGATTATTTCAGGCCATTGACCGAAAATCTAGGTCTATCAACCTAATTTCATATGGTAGATTTTCATTCTTGATGTACTTTTGAAACATAAACAGAAAGACAATGCAAAAGGAGAACAACATACCCCCAATTAACAATAACAATAATCGAAATACCGTCGGTAGCATCGTGATATTATTTGGTATAATCTTGTTATTTAAAAACCTAAATTTTGGATTCTTTTTTCCAAACTGGTTATTTTCATGGCCCCTGCTATTAATTGTAATTGGTTTAATTATTGGCGTTAACTCTCAGTTTCGGAGAAAGTCTTCGGTTATATTAATTATTATCGGTGTGATATTTCTCGCTAAAAAATTCTTTAATACTGATTTTGGAGGCTTAATCTTACCTATTGGAGTTATCGCATTGGGTACTTACTTGCTGAGCAGTAGAAAGTCATTTCCTACTCCTCCTACTCCTCCTTCATCGGGACCAGGTCATCCCAATCCGCCCTACTCCAATGAGGACTACGATTGGGATAAGCGTGTGCAAGATCCGCATGCTTCAGAAAGACAAGTCAATCCTTCAGAAATACAAGTCAATCCTTCGGAAACTCAAAATCAATTCTCCCAAGCTGCTGCTTCGGAGAATGATGCATTTCAGGAGCCTCAGGAATTAAGCTTTAAAAACCTCCAGGAAGAGCAGACTTTTGAAGAGCAGTTGCAGATAAACTCCATCTTTGCATCGGTCAAAAAAATTGTGCTTTCTAAAAAATTTATTGGCGGAAATATCCTCAATGTCTTTGGTTCTGTCAAAGTAGATTTAAGTCAGGCCGATATTCAACAAACTGTAGTAATTGATACCTTTCAATTATTTGGTTCCGGAAAGATTATCGTCCCCAGTAACTGGACAGTACATTCCAATATCAATTCCATCTTTGGAGATGTAGATGATCGCCGGGACTTATTCTTAGTGAAGCAAGACCCTCATAAAATATTATATATCACAGGATCCTGTATGTTTGGAAGTATTACGGTGAAAAATGTTTAAGCTATGGAGCGAAAGCCACTGATATCTTCCAAGAAAAAACTTATCCTGCTGACCTGTATAATTATATTAGGCAGCTATTTCTGTATACAATATGGCCTCTTAATCTGGTTCGGTATTGAAAAAGAGGCGGCCATTTATGATGCGCTTATTTCTGCTGCCGTAATTACGCTATGCTGTTATACAATCTCCAATGCACTGAGTTTCTTTCTCCCTAAATCTGGAGGATTATGGAAGGTTATCGCAACAGGACTATGTTTAGCTATTATCAGTATTCTGATATCCAGATTGATATTACGTTCCTATTTTCCAGAAAACAATCATGTACAATTTGATTTTAGTATCCCCTACCGTCTGGTCATTAACTTCCTTTTGCTGACCTGGATGGCTATTATTAATATTATATGGAATGTGCAGGAAGATCAACTGGAGAATAATAGAAAAAAACAAGAGTCAGAAAAACTCTTACGCGATGCCGAATTATATAACTTACGTCAGCAATTACAACCGCATTTTCTATTTAACAGCTTAAATTCCATTATTGCATTAATCGGTACAAAACCCGATGAAGCGCGAAATATGACCTTTCAGCTTTCTGACTTCCTACGTGGTACGCTGCGTAAAGATGATAAAACCCTAATTTCCTTTCAGGAGGAACTCGAACATCTCAACCTCTATCTATCGATTGAAAAGGTTCGTTTTGGAGATCGCCTAAATAGTTTTATCCATGCCGATGAGCGTCTGCTATCTGCAAAAATTCCTTCTATGCTTATTCAGCCTTTGGTTGAAAATGCCATTAAACATGGGCTTTATAATGTCACAGGTGCGGTAGATATACATATACATTGTGAACTTAAAGACTATATATTAACCATAAAAATCACTAACCCTTTTGATACTAGGGAAACGATAAAAAAAGGTACAGGCTTTGGACTCTCCTCGGTTCAGCGCCGCCTATTCCTACTTTTTGGACGTAATGATTTACTTCAAATAGAGCAGGAAAACCAATTATTTATATGTACCCTAAATATACCACAATATGATTAAGACCCTAATTATCGATGATGAATTGCTCGCTCGCAGTATTATTCGAGAGTATTTAGAAAAAGATCCTGAATTTGAAATTATCGCTGAATGTGCCGATGGTTTCGAAGGAGTTAAAGCTATTCAAACGCATAAACCGGATCTTATATTTTTGGATATTCAAATGCCTAAGCTATCCGGTTTTGAAATGTTAGAGCTTATAGATCATCCGACAGGAATTATATTTACTACAGCCTTCGACGAATATGCAATTAAAGCTTTTGAAAAGAGTGCGACCGATTACCTGCTGAAACCTATTGCTCCACATCGCTTTCAAGCGGCTCTACAGAAATTTAAACTGCAGCATCAATTAGGAAAAGTTCAGCTGCCTGAACCTATGGAAACCTCAGAACCTGAAAGTCAATCTTTAGAACGTATAGTCGTAAAGACAGGTTCACAGATAAAAATTATTTTAGTCGATCAGATTCGGTATTTAGAAGCTTATGACGATTATGTAAAAATCCATACGCCAGATGGTGTCTTTCTGAAAAATAAAACCATGAGCTATTTTGAAAAGCAACTCGACGGCAGACAGTTTGTCCGAATTCATCGATCTTATATTCTAAAAATAGACCAGTTAGCGAAGATGGAATTATGGGAAAAAGACAGCTATATCGCGACCTTAATCCATGGGGAAAAACTCAATATTTCTAAATCCGGATATGCCAGATTAAAACAAATTATAGGTTTGTAAAATGCTTTACGTAAATTTGTATGAATCACATTCATATGAAAAAATTTATCAGCGGACTTTTTTTGCTTGCATCTACTGTATCATTTGCGCAAGAAGGGAACGAACAAATAGCCAATAAAGGTCTGTATAACAAGCTTGAATTTTTTATTAATTCCCAACAGACAGACTCCATTTTTAATTTAGCTTCTCCGACTTTTCAACATGAAGTTCCTATGGAGAAGCTCAGTACCTTTTTAAAAAAGGATATCTTCCCATTAGGAAGAATTACGAATTCCACTTTTGAGAAATTTGAAAATGGCGTAGCGACCTATGCTTTGGATTTCGGAAGAAATGGAATGAACCTCATGTTAAGTGTAGATGATCATTTAAAATACCAAACCTTATTATTTCTCCCACGTCAGAAAGCCCTTCCAGTGA
>DAIQRP010000244.1:0-1764 GCA_036786125.1 Sphingobacterium sp.
ATACAGAACTTGATGCATAGATTTCAATTCTGTCTCCGGAATTTTAATCACTTTCCGATCATAGGTCATTAAGCCATTGGTCTCTACTTCCACATCCGTGGTCTGTGTATAGACTGCTGCTGAAAGCCCACGCGGAATTAAGGCATTCAGATTAGTTATCAATGCTTGGTAGGCCTTTTTTAGCTCGGTTTATTTTGATAGGAAACATAGCCCCAATTATCTTTATCCTGCCAGGTATGCCCTTCGATAGGGAGACCTAAGCCGCCAAACTCGCCCAAGGCTAAAACAAAAGTATCCCCAAATAATCTTGGGTCCGGCATAGCGGCATCGGGATAATTATGAATATCTAAAATATCTCCTACATAGGCAAAATTTCCTCCACTAGCGCTATTGACCAGACGAGAAGGATCATAAGCCATAGTCCATTCGGTAATTTCCTTGGTTTTAAACTGTCCCCATGCTTCATTAAAAGGAACCCAAACGACAATACTTGGAAAATTATGAAGAGCGTCCATAATGCTTTTCCACTCCTTTCGGTAGTAGGCTTCCGATTCTGCGCTACGGATTTTATCATGCTGACCAATTGACACTTTACCCGGTTGCATATCCCATATATTATCCCCTAAATCTCCGGAAGGCATATCCTGCCAAACTAAGATTCCAAGGCTATCGCAATGTCTATACCAACGTGCAGGTTCCACTTTAATATGCTTACGGATCATATTAAAACCCATTTCTTTTGTTTTTATAATATCAAATTTCAAGGCTTCATCCGAAGGGGCGGTATGTAATCCATCGGGCCACCAGCCCTGATCTAAAGGGCCATAATGAAATACAAATTTATTGTTAAGGTACATACGCTGGATTCCCTGTTCATCTTTTCTAAAATCTATTTTACGCATAGCAAAGTAGCTTTTCACCTCATCCAATACCTTACCTTTCCGAATCAGTTTTATATTTAAATCATATAACTTTGGAGAGCTGGGGCTCCATAATTCGGCATTAGAAACGCGTAAATCCACCTGTTCAGAGGCATCTATGGTCTGACTAATCACTTTTCTATTTCCATCTAAAGCTTCAATATGCAATAGATCTCCAGGGGCTGCAGCGGCCAGCTCTGCGGAGAACTTTAAAGTCGACTGATCTACATCTGGGCTCTGTTTTGTACTTACAATATACGATGTAGGTACATGCTCTAACCAAACGGTCTGCCAGATTCCCGTCACTGGCGTATACCATATGCCATGGGGGTTTATAATTTGCTTACCTCGAGGTTGAGGACCTTCACTGGTAGGATCCCAGACCCGAATTAGTATATTCTGCTTATCCCCCTTGATTAAGGCAGCAGAAATATCAAAAGAAAAGGGGTCGAATCCCCCCTCATGCTGACCGACCTGCTTTCCATTTATATACACATCACAGCGCCAATCTACGGCTCCAAAATGCAACAATAAGCGGTCTTTACGAAAAGCTTTAGGTATGGAAATTTCATTTTGGTACCATAGTGCTTTATCCTTACCTACCGTCTTACCTACTCCTGAAAGGGCGGATTCTATAGCAAATGGTACGACAATCTGCCCATCCCATTGGCTCGGAATATCGGTTATACTATTATCCTGAATACGATAATTCCATAGGCCGTTTAAATTCTGCCAATTATTCTTTCGTTCTAATTGTGGGCGCGGATATTCTGGATGCGGATTTTGCACAGATAGTTGTTGACCCCAGCTTGTCAGAATCTTCTCTCCCGCCGGTTTCCATTCT
>DAIQRP010000039.1:0-2495 GCA_036786125.1 Sphingobacterium sp.
TGACAAGCCAATACGACTTCTCCGGATATCCCCGCATAAGTCAATAGACTTTTAGGCAATAACACCCGACCGGAAGCATCTAACATCAATTCACTCGCACCACGCGTAAACGCCCGGATAAAGGTTCGATTTTTCTCCACGTATTGATTTAATTTCGCCAGCTTCGCCGTAATAGCATTCCACTCTTCACGGGTATAAATAACTAAGTGTTTCTCAAATCCGCGATTCAAAACAAGCCCCTCTCGCTCAACCTCAGGCAGTTGCCTTTTGAGCGCAGCAGGCAACACCATTCTTCCTTTGGCGTCTAACTTGCATTCGAATTCCGATTAATTGAATCATTAAGTCTATATCCCTAATTAATTTTAATGTAAATGTATACACTTTCTCCCACTTTCCCCCACTTTTAAGCACAAAAAGTTTTCCACATCAATAGATAGCTACAAAACTGAAAAAAGCCGAGAGCGAAAAAACAGCTAAAAAGCTCATTATAAAGCATTAAACAGCTGTATTTTCTAATATTATTCAGCTACAAAATCAAAGAAAAAAAATCTAAAAAAATATCATTTGAATTGTAAAATTGAATAGCAAAAACGCGCTAAAAAGGCGGTTTTTTTCAAAACTTATTTTTTTACGATAAATGGTTTCTTAGATTCGTTATTGTCGGTGAAAACAGATAATTTTGCAAGATATAATATCAACTAATATGCACAGAACACACACTTGCGGAGAGCTAACCATAGCTGACTTAGGGAAATCTGTAACCTTAAGCGGTTGGGTTCAAAAATCACGCGACTTAGGCGGTATGACATTTATCGATGTTAGAGATCGTTATGGTATCACGCAATTAACGTTCAACGCGGATGACAATGAGGAATTACGTACCGTAGCGACTACTTTAGGTCGTGAGTTTGTAATTAAAGTCAACGGAACGGTTATTGAACGTTCTAGCAAAAATTTAAAAATTCCAACCGGAGAAATTGAAATTAAAGTTTCTTCTCTAGAAATATTAAATTCGGCGAAATTACCTCCTTTCTTAATTGAAGATGAGACCGATGGAGGGGATGATATCCGAATGAAATACCGTTATTTAGACTTACGTCGTAATCCTGTACGGGAGAACCTGATCTTGCGTCATAAAGTAGGACAAGAGATTCGAAAATATATGGATGCCCAAGATTTCTTAGAAGTAGAAACACCGGTATTAATAAAATCTACGCCTGAAGGAGCTCGTGACTTTGTGGTACCTAGTCGCATGAACCCTGGGGAGTTCTACGCGCTACCACAGTCTCCACAAACCTTTAAGCAATTATTAATGGTTTCAGGATTCGACCGTTATTTCCAAATTGTAAAATGCTTCCGCGATGAGGATTTGCGCGCAGATCGTCAACCTGAATTTACCCAAATAGATTGTGAGATGGCTTTTGTCGAGCAGGAAGATATCCTACATATATTCGAAGGTTTGACGAAACATATTTTCAAAACAATTAAAGGAATTGACCTCGGTGAAGTTCCTCGGATGACTTATGCAGATGCCATGCGCCTGTATGGATCGGACAAGCCGGATACCCGTTTCGGCATGGAATTCGTCGAATTAAATGAGCTTGCAAAAGGCAAAGGTTTTCCTGTTTTTGATAATGCGGAATTAGTAGTCGGCATTAATGTTAGTGGCTGTGCACATTTTACACGTAAGCAATTAGATGCATTAACGGATTATATCAAACGTCCACAGGTTGGTGCAACAGGCATGGTCTATGCGCGTTTTAATGAAGATGGTACTATTAAATCTTCTGTAGATAAATTCTATACAGCAGAAGATCTAACGGCTATCGCAGAATTGTTCCAAGCTCAAGCTGGAGATTTAATGTTAATCTTATCGGGTCATACAAATCAAGTTAGAAAGCAGCTGAATGAATTACGCTTAGAGGTAGCCAATCAATTAGGTCTTCGTGATAAGAATAAATTCGCTCCACTATGGGTGATTGACTTCCCATTATTAGAATGGGATGAAGAAAGTGCGCGTTACCATGCGATGCACCATCCATTCACTTCTCCAAAACCTGAAGATATCGCTCTTTTAGATACAAATCCAGGAGAGGTTCGTGCGAATGCATATGATTTAGTTATTAATGGAACTGAAATTGGTGGAGGTTCTATTCGTATTCATGATAAAGACTTACAAGCCCTGATGTTCAAACACCTGGGATTCAGTCCAGAGCAGGCTCAAGCACAGTTTGGCTTCTTACTGGAAGCTTTCACCTACGGTGCTCCTCCACATGGTGGATTAGCCTTTGGCTTCGACCGATTAGTTTCTATTTTAGCTGGCTTAGACAGTATCAGAGATGTAATTGCGTTCCCGAAAAATAATTCAGGAAGAGATGTTATGATTGATGCACCTTCCAGTATAGATCAAACTCAATTGGACGAATTAAATTTAGACGTTCGCCTAAGAACAAAATAATTATTCCTGAATACGGAAAAAAATTGTTTTAAACTGT
>DAIQRP010000039.1:2505-12101 GCA_036786125.1 Sphingobacterium sp.
TAAAAGTTGGTCATCATATGACCAACTTTTTTTTTAATTTCGTTAAAAGGGAAAGATTAGATGCCTATATCAATTGAAGATAAATTTTTAAAAGAGAGCGCAAATAAAGCTTTTGACAGTAATCATCGAGCGGTTATCAGCCATAATATCGACAAATACCAGCTGGCATTTGAAGGAGCTAAGACTAAATTTCATGATTTGGACAATGCAAAGCGGAAAGCAAACTTGATTAAATGGCGTGTCATGGAAAATTTAGATCGCTACTTATTGGAGTTTGAATCTAATTTTACCAGACGAGGAGGGAAAGTCATTTGGGCGAATTCAGCGGCCGATGCACAACAAGAAATTGAAAAAATTATTTCAGAAAAAAATGCCAAATCGGTTATCAAGTCCAAATCGATGGCCACAGAAGAAATCGAATTAAATTCCTTTCTAGAAAAGAATAATATTGAGGTCTTAGAGTCGGACTTAGGTGAATTTATCATTCAACTTTTAGATCAAAAGCCGTATCATATTGTTACCCCAGCCATGCATTTGAGCCTAGCAGAAATAGCACAGCTCTTTCATGAAAAATTCGATACGGCATTAGATGCTACTGCGGAAGAATTAACGCTTAAAGCTAGGGAAATCTTAAGGGAAAAATACCTTTCTGCAGATATCGGAATTTCTGGAGCCAACTTTCTCATTTCGGAAACCGGAAGTATTGCCATTACTGAAAATGAAGGAAACGCTCGGCTGACGACGACATTTCCCAAAACACATATCGCTGTCGTAGGGATTGAAAAAATAATTCCTACACTCAAAGACTTGGATTTATTTTGGCCCCTATTGGCATCCCATGGGACCGGTCAGCAACTGACCTCATATAATAGCATTCTTTCCGGACCTAGACAATTTAATGAGATTGATGGGCCTGAAGAAATGTATGTTATCCTACTCGATAATGGAAGAACTGACCTCTTAGCTAAGAAAGAGCAGCGAGAAGGATTGTATTGTATCCGTTGTGGTGCCTGCCTCAATGTATGTCCTATCTATCAAAATATTGGAGGACATAGCTATGACCATACCTACCCTGGCCCCATAGGCTCTTTAATTGCGCCACACCTGAGTGGGATGGACAAGTTTAAGCATTTAAGTCAGGCCTCCTCCCTCTGCGGTAAATGTACCGAAGTCTGCCCCGTAAATATTGATATTCAAAAGATGCTCTTAGTCAATAGAAGAGATGCTGTAGCGCAAAATTTAGTTTCCAAAACGGAGAAACAGGCTTGGAAATGGTTTGTCAAAGGAGTTTACAAACGATCAACTTTAGATTTCTTTGGCGGTCGGATTAAAAATTTTATTATCCGTAATTTCTTTAGAAAATCCTGGGGATCACATCGAGATCTGCCACGCTTAGCCGATAAATCCTTTGCTCAGCAATGGAAAGAAAAGAAGAAAAAAGAAGAATAAAAAAAGGAATCTCTAGAGATTCCTTTTTTATACCTATTTTATCAATTCCTTTTATACATGCATTCGCGCTAAAGGCGCAATTTCTTGGCTGACAAAATCTTGCTTTAAGAACTTTTGATATCCCGCAATAGCAATCATAGCGGCATTATCCGTACAATATTCAAATTTAGGAATATATACATTCCATTTATACTTGTTTCCCAATTCAATCAAACCATTCCTTAAGCCTGAATTAGCCGATACTCCACCGGCAATAGCTACATCTTTCACCCCAGTTTGCTTCACTGCTTTCTTCACCTTATTCAATAGAATAGAAACAATACGAGACTGCACAGAAGCACATACATCATCCATTTGCTCCGCTAAGAAATTTGGATTTAATTTTTGCTGATTTTGAACCATATATAAAATAGCCGTTTTTAAGCCGGAAAAACTAAAATCCAAACCTGGAATCTGAGGTTCTGGAAGTTTAAATGCATCAGCACGACCTAATTGCGCATGCTTATCAATTAAGGGGCCTCCGGGATAAGGCAGATTTAAAATTTTGGCTGTTTTATCAAAAGCCTCTCCTGCAGCGTCATCTAAGGTCTGCCCCAAAAGCTCCATATCAAAATAATCCTTCACTAATACAATCTGGGTATGTCCGCCAGAAACAGTTAGACATAAAAATGGAAAACTAGGTTTGGGATCATCAATAAAATGAGCTAAAATATGCGCCTGCATATGATTTACCTCAATTAATGGTATATTGCGGGCTAAAGCAAAAGATTTAGCAAATGCTGTTCCTACTAAAAGGGCTCCTAATAAACCAGGACCCCGAGTAAAAGCTACCGCATCTATATCATTTTTATGTATTTTTGCATCCTCAATAGCGGCATGAACAGCAGGTATAATATTTTGCTGATGGGCACGAGAAGCTAACTCAGGAACTACACCTCCATATTTGGCATGTATAACTTGAGTCGCAATAACGTTGGATTTAATTTCGCCATCTATACAAATGGACGCGGAAGTTTCATCACATGATGATTCAATACCTAGAATAATAGCCATAGCTAAAGAAGTAACTTTTTTATATTTACAAAAGTATCAAAAAAATAATTAAAATAGCGCTTATTACTCTTGCTAGTATCCATATCTTACTAGTGATACTGGTATTTACCTTACAGTTTAAGCCTGTTCAGAATTATGCCGTACAAAAAGCTATTACTTATCTTTCTGAGGAATTACAAACAAAAATAAGTTTAAAAGAAATCTATTTCAGACCATTCTCCAGCTTTCAGCTTAAAGATTTTGAAATTTATGACCGCAGTGGCAAATCTCTATTAAAAGCACATCGCTTGGATGCCAAACTAAATTTTTCATCCTTTTTCAGTACATCTGAAATCCGAATCGAAAAATTAGCGATTAAGCAAAGCTCCATTAATTTAGAAGCGTTTAAAGACAGCACAAACTTCTCCTTTTTAAGTGCCTATTTTGCGCCTAAAAAAACCGGAGGCCCTCCTTCTAAAAATTTAATCCGTATCGATTTAAAAGCTGTACATCTAGCCGATGTGGCCTTTCGCTTTTATGATCATAACAGCAAAAAATATGCTTATGGCATAGACTATGGAAATGTGGAAATCAGCCAGTTGTATGGAGATTTCACCATTAAAGACTACGATGCGAGCTTTATTGATTTTGATATTCAAAAGTTACGATTTAAAGAGCGCTCAGGTCTACATGTCAAAGAGCTTAGTGCGGCAATTAAAGCCAATACTAAGCGTATGGAATTCAACAACTTCAGACTGGAGACCAACCACTCAGTCCTGCGTGATTACCTGCGATTAAGTTATTCCGAATGGGCTGATTTCAGTGATTTTATAGAAAAGGTATATGTTCAGTTCCATATTAAAGATTCTTATATCTCTTCAAAGGATATCGCCTACTTTGCGACGGATATCAAACATATGACCTTTGATGCGCGTATTCCAAGAGCAGATCTCTCCGGCAGAGTGAATGCCATAGATGCCAAAAATGTGCATCTGCAGATGGCTGAACATACACAACTCAAAGGGAACTTCAGTATACATGATATCCCGCATATGGAAAAGGCAATGTTCCGTTTTCATCTGACAGAATTAAGTTCAGATGCCACAGACCTGCAACAGATCTTACCCGGCTTATTAGATGATGCACAATTTAAGATTCCGGATTTCTTATACGATGCCAAGTTACTGCATTATACCGGACAAGTTACGGGTCTATATAATCAATTTAATATCCATGGGCTGCTGAAAAATGATTTTGGAGAGATTATACCTCATTTAGATTTGCATATTGACCGCAAATTCAGCTATAAGGGCTCTTTAAAATCCGCTCAATTCGATCTGGGCAAACTTTTAAATCGTACAGATTTTAAGGAAACAGCATTTGACCTACAGCTCGATGGGGAAGAATTAGATTTAAAAAAATTAAACTTGCATGTTCAGGGAGATTTATATCAAACGGATTTTAGAAATTACCGCTATCATCAAGTTAACCTAGATGCCGCTTACGCTAATCAACACTTGGATTTCACGGGAAGTATCAAAGACCCCAATGCCACTATCGAATTCGATTCACAGCTCAACTGGCTAGAAGAGACCCCATCATATAATCTCTTTGCCTATATTCAGCAAACGAATTTAAAAAACTTAAAACTCGTAGAACAAGATTCCTTTTTTATACAGAATGCCGTTATAAATACCAATCTACAAGGCGATAATTTCAATAATATAATTGGTATTCTGCAGAGCACTAACTTAAGTTTTACCACCACAAAAGGTGCCTTTAATATTCCAGATATCAGTTTTTCCGCCGCAGGTACAGAAAGCTCCAGACATTTGGAACTGAGCTCCGATGTGCTCGATGCTTCTTTAAAAGGAAATATCGACCTGACGACAATAAAGCCATATTTCATTGCTCTAGCCATGAAATATGCCCCTGCAATAGGCCTTGAAACTTCAGCTTATAATAAACAAAATTTTGATTTAAACTTACATATTAAGTCTTTTGATCCGATAGCCTCCTTTTTCGACCCAAGCCTCAGTTTAGATGAGGGTGCTAAAATTACGGCGAAATTCTCCACCGACCAGTTTCTGGCTCAGGTCAATGCGATTGCTCCTATAGTTCACTATAAAGGCATTAAATTCACACAAGTTATTCTAGATGAAAATGCACATGCAGAAGCTTTGACCGTGAATGCAACTGCAGACCGCATTAATTTTACAGATTCAACCTATATCAATAATATTAATATTTCCAATGTCTTAGCTCAGGATAGTCTCAAGTACAATATTAAACTCTCTGAAATCGATGCCCCCAATACTATGGATCTAAATGGGCTTATCCACTTTGCCCATAATAAACCTGCTCTGATTCATGTATTACCGTCATCCTTAAAGATTAATAATGAACATTGGCAGATTAATCCTAGCGCCTTATTAAAAATATCTAAAGGCAAAGTATATATCGAAAATTTAATACTCAGCCAACTTCAGCAACAAATTAAAATCGATGGGATTGTCTCCAATGAAGATGATCAAATGACCGTTAATTTCAATAATTTTAATTTGACTTCATTAAATGGGATTACCAAACCTTTAGGCATACAGTTACGTGGAGATTTAAATGGGGATCTTCAGATCAATTCCCTATTTAATAAACCTACACTTTCGGCCAATATCAATACCTCTCCAATTTTATATAATAACCTGCCTATAGGCAGATTGTCCTTAATAGCAGATTTTGACCCGGAGTCAGAGTTAATTAAAATCAACTCCTCCATTACAGATGAGACTAGAAAGATGGCGCTCAATGGAAGTTATGCCTTGCAGAGAGCAACAAATAAATTAGACTTTAAGGCCGAATTAGAAAATACCGATTTAAACTTATTTCAGCCATTTTTAAAATCCTTAGTTTCAGATCTCACGGGATCTATATATGCCGATTTATCCATTAAAGGAGATATGCATCATCCCTTAATTTCTGGAGATGCAGAATTTAAGAATGCTCATTTTAAAGTGGATTATCTACAGACAAAATATGAAATTAACGATCGGGCTAAAATGGAGAATAATTCCATTCAAGTGAATAATCTTAAGGTTTATGATCAGAAAAGAAATGTCGCCACAGCGAATGGATTTGTGGACTTAAATACCTTATCAGATCCGACTATAAATATACATATTGCAGCCACAAATTTCCATCTGCTTAATACCAGTATGAAAGAGAACAATATGTATTTTGGAACGGCTTATGGTACAGGCATATTTAAATTTACAGGTCCAGTTTCCGCAATGAATATGGATATTAAAGTTGAATCTAAGGAGAATACAAAACTATATATCCCCTTTAATAGCTCCATGACGATTTCAGATAGTGATTTTATACATTTTGTTTCCGCTTCAGATTCCATTAATCGCATGAAAAATTTAAATCGAAGCAGTTTAAGTGGGCTTACCATGGACTTAGACCTGAACTTAACTCCAGATGCGGAAGTGAATTTAAGCACTGAATTAGGGGCTGTTTCGGGTAGAGGAAAAGGATTGGTCAGCATGAAAATATCCACCTTGGGGGATATCGAAATGTTTGGTGATTATATCATCAATACAGGAAAATTTAATTTTACAGCACAGGATTTTATCAATAAAATTTTCGACCTTAAGGAAGGAGGCTCTATCCGTTGGGCAGGAAAGCCTGCGGAGGCGAATGTCAACTTGAGTGCAATCTATCAACAACGCACATCTGTCGCTCCTTTATATAATGCCGCAGGTCGCGCTAATAATGAACAGCGTGTGCTTGCTCAAGCGAATATGAATATCAAAGGACTTATTTCACGTCCAGAGATTACCTTCGATTTAAACTTTCCGCAGGATCCCTATGTGAAAGATGAGCTTCAGGGCTATTTAAGTGATGTAAACAATATGAATCAGCAGGCCCTTTCGCTTATCGTACGTCGTAGCTTTACGCCAGCTTCAGAAACCGATTTTTCTAAGGAGGTGAATAGCACATTAATATCGGCAGGTACAGAAATCGCATTTAATCAATTAAACCATATTATTGCATCCTCTTTAAATTTAAATTTCTTCGATTTAAATATTCGTTCTCTAAATGATGCCTCTGCATCCTTACGTCTATTTAATGACCGACTGATTTTCACTGGAGGTATTTCAGACCGCAGGAATCTACAACTGAATGATTTAAATGTGTTCTCTGACCGTGTGGCCACGGATGCCGAGTTATCCTATTATTTAAGAAAAGATGGTCGATTTATCATTCGAGCTTCAAATAGGTTAAATACCAGAAACTTTCTATTTAACCTAAATGAAGATTATGTCTCCGCCGTAGGTTTGGTCTACAGGCAGGAATTTGATAATTTTTCGGAATTTTTAAAACGATTATTTTGGTGGTCTCCCAAAGAAAAGAGCCCAAAAGAATCGAATTAATCTATACGCGCATTAATCTGATGTTTTTCTACATAAGCTTTAGCTTTCACTCGTAGACCGGAAAATAATAATTCTACACGATCATTATATTTTTCAGCAATCTGTTGAGTTAATTCCTCAATCTGCTTGGAATCCGCTTGAGTGTCGCATAACTTCGCTAAATCCATATATTCATTTTTATAGACTGGAAGCGTATATTCAAATAATTCAATTACGATATTCTTGATATCCTCATTATCCTTATCTGCGGAAATATGCTTAACATTTTCTAAAGCTTTTTCTAAATAACTAATCTTCGCATTAACGATAAATTTAGCTTCATTTCGTGCTCTATCGCCTTCTCTTGCTTCCTCATCTCTATTTTGATCGGAATATTGAGCAGCAGCAACCAGATGAGAGGTAAATTGTTCAGTGCCAAAATCAGCAATTATATTGGTATTGAGCACCACTTTTTCAAAAAACTGAGAAGGACTTAAAGAAGTACAGGCTGAAAATAAAATAGTTCCAACGAGTAGTACTGCTGATTTTAAGGTAAGTAAAGAACGGAAATACATAATAAAATTTTAGTTTAAAATAACAAAATTACCATTTTTATGATAAATATAGATAAAAAAAAAGCTACCTGATTAAAGGTAGCTTTTACATATCTTAAAAAAGCAGCTTATGCTAATTTTTCGAATTCATTGTAAGCAATTTCTTTAGTGTTGATTTTTACAACTCCTTTTAAGAATTCAAATACTTTTAATGCTTTAGACTCTTCGAATAAGCGGTTAGCTTGCTCTCTATCTTGAAGCATTTGAATAGCATATTGTGATAATTGCTCATCTGTAGGCTCTTCATTGATGTTGTACATTTTGATTTGCGCATAGATACGTTCTTTCGCTAATTCAATAACCTCATCATATTTTACCTCTAATTTATTTTCAGTAACGACACGGTTTTCGATAATCGTCCATTTTAAGTTCGAGATAAAGTCTGCAAAACCTTCATTTAACTCTTCTTCAGAGATACTTGGGTTAGTTGCTTTTAACCATCTTTTTAAGAACTCTTCAGGGAAAGTTACATTCACTGCATCCATACCGAAAGTATACATTTCGTTACGTAATTTTTGTGCAGAATTTTGTTTGAATAAGTTTTCTACTTCTTCTTTTACTTTCTCTGTAAATTGCTCTTCTGTAGTCACCTCACCCGCAGCGAATAATTTATCGAAAAACTCTTGGTTTAATTCCGACTCTTCTAAACGGTTGATATTTTTTACAGTTAATGTAAATTTAGGGGTTAATGCAGCTACTTCTTCTGCAGTAATTCCTAAAATACGTGTGATATCTTCAGTATTAAATGCTTTTTTAATATCGATTTTTACTGTATCATCTTGTTTTAAACCTACTAAAGATTTTTTAATCTTAGCATCTTCGATAATATCAGTACGTACAGAAGTTGTCTTTTCGATTCCTTCTTCACCTTCTTGTTTCAAAGTAGCGTATAATACGTCACCTTCTTCAGAAACTTCTGGATTAGTCATCTTACCGTAGCTACGACGTAAATTTTTAATACGAGAAGCTAAAGTTTCATCATCTGCTTTAATATCATATTCTGTAAACTCAGACTCAGCTGTAAAAGGTACAGTGAATTCTGGAGCTAAACCAATTTCGTAAGTGAAAGAGAAATTATCTTTGTAATCCCAGTTATAAGAAGCATTATCATCTTCTTTAGGTAATGGTTGACCTAAAACTTCTAATTTCTGCTCAGCGATATAGTTAGTAGTGCTTTCGTTTACAAGTTTGTTCACCTCATCAAATAAGATAGATTTACCAAAAGTACGTCTAACATGACCTGCAGGAACTAAACCTGGACGAAATCCGGGTAATTTAGCTTTTTTAGCTTGTTCTTTAATCGCTTTGTCAACTTGAGGGTTATAATCTTCAGGCGCTAAATCAACTTTTATTATCGCGTTGATTCCGTCAATTTTTTCATGTGAAATATTCATACTCTATATAAGCGTTTATCGCATTAATAAAAAAAATCCCCCCGAGTATTTAAATTCGGGAGGATATCAAGTGCGGAAGAAGGGACTCGAACCCCCACGCCTTGCGGCGCCAGATCCTAAGTCTGGTGCGGCTACCAATTACGCCACTTCCGCATTAGGATTTCTTGTGGCACAAAGATAGACACAGAATCCATATTCTGCAAGTATTTTCTGCTTTTTTTTTAAAAAAAATTAAAATATTTTTTTGCGCTTGCATAAGTAATTATTATTCACCAACTTTGAAATGCAAAGTACTTTTAATGGAAAGAGAAAATTTAATACAAGAGCTAGCAGAAATCCGAAAATTGATGGAAAAGTCCTCAAAGTTCATTTCCATATCCGGAATTTCTAGTGTTTTAATTGGCATATATGCTCTACTTGGAGCCTTCGCGGCCTACTTATTAGTCTATGGTTTTAACCATGGCCCCTACTATCGCAAGTATTATATAGACGATCCGCAGGTCATCTATCTCTTATTTGGAATTGCCGTACTGGTTTTATGCTGTTCTTTGCTGACCGGATATCTGCTCGCTCGGCAGAAAGCTCGTCGGAATAACCAAAGTATATGGAATGTCAGCAGTAAGAATCTGTTGGAAGCGGTAGCTGTTCCATTAATAGCCGGCGGACTGCTTTGTTTAATCTTTATGTTCAAG
>DAIQRP010000039.1:12111-23705 GCA_036786125.1 Sphingobacterium sp.
ACTACCTTGATATTTTATGGGCTAGCCTTATTTGCAGGGGCAAACTATACTTTTAAAGAAATAAAATGGTTAGGCCTTATGGAAATTAGCTTAGGACTATTAGCTTTGTGCTTCCCAGGTTATGGACTTTGGTTTTGGGCCCTAGGATTTGGAGTTTTACATATAATCTATGGTCTAATAGTCCATAAAAAATACGAATAGTGAATTTAGAATTATACGACAAAGTTTTGGAAAATAGAATCCGCCTACAAATTATGGGGATTCTAGTCGCGAATGAAGCCTATGACTTTAATTCGCTTAAGGAGCTATTACAGGTAACCGATGGTAACTTAGCTTCCAATCTCAAAACTTTGGAGAAGGAAGGCTATCTGGAAATATTTAAAACATTTATTGACCGCAAGCCCAATACCCGCTATCAAAAGACCAAGTTAGGCCAACAGGCTTTTGAAAATCATATTAATGCACTCGAAAATTTAATCAAAAAACTACAAAAATAATTTTTTTATCAATCAACTTTGAATTTCAAAGTACTTTATAATCTAAAATATGGAAGAAAACAAAAAATCATTCGTACAACGTTTGAGTGGATCTATACAGATCAAATTACTTATTATAGCCCTACTAACGATCGTGCTACTTATTCCTATGAATTGGATAAATAGTTTAATTTATGAAAGACATGAACGGGAAATGGAAGTATCCAATGAGATTGCCGAAAAATGGGGAAATAATCAAGTAATTTCCGGCCCTATCCTGATGATTCCCTACCAGGAAAAAATTATTATTCTCAATAACCCGGAAAGTAAATCCTCCGCAAAGACTGAATGGGTTAAAAAATGGATATACCTGCTCCCCCAGTCTCTACATATACAGGCTTCCATAAATCCGGAATACCTAAAAAGAGGGATCTACCAAACCGTTGTCTACTCGAGTAAGCAGCAGATTACCGGAGACTTTGCGCAGGTCGATATCCAAAAATTAAAAATTGAAGATGCCAATATCTTTTGGGATGAAGCGCGCCTCATCTTTGGAATCACAGATTTAAAAGGTTTAACGAATAGTCCTACACTGGTCTGGAAGGACAGCACCTATTCTTTTGAAAATGATTATGAAGGCTTAAATATTTTTAAAAATAACCTTTCTATCAGTATTCCAATTCAAGCTAAACAGGATACAAAAGAAAGCTTTAAACTAAATTTAGATCTTCGGGGAGCGAAATCCCTAAATTATCTTCCTCTGGGCAAGCAGACCAATATCCATGTCTCCGGAAAATGGAATAATCCTAGTTTTAATGGCGCTTTTCTTCCCGAGGACCGTCAAGTGAGTTCCTCAGCTTTTCAGGCCGATTGGAAGATTCCGAGCTTAGCCATTAACTACCCTCAACAATGGGCAGCTGATATACAGCCCATCTATCCGCATGATAGCTCCTTGGAAGATGGTCAGCTAAACAATATTGTACAGGTGAATTTTTTAAGTAATGTGGATAACTACCAAAAGAATATTCGAGTAGCGAAATATGGTATGTTAATTATTATGTTAACTTTTACGGCTTTGCTGCTAACAGAGATTATTAAGAAGAGAAAAATACATATGATTCAATATGCATTAATCGCTGCAGCGATGATTTTATTCTACTCCCTATTATTAGCCATTAGTGAACACCTGGGTTTTAATTGGGCTTACCTCATTGCTGCAGTGGCGACCATTACATTAATCAGTAGTTTTATCCATGCGATTATAAAAAATAGAAAGACCAGTTTACTCTTTGCCGGCATATTGGGAATATTCTATGTCTTTATCTTTATTTTATTATTGATGCAGGATTTCTCCCTTATTGTAGGCACCATAGGTTTGTTTATTATTTTAGCATTCATTATGAAATTCAGCACAAAAATAAACTTTAGCGATTACGATACACATCTAGGGGATCAATAGAATCCCCTTTTCACTTTGATTTCGCTAGCCTAATTGCTTTTTGTAAATTGCCTGAGATTTATTCAATCGAGCATGAAAAAAAACATATTATTCACTGTGAGCATGGCCCTATCTGTAATTACACAGGCTCAACAGCCGTTAAATCCGGAAACCCTTTGGAAATTAGGGCGCGTTTCAGCAGAAACTATTTCCCCAAATCAAAAAGAAGTATTCTATGGAGTTTCGAATTATGACTTTGCAACAAATAGTTCAGAGCGTAACCTCTTTAAAATTTCTTTAGCCTCGAAATCTGTCGAACAGGTTACTTTCGAAAAAGGTGGAGAATCTATCGTTCATATTCAAGAGGACGGTCTAATCACCTATTTGTATAAAGGTCAGCTCTGGCAAAAAAAAGCTGCTGATGCCACAGCCGTAAAAATTTCGAATTTCAATGGAGATTTGGAAAATGTGCGTATTTCTCCAGATGGCAAATATATCTTATTCTCGCAGGCCGTATTAGTCAAAAACTATAAAAGCACGGATAAGTATGCAGACTTACCGCAATCCAATGCCTATATATTCGATCAACTAGACTATAGACATTGGGATACGTTTAATGATGGAAAATTCAACCATCCATTTATTGCAACTTATCAAGATGGAAAGATTGGAGAGGCCATAGACTTATTAAAGGATCAGCCTTTCTATAGTCCTCAAGCTCCTTTTGGAGGTTCCGAAGATTTTATCTTCTCTCCAGATAGCAAAGCGGTATTATATGTATGTAAGAAAAAGTTTGGTACCGAGTATGCCCAATCCACGAATACAGATATCTATCGCTATGATATCGCGAGTCAAGAAACTATCAATCTGACGCAAGGAATGAATGGTTATGATACCAACCCTTCTTATAATCGTACTGGAAATCAACTCGCTTGGTTAAGCATGAAGACCGATGGATATGAAGCGGACAAAAACGATATTATTGTATTTGATAAAAACAGCAGCCAACGCTTAAACTTAACTGCAGATTGGGATGGTACGGTGAATTCTTATATCTGGTCGAATGACGGTAGATATATCTATTTTAATGCGGCAATGCATGGAACAGTACAATTATTTGAATTAGAAATTCCAAAATCCTTTAAAACCAAGGCACTGCCTAAAATCACACAGATCAGTCAAGGCCAACATGATATTGCTGGAATTGTAGGTCAGGCAGCGGATCAGCTGGTCGTTTCTGTGACGAAACTGACGCATGCTGCAGAGCTTTTTACCTTTGATTTAAAAAAGAAACAATTACAGGCGCTGACTACAGTAAATGATGCTCTTTATGCACAGATTATTGAAAATAAAGTGGAGTCTAGAATAAGTAAGGCTTCCGATGGCGCAGATCTATTCTCTTGGGTAGTCTATCCTCCAAATTTTGATGCCAGCAAAAAATATCCTACCATATTATATTGTGAAGGAGGGCCACAGTCTTCTTTAACTCAGTTTTATTCGTTCCGTTGGAATCTACAGCTAATTGCATCGCAGGGATATATTGTCATAGCTCCTAATCGCCGAGGTATGCCCGGATGGGGAGTCGCTTGGAATGAGGCTATTTCTACAGATTGGGGAGGACAGCCTATCCGCGATTACTTAACAGCGATAGATGATATTGCTCAGGAGTCTTATGTGGATAAAGATCGCCTAGGAGCAATTGGTGCATCGTATGGAGGATACTCGGTCTTTATGTTAGCCGGTGTACATGAAAATAGATTCAAGTCATTTATTGCACATAATGGTCTATTTGATATGCGTAGCTGGTATGGTACAACCGAGGAGATGTTCTTTGCCAATCACGAATTAGGAGGTGCATTCTGGGATGCTAAAAATGAAAAAACATATACCGACTATAATCCGGTTATGCATGTAGATAAGTGGAATACTCCGATTTTAATCTTCCAGGGAGGTATTGATTATCGAGTGCCAATCGGACAAGGATTAGCGGCTTTTCAATCGGCCCAGCTGAAAAAAATTAAAAGTAGGTTAGTTTATCTTCCCGAAGAAAATCACTGGGTACTATCAGGGCATAATGCTCAAGTATGGCAACGGGAATTCTTTGGTTGGTTAAAAGAAACCTTATAACATAAAAAAAGCTATATCTCTAAGAGATATAGCTTTTTTTTATAAACCGGATCAGATTATCTCCCTCGGCTTATTTCGTATCTTTCTTTCCGAAAATAGACAATTTAATATAACGTGAAGGTCTTTCTTTCACATCGATAATTAAGTTGTCTAAGCTTTGGGAAGCATTAGTTAGATTTTGATATAACTGATCATCATTGATTAAAAGTGATATAGAACCTTTACCATTATTAATCTTATCCACAACGGCTTGGAAATCAGACATGGCTTTATTCGCTTTATCCATAGTTTCCGTAAAGTTTAATTTAGCCGCTTGATCTGTAACAGACTCCAGATTTGTCATAATCTTATTAATCTGCTCTCCATTATTTTTAAAATTGGAAGTAATCGCTTCTAGATTAGACATAATACTCGTTAATCTGCGACGTTCTGAGCCCACTAGCCCTTCAACATCTTTTGTAATCAGTTCTACATTCTTTAAAGAGGTAGAAATACTATGTACAGAAGACTTAAAGTCCGTTTGGAACTGATCATCTAATACCGAGTTGACTACTGTCAGTACAGAGTCCAATTTGGTTGTAATATTCTCAATTTTCTTTTGAATAGGTTCTACCTTATCCATAATATTAGCTTGAATACCCGATTCCAAACGGGCTCCATGAGCGGCTAATTTAGGACTGTCACCAATTTCGAAAACAATGGCTTTTCCACCCAATAAATCCGTACTTGCAATACGGGCAATGGTATTCTCTGGAACAGCAATATCGCCTTTAATTTTAAATTCTGTACGAATATGACCATCTAGCTGCAGGACCATTTTAGAAACACGTCCAATCTGGTACCCATTGACAAGCACAGGTTTCGATACCGTTAATCCATCTACATTATCATAAGTAGTATAATACGTATTATCACTACTAAATACATCATTACCTTTTAAGAAGCTATAGCCTACAAATAAAATAGCAATGGCTATAACGGCTAAAAGCCCAACTTTGGTTTCGTTTGATATTTTCAAAATATATTAATTACGTTTCGGGTCTAAACTAATAGCTAAACATCTATAAACGGAAAATGTTTATTTTTCCACACTCTTTTTATAAGATTTTAATGCATTCACTAAGTTTTGAACGATTTCGTTCTGCCCACTTTCAGACATCATCATTTGTTCTTCATCTGGATTCGAAATAAAGCCAATTTCCGTTAATACGGCAGGCATACCTGCACGTGCGAGTACAGCTAAACTTTTCTCCCATACACCACGTGAAATACGTCCTGAATTGACATATTCATTTTGCATAGCATTCGCTAACTTAATCGACTGATCACGGTATTGATTTTTCATTAAAGAAAAGATAATATAACTTTCCGGATCTTTAGGGTCAAAACCTTGGTAGTTCTCTTTATAGTTTTCCTCCAATAACATGGAAGCATTCTCACGTACAGCTGCATCTTGTTCTCCTAAACGACCTGAACCTGAAACCAGAGTTTCAGTTCCTTTAGCAGAAGTGTTTAATGTGGAGCTGGTGACATAACGCCCTTTGGAATTCTTACGTCTAACGGAAGTTGTACCTCCGGAATTACAGTGAATAGAAACGAAAATATCTGCTTTATTTTCATTTGCTAATTCAATACGCTTATATAAAGGAATAAACACATCTGTCTTACGAGTATAGATCACCTTGACACCAGGCATCTGCTTTTCAATCGCATTTCCTAATTTAATAGCCACTTCTAGGGCAATATTTTTTTCTAATGAACGAGCCCCTTTTGCTCCGGAATCATGACCACCATGACCTGCATCTATAACAATTGTTTTAATAAGATATGCGGGGGGCTGTGCTGACTTACTTACAAATGGGGATAAAAAAATGAGTAATAAAAAAGTGCTTAATAGGTTCCATTTTTGGGTATTCAATATTGCATCCATCTAAAAAAAAATTTGTTTTGACATTATTTAACTAAATAATATAATAATATTGTAAAGTTAAAAGAAAAATAGCATAATTAATGTAATTGAGAAACTACTGTTCCTATTTGTTTTTTGACTAATTTTGTCCGATAAAGTTTAACTGAGTTACAAAAATAATATTCGCTACATATTTTGAAGTCTTATACTCCAATTTTTTCATTAATATGCCTCATTTGGGGTTTTATTTATCCTGCTTTCTCACAACAAGATAGTACAAAAAAAGTTTTACCAAAAATGGAAACTTCTACTGCTCTTGTTACACAGGATAGCTCACTTGTTACAAAAGATAGTATAATCCTTCCACTTGATTCGACCAATAAGGCTCAAAGCAAAGGGGGTGCAGGAATACAAAGCCAAGTAAATATTATTGCCGGAGACTCTTTATATTCAGATTTCGAGAATAATATTGTGCACTTATATAAGGGTGCCAAGGTAAAATATCAAGAGTTTGAAATTTCGGCCGACTATATCCGTTTAGACCAAAATAAAAATGAGGTATTTGCGTCGGGAGTCTATGATCATAGCGATAAATATGTCGGGAGACCTGTGGTATTATTCCCGAATGACACACCCAAGTCAGTGGACTCCTTAACCTATAACTTTAAAACTGCAGAAGGAAATACCTTTGGTATTATGACAGAAGTGGATGGTGGTTTTATTCAGGCTAAAATTATTCGGAAGAATATGTATGATGAGATGTCCTTATATCATGGTCTTTACAGTACTTGTAATCTTCCGGAGCCACATACCCATTTTGGATTCTTTATAAGCAAAGGTCTAGTCACCAAAAATCAAATTATTGCCGGTCCTTCCTATTTGGTCTTGGAGAATATCCCTTTAAAATTCGCAGCTATACCGTTTGGCTTTTTCCCAAAGCCGAATAAACGAAATTCCGGATTTCTATTTCCTTCTTTTGGAGAAGACTATACCCGAGGTTTTGCCATGCGTGATATCGGTTGGTATTTTGCCTTTAATGACTATTGGGATTCCGAGGTACGTGGTACTGTCTATTCCAAAGGTTCTTATGAATTAGGTTTAAATACGCGCTATCAAGTCAACTATAAATACAATGGTAGTATGAATTTTCGATATGCTGCGATGAAAACAGGTATTGAAGGAACGGATAATTATGGAACAAATAAAGTTTTTAACTTAACATGGAGCCACTCACAACGTCAAGAGGCTAATCCAGGGACTTCATTCTCAGCTTCCGTTAATTTTGGTACAGGTTCATTCTATCAAAATGTCGGAGGGGCTAATGGATCTATTTCCTATGATCAGATGGTTACCAATGATATGTCCTCTTCCATAGCCTATGGAAAAGTATTTGCGGATGGAAAGGTGAATTTTACCTCTGCTTTTTCCCATAGTCAAAATATTAGTACTGGCGCGGTGAATATTCAACTTCCCAATATTAACTTAAACGTATCTACATTTAATCCCTTTGACTCTAAAGATCGTATCGGCGATCAAAAGTGGTATCAACGTATTACCGTAGGATATAGTGTGCAGGCTCGAAATTCCATTTCCACAACAGAATCGGAATTATTTAAAAAAGAAAGTATCAAGAAATTTTCCAATGGATTTCAACATAATATCCCTGTAGCTTTATCTTTAAATGCATTTAAATATTTCCAATTTAATACCTCTGTGAATTATACGGAGCGTTGGTATTTTCAATCCATTCGTAAATATTTAGATAATCTACCTAATGGTTTTGAAGAAAAGACGGATACTATACAGGGTTTTAATAGAGCCTATGATTACTCGATATCTTCGGGATTATCGACTAAGATTTATGGTATGTATCCTAAAATAGGTAAAGTGGAAGCCATCCGACATGTGATTACGCCTTCGATTAACTTAAATTACCGCCCCGATTTCTCTGCAGATCGTTATGGTTTTTTCAGATCTTATGAAAATGCGAATGGTTCCTTAACGGATTATTCCATCTTCCAAAATGGAATCTATGGAAGCCCTTCCGGAGGTCGTTCTATGGGAATAGGCTTCTCCGTAGATAATAATATCGAGGCTAAAGTACGTTCTAAATCCGATACAACGGATGCCGAATTTAAAAAGATATCCATTCTTCAAGGTCTGACATTTAGTGGTAACTATAACTTTGTGGCCGATTCCATGAAACTTTCAAATATTAACTTCTCCGGTCGAACTTCAATCTTTAAAGAGAAGGTTAACATTAATTTCAATGGTACATTAGACCCTTATCAAATCGATAGACAGGGACAACGTTACAATCGTTATGCCCTACAGGATGGAAAATTAGCTCGTCTGACGAACTTCGGTTTTTCTTTTGACTATAGCTTAAATCCAAACTCCAATAAAAGTAGAAATCAGTCTATTGACTCATTACGTAATACCGCAGGAAACTCATTATCTCCGGAACAGTCAGCCACATTAGCTCGTATTGCTGCCGATCCAAATGCTTTCGTTGATTTTAATATTCCATGGAATTTAGCGGGATCCTTTATGTTTAACTATTCCGTGAATGGCTTGCAGACGAATTACTCAGCTACATTAAATTTACATGGTGATTTTAATATTACCCCAAAATGGAAAGTGCAGTTTAACTCTGGATTTGACTTTGTACAGAAGGAAATTCCAATGACGAGATTTAGTATCTATCGAGATTTACACTGTTGGGATATGTCGGTGGGATGGATTCCATTTGGTCGATACCAAAGTTATAACGTCACTATTCGCGCGAAAGCATCCTTGCTACAAGATTTAAAATTATCTAAAAGAAATAGTTCAGGTAGCAGTTTTTAATAAACTGCTATTTTTTTTATATGTGCATATGAAGGCAGAAATAATTACCATAGGAGATGAAATACTAATTGGACAGATTGTGGATACTAATTCCGCATGGATAGCGCAGCAACTTCAGGAGCTCGGTATCCCTATTGTTCAGATTACCTCGATATCAGATGGCAGAGAAGCCATTCAAGAAGCTCTAGCTCTAGCTGCCACACGTGCGAATCTGATCCTAATTACAGGAGGATTAGGCCCTACAAAAGATGATATTACAAAACAGGCGGCAGCCACTTATTTTGGCTGTGATTTAGTCCGTGACCCAGCGGTATTGGAACATGTATCTGCCTATTTTACTTCTAGAGGTCGTCAGATGTTAGCCGTTAATGAGCAGCAGGCAGATGTACTTTCTATTTCCGAAGTTTTATTTAACGAGGTCGGAACCGCCCCTGCCATGTGGGTAGATTTTCAAGAGGCTCATTATGTATTTATGCCTGGTGTTCCATTTGAAATGAAACATATTATCAGCAATAAGGTACTCCCAAAAGTTCGCCCCTTATTGGAAACGCAAGCCTTATGGCATGAAAATATTTTAATTGGCGGCATTGGAGAATCTTATCTGGCGGATCAGATTGCCGATATTGAAGATCAATTACCAGAGTATATTAAATTAGCGTATTTGCCGAGCTATAATTTAGTACGCTTACGTCTTTCTGCTAAAGGGTCTTCCTTAGAGAGCTTGCAAAAAGAAACGTTATATTTTGCCGATCGAATAGCGGAACGTGTTCAGGCGAATGTGCTGACTCGAGATCAACGTAGCCTGCAACAGCTCATCGTTGAAACATTTTCCACAGAAGGAATCAGTCTAACAACGACAGAGTCTTGTACCGGAGGAAGTATTGCTGCATTAATCACATCTATACCGGGCTCCTCAGCCATGTATATCGGAGGAACTGTACCCTATTCCAACCGCCTAAAAGAGCAATTAGTGCAGGTGAAATCGGAAACTTTACAGCAATATGGAGCGGTCAGTATGCAGACTGTAATCGAGATGTCTGAAGGAGCAAAAAAACCCTATCAGGCAGATTATGCTATAGCAACTTCAGGTATTGCAGGCCCGAGTGGAGGAAGTATAGAAAAGCCTGTAGGTACGGTTTGGATTGCCGTTGCAGGTCGAAAAGAAACGCTTACGGCATCCTATCATTTTAAAAATGACCGAACCGTCAATATAGCCCGGACACAATTGGCCGCTTTGCTATTATTATGGGAATTATACAGAAAAGAATCACAATAAGCGAAAACCGCATATATAAAATTTTAAAATTTTCTGATTTTCAAAATTATATTCTGTTTGTTTTCATATAAACGACTTATTAGTTAACTTAGTGAATTATTAACGATTGCACTTATTATGGCATTATATAAATTACAGCTCCCTAAGATGGGGGAAAGTGTCTCTGAAGCTACACTAACCAAATGGTTGAAACAGCCAGGAGATTTTATCAGCGAAGATGAAGCCGTTTTAGAAATTGCAACCGATAAAGTTGATTCAGACGTTCCTTCGCCCGTTTCAGGTGTTTTAAAAGAACAACTATTTCAAGTTAATCAAATAGCTCAGGTAGGTGATATTATTGCTATTATCGAAACCAGTTCCGATGTAGCAGAACCACTATCCACGGCTGTAGCAGAGCCGTTATCCACATCTGTAGCAAGTAGCCCAGAAGTAAGTAAGACAGAAGAGAGTGCAACAGATATATCAACTTCAGCAGATAGCTCTACTTCTTCGGAAGAACTGTCTTTAGCCAATATTCCAGGCAGCGAACTATGGTCTACCGCAGAGGAAGAAAAACCTCGTACGACTATTCATAGTCATTCCCGGTTCTATTCTCCTTTAGTTAAAAGCATAGCACAAGAAGAAGGATTAACACAACATGAGTTGGATAGTATCCCCGGCTCTGGAACGGATGGCCGCGTTACGAAGACCGATATTTTAAATTATATTCAAAAACAGGAAGGCCAAAAAGCGCCTATAAGCCAAAGCAGTTCCCCAATTATACCCGCAGCAACGCCGGCAGTTAGCCCAGCAATAACAGCGCATGGAGATGAGATAATCGAAATGGACCGTATGCGTAAGTTAATTGCACAGCATATGGTGAATTCGGTAAAAACTTCTCCTCATGTATGTTCATTTGTAGAAGCAGATGTCACTAATTTAGTGCGTTGGAGAAATAAAATAAAAGACGCTTATAAAAAGAGAGAAGGTGAAAATATGACATTTACACCACTCTTTATTGAGGCTATTGCAAAAGCATTACGCGATTTTCCAATGATTAATATCAGCGTAGATGGAGATCGTATTATTAAGCGTAAACATATTAATATAGGTATGGCAGCAGCCCTTCCTTCTGGAAATTTAATTGTACCGGTAATTAAAAATGCCGATCAGTTAAGTTTAGTAGGTTTATCAAAATCAGTAAATGACTTAGCCAATCGCTCGAGAGCGAATAAGTTAAAACCAGATGATACGACCGAAGGAACATTTACCTTTACCAATATTGGTGCATTTGGAAATATCATGGGTACCCCTATTATTAATCAACCGCAGGTTGCCATTTTAGCGGTAGGAACCATTACCAAGAAACCAGCAGTTATTGAGACTGAAGAAGGAGATTATATTGGGATTCGCCATATGATGTATCTTTCGATGTCATATGACCATCGCGTAGTCGATGGCGCTTTAGGAGGAACATTTTTAAAACGCGTAGCAGACTATTTAGAAAAATGGGATGTGAATAGAGAAGTCTAGAAGTTG
>DAIQRP010000245.1:0-1722 GCA_036786125.1 Sphingobacterium sp.
AATAAAAAAAAATTTATATTTAAATTTAATATTTATTGATATGGAATCTATTACTTTAACAAAGTACTTAAAAAATGACTTCGCAACGTTTTTTTCACTGGTAAAAGAAGACAACATAATGCGTTATATTTCCGGTAAGGGATTAACTGAAGAAGAAGCAAGAAAAAAGTTTGACTCAATCATTAATATAAATAATCAAGAGGCCAAAATCGGTATTTTTAAAATTTATAATAATGCAGGCAAATTTATCGGAGATGGAAAAATGGAGTGGAATAAGCGGGATAGAACCAAGTTGGAGATTGGATATATTCTTAAAGAAGAATTTTGGGGTAAGGGTTATGGTACTATGATATGCGAAAAGCTACTGTCGCTCGCTGAAGGGGAATTTCCAGCAGTTGATATAATCGGAATTATTGATCCCGCCAATGTGGCATCGAAAGGATTACTTGAAAAATTTGGCTTCAAAAGCTATTTTGTCGGAGAGGAAGACAATTTACCAACTGAAAAATTAATCCTTCAGAAAAAATAAAGGTTATATTTTCATTTACGTGCATTTCAATTCGAAATGCACGTAAAGTACCGACGGGAGTGTTCACCAACTCGGTCATTGGTTTCTCTTAAAAGTTTCTATGTAGCTTTAGCCCATCACCAAACTTAATACAGTTTTAATTAAGTAGGAATTAAAATTTCATTCATTGCTTTAAATAACCAAGGTACAAACTCGGTCAATCGGGATGCAACTATAAATTCGGCTGTAGCATTGTCCATCGTATAAATACCGGTGTGGCGTTCTATGATCAAACTTGCTTTAACTTTCTTCCTAATAACAGATTTCACTTCGCATTTAATCAGAGAAGCTGTATTTTTCAGAGAAGTATCTTCAAATAAGTGTAGTCTATGCACCTCTTCACTACGTTCATTCTAACTTATTCTTTTCTTCTATCCTCAATTTCAACGATTTTTATTTCGAGAGGAAGTAGCAGCATTCACGCCGCAAGAAAAGGCTACGACGCATAAGCCCCCCATGCGATTTAATGATAACGCATAGGTCTTTACACCAAAATAATATTTTAAAAACCAGTATACATAAATTAATTATCTTTCATATTTTTGTTTGTAATGAATTCCCAAGAAAGTCCAAATATGATTCCCTTTAGCTCTGATTTAATTATTCAGGCACTGGCATTTTCACCCTCGCCTACAGCCATTTATAGCGGTGAGAATATGATCATCCGTTTTGCTAATAAAGGAATGCTGGCTGTTTGGGGCAAAGATGCTTCGGTCATAGGCAAACCTTTGATAGAAGCAATACCTGAATTGGAAGGACAGCCTTTTTTAGAGCTGTTGCAAGAGGTTTGGCGCACTGGGAAAACGTACTCCGTTTCTGCGGCTCCTGCAAAGTTAATAAAGAACGGAAAGGAGACGCTTGACTATTTCGATTACGAATATACAGCTCTTGTTGATGACAACAATAGAACTTGGTGTATACTGAATACGGCCCTGGAGGTGACCTCTCGCCGTGAGTTTTTAGAGCAGATCAAACTTAAAGAAGAAAGAGAGCAGATGCTCAACGAGGAAATGGCCGCGACTCTCGAAGAATTGACATCTACGAACGAAGAGCTCAACAGATATATTAAACAACTGGCCGACAGCAGGGAATACATTCGGACAATTATAGAACAGGCGCCTGTTGGTATCGCCATGTTAAATGGGCCTGAACAT
>DAIQRP010000040.1:0-2161 GCA_036786125.1 Sphingobacterium sp.
ATTCGAACCAAGACAAACAGTACCAAAAACTGTCGTACTACCCTTATACTATCGGACAATCATTATCTCTAGTTCTGATTACAACTTGGAAGCAGTTGTGAACCTTTGATGATGCAAATATACGGCTAGAAATTAAATCTCCAAAACTTTTTGACTCGAAATATCCTTTATTCCTGATTTTCAATAAAATATTTTTTATCTATTTGATTTTGCCCGCTGCGAAAGATGGAAATGTCGTATAAAATCCCAGTCGTAACAGAAATTTTTCTGTTAAAAATTCATAATAATATTCATTTGTAAGTTTCTTATCCTTATTTTCGAACCGTAATATAATAATCATACAGTTATATTTTATGAACTATAATAAGAATAACAACCTATTGGGCTGGTTATGTGCTATCGTCGCGACGATTGTATATGTCATGACAGCCGAACGCAGTACAAGTTGGTGGGACTGTGGGGAGTTTATTGCCTCGGCTTATAAACTTCAAATTGTGCATCAACCTGGAGCACCATTATTTTTAATGTTGCAAAATCTATTTTCCAACTTTGCCTTTGGCGATCTCTCTAGAATTGCATTCTGGATGAATATAGGATCTGCGGTATCCAGTGGATTAACGATCTTGTTTTTATTTTGGACCATTACTGCCTTAGCGAAGAAAGTACTTATTCCGCGTAATGGAGAAGTGAACACAACGCAGATGATTTTAATTATGGGGTCTGGATTAGTAGGTTCATTAGCCTATGCTTTCACAGATACCTTTTGGTTTTCTGCCGTAGAGTCTGAAGTATATGCGATGTCTTCCTTATGTACAGCAGTTGTATTCTGGGCTATTTTAAAATGGGAAGCTCGGGCAGATGAGCCTGATGCCGATCGTTGGTTAATTTTTATAGCCTATGTAATGGGACTTTCCATTGGTGTTCACTTACTGAACTTATTGGTTATTCCTGCTATGGCATTAGTTATATACTTCCGTAAGAAAGATAAACCAGATTCTATAGGAGCTTTAAAAGCATTATTTATTGGGGTGTTAGTCTTAGGATTAATTCTTTGGGGCATTATTCAATACCTAATTAAATTTGCTGCTTACTTCGATTTATTCTTTGTCAACTCCTTGGGATTACCTTTTGGTTCAGGAGTAACGGTATTTGCTTTAGCCGTTGTCGGCGCTTTGGTTTACTTAACTTATTATTCCATTAAAAAAGCGAAACCTCTATTAAATATTATTGTCTTAAGTACAACCTTTATTATTTTAGGTTATAGTTCTTTTTCCATGATTTTAATTCGGGCAAAAGCAAACCCTACCTTAAATAATTCAGATCCAGATAATGCATTCTCATTTTTAAGTTATTTAAATAGAGAGCAATATGGGGATGAACCTTTATTCAAAGGACCTTATTTTGATTCTAAAGCAACGGAATTAGTAGAAGGCTCAAGTTCATATCGTAAGGATACAGACAAATATGTAGTCGCTGAAAAATCATACTCTTATAAATATGATCGGGAGACGATATTCCCACGTATCTATTCCAATAGAGATGGACATGTTCAATATTACCGTGAATACTTAAATATTCCTGAAGGGCAGCAAGCAACTTTTTCTGATAACTTAAAGTTCTTCTTCTCTTATCAAATCGGGCATATGTATGGTCGTTATTTCCTATGGAATTTCGCGGGTCGTCAAAATGATCAGCAAGGACATGGTTCCTTTACCGAAGGAAACTGGATTTCCGGTATCTCGGCTATTGATAATATGCATGTAGGAGGAATCTCTGCTCTTCCGGATTCCGCTAAGCAAGATCCTTC
This sequence comes from Sphingobacterium sp., assembly GCA_036786125.1. GTDB lineage: Bacteria > Bacteroidota > Bacteroidia > Sphingobacteriales > Sphingobacteriaceae > Sphingobacterium. Next base: position 1,808 of record DAIQRP010000040.1, read on the forward strand.
TCGTAACACCTACTTCTTCTTACCTTTAATAGTCGGTTTGTTAGGTGCATTCTGGCATTTTGGAAGAAATCAAAAAGATGCTGGTGTAGTTGGATTATTATTTTTCTTTACCGGATTAGCAATTGTATTATACTTAAATCAAAATCCATTGCAACCTCGGGAGCGTGATTATGCTTACGCAGGATCCTTTTATGCCTTTGCAATCTGGATTGGTTTAGGCGTATTAGCTATAGGAGAATTCCTATCTAAAAAGGTGAATGCTAAAGCTGCTGCTGGAATTGCGACAGGTATCGGACTTTTAGCGGCACCCGTAATTTTAATCGCTCAAAACTGGAATGATCACGATCGTTCTCA
>DAIQRP010000040.1:2171-14461 GCA_036786125.1 Sphingobacterium sp.
CGGGATTTAGCGAAAAATTACTTAGAGTCTTGTGCCCCGAATGCGATTCTATTTACCTATGGAGATAATGATACTTATCCTTTATGGTATGCCCAAGAGGTCGAAGGTATTCGTACGGATGTTCGTGTAGTAAACTTAAGTTTACTTTCTGCAGATTGGTATATGCGTCAGATGAAAGATAAAGTCAATGATGCAGATGCCTTACCGATTACGATTGAAGATAGCAAATTTGTAAAAGGGGTAAGAAATGTCATGTATTATCAGGATGCACAGATCCCAGGATCGGTAGATTTAAATCTGATCGTTCAACTCTTAACATCAGATAATCCTGATAATCAGATTCGTCTTCAGAATGATAAGTTGGAAAACTTCCTTCCTACGAAAAATTTGCAGTTGAAAATAGATCGCAATGCCGTTATTGCAAATCATACTGTGCCTAAAGAATGGGAGTCCGCGATTGCCGATACCATCCGTTGGACTTATAATAAAAACTATGTTTCTCGTGCAGAATTAGCAATAATGGATATTTTAGCTAATAATAACTGGAAGCGTCCTATTTATTTTGCTACAACAGTTCCAGAAGATAACTATATGGGATTGGACAAATATTTAGTGTCTGAAGGATTTGCACTGCGTTTAATGCCTTTAGAAGTGGGTATGGAAGAAGGTTCAAAAAGAGCTTTAGTAAATTCCGAAGCCTTATATAAAAATATTACTACTAAATATAGCTTTGGAAATATGGCGAATTCCACATATTTAGATCCAGAATCTTACCGTATGATAGGATTAATTACTGGAAATATCTATGGTACGGCTGCGCGTTCACTATTTGCTGAAGGTAAAAATGACGAAGCAAGAGTAGTTTTAAATTCGGTATATGATAATATGCCGAAGAAGGTCTTCCGTATGGCGGATGTATATAGCTATGCTGAAATTATTGATGGCCTTTATAAAGTAGGGGAGACGCAAAAAGCCAATGCGATTATGGAGCGTAACTTGAAATTTATCAGTCAGAATTTAGCCTACTACCAAGCTATTTCAGAGTCTAAATCTCTCAATGCTGAATTCCAAAATGTAGGATTTGCCTTACAAGCTTTGGATCGTTATAAACCAATCTTAACCAATGCGGGTCAAAAAGACCTCTTGCAACAGGTTGAAAATTTAGACAAACAGACTAGACAACATTATCTAGGTTCTTCAGAATAATCTACAGGCCGCATCATTTTTAATGATGCGGCCTTTTTTGAAAAATATGCGCTTGTTTACTACGAATTTCAAAAAAATGTAGTAGGTTTGCTTAAACATTCCCATAATGAAACAATCGATTTTATTAGACGGTCCAAAATTTCAAATCACTATTCAAAGGCTGTGTAGACAGTTAATTGAAACCCACGGTGATTTCTCTCAGGCAGTAATTATAGGAATTCAGCCTAGAGGAACTTATTTAGCTCAACGAATTGTCAAAGAATTAAATGCGATGTTAGGTATTAACGTCGAACATGGTGAGTTAGATATTACTTTTTATCGTGATGATTTTAGAAGAAAAGGAACTGGTCCCTTACTTGCCAACAGTACCAATATAGATTTTATCGTGGAAGGCAAAAACGTGATTCTTATCGATGACGTATTGTGGACCGGACGTACTATACGCTCCGCTATGGATGCAGTACAAGCATTCGGACGTCCGGCTGCCATAGAATTACTCGTGCTTGTGGATCGTCGTTTCTCCAGACAGATTCCGATTCAACCCGATTATATCGGCATCCAAGTAGACTCTATAGATTCACAAAAAGTCCTGGTACATTGGAAAGAGGATGATGGTCAAGATTGTATCTACTTGATCACTGAAAAAGTTTAATCTAGAAATTATTGAAATAGCCATAACATGTCATCTGCAGCTGAACAATTAAGTACTCGACACCTTTTAGGAATTAAAGATTTAAATGAAAATGATATTCAATTAATATTGGATACCGCAGGGAATTTTAAAGAAATTCTAAACCGCCCGATTAAGAAAGTTCCTTCTCTACGCGATATTACCATAGCCAATGTGTTTTTTGAAAACTCCACTCGTACACGTTTGTCTTTTGAACTTGCTGAAAAGAGACTTTCTGCAGATACCATTAACTTTGCAGCCTCTTCCTCTTCGGTAAGTAAGGGAGAGACATTAATTGATACGGTGAATAATATCTTGGCCATGAAAGTGGATATGGTCGTGATGCGCCATCCTTATGCTGGAGCGGGGGTATTTTTAAGTAAGCATGTGAATGCACAGATCGTAAATGCGGGAGATGGAGCACATGAGCACCCTACACAGGCTTTATTAGATTCATTCTCTATCCGTGAACGTCATGGCGATATGGCGGGAAGAAAGGTCGCTATTATTGGAGATATTACACACTCCCGAGTAGCGCTATCTAATATTTTATGTTTACAAAAACAAGGTGCTGAAGTGATGGTCTGCGGACCGACAACCTTAATTCCTAAATATATTAAGTCTTTAGGAGTCCAAGTAGAACATGACTTACGCAAAGCACTTAACTGGTGTGACGTAGCGAATATGTTACGTATCCAACTCGAACGTCAGGATATTGCTTATTTTCCATCCTTACGCGAGTACTCGATGTTGTATGGATTAAATAAGGAGATTCTGGATTCCTTAGATCATGAAATTACCATTATGCACCCAGGACCAATTAATAGGGGAGTGGAGATTACCACAGACGTAGCTGATAGTCCACATTCCATTATTCTCGATCAGGTTGAAAATGGGGTTGCAGTGCGTATGGCGGTATTATATTTACTAGCCGGTAAAAGAGGTTAAGTGCTCAAAATATAGCAGATTGCAATTGCCCGATTTTTATTAAATCGGGCATATTTTTTTAATAAAAAAAACGTTCTTATCTTGAGCATGTGTAATTGTTAATAACTTTTGTTCAAAACATTTAGTTTTACTATTATTTTAGTGTACTAAATGATAGAAATCCAGTTTTTGGAACTACTTTTGCAGATGAGTGAGTCCTAAACTAGGCCTTTATACACAAATAGAAGACGTTTTAAGTATATAGAATAAATCACATGATGTTTAAAAATATTTACAAAGTAGGTTTTGCCCTGAGTTTGTTGTCCACACCGGCATTTGCTCAGCAGACAGAATGGCAAGAAATCAATAAGGCTTATAAAGCCGGAATGGAGCTATTTGAACGCGGTAAATTTAGTTCTGCGGCAAAACAATTTGATAAAGTTGAAGCACTTAGAACAAAGTCTACGCTACAGCTGGATGAAACCGAGGAGTTATCTTTACTCAAAGAGCATGTACGCTTCTATCAAGCCATCTGTGCCCTGGAATTGGGAGAGTCCGATGCGGAAGCTCAATTTTTAAAATATATTAAAGATTTTCCTGCTTCTCCAAATGCTAAAGCAGCCTATTTCCAAATCGGTCGCTCGTATTATGAAAAACAAGATTATGCGAAGACCATTGAGTGGTTTTCAAAAATCGATAGCAAAAATTTAGCTGGACGCGAGAATACAGAATATCGTTTTAAATTAGCTTATTCGTATTTTAATACCAATCGCTATGCGGATGCCAAACCCTTATTTGAAACCTTAAAAGATTCTAAAACTCCTTACCAGGAAGCTTCCATATATTACTATGCATATTTAGCGTATTTGGATGCAGAATATAAAACGGCTTTAAATCAATTTGAACGTTTAAATGGTTCTAAAACTTACGAGAATTCGTACCCGTATTATATTACAGCCTTATATTTCTTAGATAAGCGCTACGATGATGTGTTAGCTTATGCTTTACCTATTTTAAGAACGACAAAGCAAGAGAATGAAACAGAAATATTCCGTATTGTGGCGGCAACTTATTTTATCCAAGGGGATTTAAAAGCTTCCAAAGAATACTACGATAAGTTTCAAGCTCAAGATCAAGGAAAAACTCAAAATAATCAAGATAGCTACCAGATTGGATATATTGCTTATCGCTTAGGAGATTATAACAAGACTATCGAGGAGTTGGAGAAAATGACGGAGCCTGATGCTTACTATCAGTCTGCGATGATTACCTTAGGGGATGCATTTTTAAAAACAGGCAATAAACAGTCGGCAAGAAATGCATTTTTCCGTGCTTCTAAATTAGAATTCGACCCTGAATTACAAGAAGAAGGTTTATTTAACTATGCGAAATTATCGTATGAGTTAGAGTTTCATCAGGTAGCTTTAGCGTCTACTCAAGAGTATTTAAAAACCTATCCACGTTCTCAGCGCTTGGAAGAAGCGAAGACTTTATTAGCGGAGGTATTGCTGTCTACTAAAAACTATAGAGAGGCAGTGGATATCTTGGAGACATTAACCAAACGTGGAAAAGAAGCTTCTGCAGCTTACCAAAAAGTAACTTATTATAGAGGCTTAGAATTCTATAATGAACGTGCTTTTGAAAACGCAATTTCTTTATTTATGCGTTCAGAGGAAAATAGATATGATGAAGAAATCTATGCTTTATCTACTTATTGGAAAGCTGAAGCTATGTATGAGGTGCGTAAATATGGCGAAGCAGTAACGAATTTTAATAAATTCCTACGTCTTCCGGCAGCTTCGAAAACGGATGTATATAGCTATGCAAATTATGCATTAGCTTATGCCGCTTTCCGAAATGATAATTTCAATACTTCAGCGAACTATTTCGAACGCTTCCTATCTACAGGAGCAAGTACCGGAATTGAAGTTAATACGCGTAATGATGCAATCGCCCGTTTAGGAGATTCCTATTTTTCATTAAAAAATTATGGAAAAGCATTAGCACAGTATAACCGATTAATTGATGCAAAGGCGCCATCTCAAGATTATGCCTTATTTCAACGTGGAATTATTCAAGGTCTTCAAGGAAATGCTGAAGGAAAAATTGCGACTTTAAGATCTGTAGTTGAGCGTTTCCCTAATTCCAATTATGCGGATGACGTCAGTTTTGAAGTTCCTTATACCTACTTCCTTCAAGGGCATTATGACCAAGCAATTACAGGACTACAGGCGATGGTGACTAAATATCCTCGTTCTTCCTATGTCCCTCGTGCTTTGGTAACCATTGGCTTAGTACAGTATAATCAAGATAATAATGATGCCGCTTTAGCAACTTTCCAACGTGTGGTCGAGCAATATTCTACGACTGATGAGGCTAAGCAAGCGATGCGCTCTATAGAAAATATCTATCTGGATAAAGGGGATGCTAGTGGATATATCCGTTATGCTACAGGAACGAATATTGGTAACTTAACCACTTCAGAACAAGATAATTTAACATTTTCTGCAGCCAATACCTTATTCTCCCGAGGAGATTATAAAGGTACAGTGGAAGCGGTAAATGCTTATTTTGATAAATTTCCAAAACCTATTCAAGAGAAGTATGCCCGTTTCGTACGTGCGGAGTCGAATGCGGCTTTAGGAAAAACACAGGAAGCCTTACACGATTATAATATTATCTTAAATGACTGGACTTCGGCTTATACCGAGCGTGCTTTAGTTTCGGTATCGAAGTTACACCTGAAGGATAAAAAATATAATGAGGCGACTCAACTCTTAAAAAAACTAGAGCTTACTTCAGAATATAAATCCAACTATAATTATGCTATTAATAATTTAATGGTATGTTATTTTGAATTAGGTGATTTTAAAGAGGCCTTAAATTATGCTACAGCGGTTAAGAATTATGAAAAATCTTCTGAAGAAGAGATTTCTAGAGCCCATTTATATGCAGGTAAAGCTTTATTAAAAACCAATAAAAGAGCGGATGCTATTAAAGAGTTTAACTTAGCGGCATTAAAAGGACGTACAATCTATGCTGCGGAAGCGCGTTATTTAGTAGCGGTATCTCAATTCGAGGATAAGCAGTATGACAAAGCTATTGCTTCAGCATTTGATGTGTCAGACTCATTCTCATCGTATGAATATTGGGTAGCTAAATCATTTATTTTAATGGCGGATGCTTATGCTGCAAAAGGAGATAGCTTCCAAGCTAAAGCGACTTTAGAGAGTATCATTGAAAATTATGAAGGTAAAGATGATGTTTTACCGGCAGCAAAAGAACGTTTACAGAAACTTAACAAAAAGAAATAGGAATAATATGAAGTTGCAAAATACAATGGTTAAGAAATATGCACTAGCGACCTTATTAATGGGAGCTGGATTCAGCAGTTTTGCACAGGTAGATCCTTCAAAGCAGGTTGATCCGACAAAAGCTGAAAAAGCAGTTACGATTGACTCTTTCGATGTTGTGCGTGATTATAAGCCTATTCTTGCGGATGCGGTAAAGATTCGTCGTAGCCCAGATATGACCAATAAAAGGGAGTATCAGCCGAAGTTAAGCTATAATAATATCATAGATCGTAAATTAGATATTAATACCGGTTTAAAACAGTTAAATGTGCAGCAAATGCCATTTACAAAACCTGAAGATATTAAAAGTAACTATGTGAAATTTGGGATAGGTAATTTTAATACCATCTTAGGGGAAGCTTATGTTGCGACGGAACAATTCCAAGATGTACGTCTGGGTGCATTTGTACGTCATCTATCTCAAAAAGGAAATTTAGAGAATCAAATTTATGGAAAGCAAGAGGTCGGAATCTTCGGTCGTCGTAAGTTTGATAATTTTACCATTGATGGGACAGTAGGTTATAACCGTAACAATACCCGTTTTTATGGTATAGTACAAGATATCCATGGGAATAACTTAAATCCGGCCATGGAAAAGCAGGTCTTTAATGATATCTATTTTACTGGAGAGCTGACTTCAAACTATCAAGAAGGAGTAGACGATGCTTTGAGTTACTCTCTGAAGGCGGATGCATATACCTTTAAAGATAACTTCAATGCGAAAGAGAATTCAATTGCATTTTCAGGTTATTTAAATAAGCAGATCCGTACTTTTAATGTAGGAGCGAATGCGAGTGTAAATGTAAATTCTGTTTCTGATGCACAGAAGGTAGCGAACCATTTGGCGGTATTTAACCCGTACTTTAAATTTAAGGGAGATAATTACGATATTACCTTGGGAGCTAATATTGCTTCGGAGTTTGGAGATTCCACACGTTTTAATATCTTCCCTTCGGTAGAAGTAGATTTCGCTTTAATTCCAAGCTACGCACATTTATTTGCCGGTATTAATGGTAATGTAAAACAGGCTTCATTAAAAGCTTTTGCTACCCAAAATCCATATTTGAATTCCAATATCGCTATTATTAATTCCATCGAAAGAATTAATGTATATGCCGGAATTAAAGGAAATGCTGGAGCGACATTTGGATATAAAGTTCAAGCCTTCTACAAGAAAATTGAGGGATTACCTTTATTTATGAACTCTTCAGCACAGCAAGCTTCGGGAGGTTATGTCCCGTATAAGTTTGATGTCGTTTATGATGGCTTAGTAGATGCTGCGAAACATATGGGTCTAGCAGGGGAAATTAATGTACGTATCTCCGAAATGTTTACCATTGGAGGTAAATTAAATGTAGATGAATATACGTTAAGTAATAACGATGAGGCTTGGCATCTACCTAAATTTAGATTAGCTGCGAATACCCGTATTAATATTTCAGAGAAATTATATATCGATGGAGAATTATCATTCCAAGGACAGACTTATTCTTTAGCTCATAATTTCGAAAATGCAACCACAGTAATTAATCCAGCAGAGAAAAAAACAGTTCCATCCTTTGTGGATCTTTCTGCAGGAGCGGAATATAGAGCAACCAAACAATTAGGTATTTTTGTGCGCGCTAATAATATGTTCGGTAAAGAATATGAGCGTTATTTATACTATCCTCGTTTAGGATTTAATGTACTTGGTGGGATTAATTTTTCATTTTAGTTAGAAGATTATAAATTTGCGTTATAAATTGAAGATATGAATTTAGGTAAGAGTATAAATAACTTATTAAAACGATATGAACAAGTTCGTGTCGACGGAATTGGACTTTTTAGTAGAAAACAAAATTCCGCAAATTTTGATAAGGAAAATAATATCTACTTACCACCGATAACGTATATAGAATTTGACTCCCATACGGAAGAGGGAGGTTATAATTTAACACATTATATACAGCAACAGTTACAATTGGATCAGCAAGCGGCTATCGCTTTAATTCAATCGGCTGTTGCTGATGTAAAAGAACAGCTCGCTCAAAAAGGACAGGCTAAATTAGAAAATTTAGGTTTTCTAATTGCTTATGGAGATAGTTTTGTCTTTAAACCATTGGATCTTTCTGGCTTTAACTTTCAGCCCATAGCTAATACAGTGCCTGTAGAGCCATCTAGTCCAGAAATAGAAACCACTATTCCGGAGATAGAGCCGATTAATCCAGAGGTAAAACCTATAAATCCAGAAATAGAGCCTATTATTCCAGAAATTGAAACCGTTATTCCGGAATTGGAGATTAATCTGGTAGAGCTTCCTGAAGAAGAGCATAAGCCCGAGGAAACAACGCGGATATCAGAATCTAAGTCTGAAACAGAAGGTATTGAAGAAATTACAGAGGAAGAGCCGGAGGTTCTTATTAATAATTCAGAAGATATCCTATCTTTGGATAATCCTAAGGAAGAGCAAGAATCAGATTATTCCTATGAAATAGAAAATAATAGCAATAGTAATAACAGTATATGGTATATCGCTTCTGCGGTGATTATTCTGATTTCTATAGCTGCAGCATTTTTATTAAACCCAGATTTGAATAATCGCATTTTTGGAAATAAGAATGAAATGGTAGCTGTGTCTCATATTCCGCAGAAAGAAGTTTCAGTACTGGATTCCTTGACAGATAGCTTAGCGACAGAGAGTCTACCTGTAGATTCCTTAGCTGCGGTGAATGTACTGGATTCCGATACTTTGCAGGCTACAGCTGCACTTGCCGAAACGCAGGTCGAAGATCCTGCAGAGTGGCAGATAATTATTGGTACGCCCAAGACGATGGAACAGGCACAGGAGCAGGTGAAAAAATTACATGCAAAGGGATATGCCCATGTGAGCGCTTTAGACAGCAAATTAAAAACGAACCGTAAGAAGGTCGTTTGGAAGAAATTTGTCAGTAAAGATGAAGCTGAAAAGGAATTAGTTAAAGTTCAAAAGACTATTGAACAATCAGCTTGGTTAGATAGAATAAAAAATTAAAAAATAAATAACACAAAATACAAGTAGAACTATGTCATTGATTCAAGGCACCGGCGTTCCGTTAGACAGTTTACAGCAAACGGCACAAGCTACGCAACAAACTGTACAGTTAGCTTCAGAAGAGAGCTTAAGTTTAATTCAATTATTAATGAAAGGTGGCTGGATTATGCTTCCAATCTTATTTTTATTTTTCTTAGGATTAATCATCTTTTTTGAGCGTTATATTACCATCCGTAAAGCAGCAAAATTTGATACTGGCTTAATGGCTCAAGTGAAAGCAAATGTCCTTTCCGGAAAGTTAGATGCCGCATTAGCCGTATGTCGTTCTTCGAATACCGCTTTAGGGCGTATGTTACAAAAAGGTTTATTACGTGTAGGTCGTCCGATTAAAGATATTGAAGGAGCGATTGAAAATGTGGGTAAATTAGAAGTGGCCAAATTAGAAAAAAATATTAATATCCTAGGTATTGTAGCGGGTATTGCGCCGATGTTGGGATTCGTAGGTACGATTTTTGGGGTAATTACTATTTTCCATGAAGTAGAATTAGCTGGAGGAATTGATATCGGTTCTGTATCTGGAGGTCTTTATGTGAAAATGGTTGCTTCGGCTTCGGGATTGACAGTAGGTATCTTAGCTTATATTGGTTACCATATTTTAAATATGATGGTAGAGCGATTAATTTTACGTATAGAGACAGATGCTGTAGAATTTATCGATTTATTAGATGAACCAGGCTCATAATTTAGCTGATTAGTATGAATTTACGTAATAGAAGAAATAGACCATCGGCTGAAGTACATACTTCAGCTTTAAATGACATTATGTTTTTCTTAATGTTATTTTTCCTATTGGCTTCTGCTGTTGCAAATCCACAGGTAGTGAAGTTATTATTACCGCGGTCAAGTGCTGGAGAGCAATCTGTGGCGAAGAAAACCTTAACCGTATCGGTGACGGCAGACTTATTATACCATGTAGAAAAGACAGTAGTTCCATTAGAAGGATTAGAAGCGGCAATCCAATCGCAGATGGCTTCCAATGAGGATTTGACCATTATGTTGTATGCGGATAGTTCCGTGCCCATTCAAAATGTAATCTCAGTTATGGATGTAGCTAACCGATTAAAAATTAAATTGGTATTAGCAACAGAGCCTAAGAAAGATTAATAAAACAAGAATAGAAATGCGTTATCATCACTATCAAGAAGAGAATAATTTCCCTAAAGCACTAGCGATTTCTTCGGCAATCTTTGGCGCTTTCATACTGATTAGCTTTTTTATTATATTCGGTACAGAGACACCGAGATATGGTATGGGCGGAATCGTAGTCAATTATGGTACTTCTGAAGAGGGTATGGGTGATGATTATATGAGTGTTGACGAACCGTCTATGGATCCCAATGCTAATAATGTGAAACCCGATAAAATAGATCCTACAGAAACACCAACCCCAACGCCCTCTCAACAAGTGGCCGATAAGGCGGTTGTAACTCAGGATTTAGAAGAAGCTCCTGCCGTTACCAAAGCAGCTAAACCAGTGAAGGTTACGGCTACAGAAACAACGGTAGAGAAAAAGGAAGCACAGCAAACTGTGAATACCAATGCGCTTTTTAAAGGTAAGAAAAATAATGCCGTAGGTTCTGGTGACGGTACAGGCTCTACACCCGGAAATCAAGGCTCTAAATTAGGAGATCCTTTAGCTCCAAATTATGGAGAGGGTGGTTCTGGTGATGGCAATATGATGTTGTCTATTGCCAATAGAAGATTTGAAGTCCGTCCGCAAATTGATGACAATGGTCAGCAATCGGGCAAAGTAGCGGTTGAAATCCGTGTGGCTCCAAATGGAACGATTACTTACGCCCGCGCAGGAGTAAAAGGAACAACGCTTCCCGATCGATCCTTATGGGAAAAATGTGAACGCGCAGTACGTGGTGCTCGCTTGAATCAATTAGCCCAAGCTCCGGATTCTCAAACTGGAGTTATAGTTTTTAATTTTAGAGTTAAATAAAATTCTATACATGAATTCTTATCAAGAGGTAATCGAGTATTTATTTGCTCGATTACCTATGTTTACCCGCGACGGTGCTTCGGCGTATAAAAAGGATTTAGATAATACCTTACGTTTCTGTGAAGCCCTAGGAAACCCCCAACATCAATTTAAGACGATACATATTGCAGGAACCAATGGAAAGGGTTCCTCTTCGCATATGTTAGCCTCGGTTTTAGCTCAATCGGGTTATAAAACAGCCTTATACACCTCTCCGCATCTGCTTGATTTCAGAGAGCGTATCCGGATTAATGGAGCGATGGTCGACGAGCAGTTTGTGATTGATTTTGTACGTACACATCAAGCGCTAATTGAAGAAATTCAACCCTCCTTTTTTGAAGTTACGGTCGCTATGGCCTTTGATTTCTTTGCTAAAGAGCAGGTGGATATTGCCGTGATTGAAGTCGGATTAGGAGGACGTTTAGATTCTACGAATATTATTCAACCTCTAGTGTCTCTGATTACTAATATAGGCATGGATCATATGAATATGCTAGGAAATACCTTAGCCGAAATTACCTGGGAGAAAGCCGGAATTATAAAGGCCAATACTCCTGTCGTTATTTCGGAGTGGCATCCCATTACCTCAGAAATATTTAAAAAACGAGCAGCGGAATTGCAAGCGCCTATTCGCTTTGCGACGGAGGAACGCATGGTGGAAGAGTTTTCTGTAGCGCCTGCATATTTGACTATGCAAATACAAGATCTGCAGACAGCAGTCAGCAGTAGCTATCAATTAGATCTCACGGGAACGTATCAAGCAAAAAATATTTTAGGGGTATTAACTGTTATAGACGAATTGAGGCATCAGGGTTTTACTATTTCTGAAGCACAGCTGAAAGATGCCTTAAGACATGTTCAACAGTCTACAGGTCTTCAAGGTAGGTGGCAGACCGTTTCTACCGATCCATTTATTATCTGTGATACCGGGCATAATGAAGATGGAATTCAAGAGGTATTGAAAAATTTAAAATTAACCTCATACCGACATTTACATATAGTCATAGGAGCGATGCGAGATAAGGATCTTTCTCATATGTTACCCTTATTACCGAGAGATGCCTCTTATTATTTCTGCAG
>DAIQRP010000040.1:14471-15168 GCA_036786125.1 Sphingobacterium sp.
GCGCTGAGCTTTCAATTAAAAGGAGAGGCCTTTCATACGATTCCAGAAGCTTTAGCGACCGCAAGAGCAGCATATACTCCAGGAGATTTAATCTTCGTTGGAGGCTCTAATTTTGTCGTCTCTGAGTTACTAGCATTATATGTTACAGTATAAATAAAAAGCAGAACCTAGGTTCTGCTTTTTTATGGAAGTATATTTTTTTCGATAGTGCTCAGTTAGTTCGTACAATAATCTTTTTATTAATATTGAATTACCGTCATTTCTCCACGGATATCCTGTTCCATCCAATAGGCTACATCTTTCTGATCAGCTAACTCTCCCTGAAGATACATCAGTTTAGTTACTGCAGCCTCAAAAGTCAAGTCATAGCCATTGAGTACTCCAATAGCTTTTAATCCCTGAGAAGTTTCATAACGCCCTAATTCTACAGAGCCTACTTTACATTGAGAGATATTGACAATATTTTTTCCGGCATCTATTGCTTCTTTTAATAAATCTAAAAACCACTGATCAGTAGTTGTATTTCCCGAACCAAAGGTTTCCATAATAATAGAACGCACATCAGAGTTTAAAATAGACTGTATACAGGCTTTGCTGATTCCAGGGAATAATTTTAAGACGCCAACTCGATTATCCAATTTGGTATGCAAGATAAATTGCTTGTCGGAATTATCTAATAAAGCATCCGTATTATATT
>DAIQRP010000040.1:15178-20068 GCA_036786125.1 Sphingobacterium sp.
TATTGTAAATGTATTCCTGCTTCTACGAGAACGGGGTAATTAGGGGATCGAAAAGCTTCGAATTTTGCGGAATTATATTTGAAGGATCGATTTCCGCGAAATAATTTATTATCAAATAAGATACAAACCTCTTGAATAATGGACTGCCCTTTATATTTGGCGGAAGCAATTTCTAAAGCGGTCATTAAATTCTCTCGTGCATCGGTTCTAATTTCCCCAATAGGCAATTGTGAACCCGATAGGATAACGGGCTTTTGTAAGCCTTCCAGCATAAAGCTTAAAACGGAAGCTGAAAAGGACATGGTATCCGAGCCATGTAGGATTAAGAATCCATCATAATCATTATAATTGTCTTTAATAATCTGAGCCATCTCTATCCATATCTCCGGATTCATATTCGATGAATCTATAATCGGAGTAAAGGAGTGCACTGTTAAGTTATAACTTAATCGGGCTAAATCAGGTAGATTTCGGGCAATCAGGTCAAAATCGAAGGGTACAAAAGTACCGCTCTCATCTTTCACCATTCCAATGGTGCCCCCAGTATAGATGATAAATATATTTTGCATGTGCTATTAGATGCTAAAAACGCGTTTTGAATTTTCAGTGGTTATTTCGGCTAATTTTTCGATCGTAATTTCATGAATATCGGCTACTTTCTGCGCAATATAATGCAGGTAACTGGATTCATTGGTCTTTCCCCGAAAAGGACTAGGCGCCAGATAAGGGGCATCAGTTTCTAAGACGATATGTTGTAGGTCTATTTCTTTAACTACGGCATCTAATCCAGCTTTTTTAAAGGTGACTACTCCTCCGATGCCAAGCAGAAAACCATAATCTATAGCCTTTTTCGCTTGTTCGAGATTTCCCGTAAAGCAGTGGAGTACACCAAATAGTTGATCATCGTGAAGCTCCTCTAAGAGTTCGAAAAGTTCATCGAAGGCTTCCCGACAGTGGATATCTATTGGAAGACCCAAGGATTTCGCCCAGCCTACCTGAATACGGAATGCATCTTGCTGAATGGCTAAAGTGGATTTATCCCAATATAAATCCAGACCAATTTCTCCAATGGCATAGATTTTTTGTTTGGGAATCTGTTGTTCGATAATATCTAATTGTTGTCGGTAATCCTCTTTTACAGAGCAGGGATGTAAACCTAACATCGGAAAGCAATGCTCCGGATAAGATTGCACGGTCTGCATAACCGAGGACATAGATTCCACATCTACATTGGGCAGAAATAGTCGGGTGATATGTTGGTCGAAGCAACGTTGCATTTGCGCATCTAACTCCGCCGTTTGAGTTTGATAGTAGATATGCGTATGCGTATCTGTAAGATTATAAGGATTAAGCATCTGGCTATGTACAATAAGAATGCTTAAAATTAGGATATTGTTAGCAAAAGTCCTAATTATTTAATAAAAAAGCGTTTTCCACTGCTGTAGAAAACGCTTTTTTATCAAAATTGTAATTTTTTATTATTTCGCTTGAGGCGCTGTCGCTGGAGCTTGTTGTGGAGCTTGTTGATGGGCTTCCACTGGTGCTGTAGCCCCTTTTCCTGCGACGATATCTACTAATTCCACTTCAAACACCAAAGGTGCATAAGGAGGAATCATACCGCCACCACCACGCTCACCATATCCTAATTGAGAAGGAATGATTAAAGTAGCTTTAGAACCTTTATTTAATAACTGTAAACCTTCAGTCCATCCTTGGATTACCGGATCGTTACCAATGCTGAAACGGATAGGCTCATAAGGACGCATTGCATTGAAGATATTATTTTTCTTAGCCGTCTCTGGGTTGTTGGTATCAAATACTTTTCCAGAACCAATTAAAGAACCTACGTAGTTTACTACTACAGTATCCCCAATAGCTGGTTTAGCACCTGCTCCTTCAGAAGTAACTACATATTGTAAACCTGAAGCAGTTTTCTTAGGCTCTAATTTATTAGATTTAATATAGCTAGAGATTTTACCTTCTTCTGCTTTTTTCAAGTTTTCAATCTCTCCTTCGAAGTATTTATTAACCTCAGAATATAATACAGAATCCGCTAACTGACCTTTTTTGAAATGCTTTCTTACTTTAATAGTAAAGGTAACATAGTGGTCTGCAAATTCTAATTTAGGCTGACCTGTACGTGCTGCCATCGTATCAATATTTAATTTGAATACTGCAGAGTCACCTTCACCTAAGAATTTAAACATGGAGTTATAATCACCTGCATATAATCCAGGGATACTATCTGGAGCAATATTAACGATTTGAGGTAAACCTAAATCATAGGTGCTATTTAATAGAGAGTCTCTATCCGTTTCGATTTTCATATCTACGGATAATAGATCGCCGGCAACAGCTTTTTCTGCACCATTGTCTTTAATAATCTTGTATTCAAGACCACCTTCACCTTTTTTGAAGCTTTGGCAAGCAGATGTAATTAAAGTTACGGCTGCTGCAACGAATAAAATTGCTTTCTTCATTTTTATTATTTGACTAATATTATTATTTGACTATTTTTTTGTTAATATTTCTTTGTATTCCGGTAATATGGACTTAAAGGTACGAATTACTGTGGCTAAATCATCAGAAGAACTACCTCCAGATGCATTTAAATGTCCTCCACCATTAAAATACTGCTTGCAGATTTCATTACACGGAATTTCTCCAATAGAACGAAGCGATAATTTTCTAAGTTCTGTCCGGTCGATAATCAGTGCGGCTAAGCGAATACCTTTAATAGAAAGGGCATAGTTTACTAATCCTTCTGTATCCCCTGTCACAATATTAAATTGTGCTAAATCTTCCTTGCTAAGATACATTAAAGCTGTATTATATTCAGGAATAACTTCTAGGCGATTTAATAAAACAAAACCCAGGAATTTTAAGCGACTTTCGGATGAGCTATTATAAATATGTTCATGAATCTCATAGTTCTTCGCTCCACATTCAATTAAACGCGCAATAATATGATGCACCTCTGCTGTAGTAGAACGGAAACGGAAGGAACCTGTATCGGTCATAATTCCCGTATATAGGCAGGTCGCTATATCAGCTGTAATTTCTGCTCCAGCATCTAACAGGGTATTTAAGAATCGAAATACAAGTTGGGCTGCGGCTGCGGCATGTGGATCCCACAGACGATCATCTTCAAATCCTTCTGGATGGTGATCAATCATATATTTATAGGCTGAAGATGATCTCACGATATCTTCCATAGCATGAATACGGGATAGACTATTAAAATCTAAACAGAAAATCACTTCAGCATCTTGAATAAGCTGCTGACTTTTTTCAAGCTCTTGATTATAGACTAAAACCTCTTCTTTTCCAGGCAACCAATCTAAAAATTGTGGATAATCGGAAGGTACAATTACAGTGACATCATGTCCTTTTTCTTTCAGCCAATGATATAAACCTAAAGAAGAACCTAATGCATCCCCATCGGGTTTGTAATGCGTTGTGATAACAATTTTTTTAGGTTTGGTTAAAATTCTCTTAATCTCTATTTCTCTTTGCATCTCTTAAATTCGAATGCAAACCTACTATAAAAAAATTATTTTTTTTATAAACAAGCTTACTTTTTTTGTGAAAGATATAAACTTTAAATTTATGAATTACAATTCATTAAAACTTATAACAATAAATTTTATGATCTCTTTTTGTACTGATTAAATAATTAGTTGTATTCCCGTAATTTATCGGACCAAAATAGAAATTATGTAGGCCTGCTAAAGGAAATCCAGGGTAGATGGCACCTTCATCATTAAATACATAAATTAAATCATTTTCCGTCGCTTGCCCAATATAATATTGGTGGGCATTACTCGGGAAAAACTGAGGTCTATTTCTTGTTTTTTCAGCAAAATTATAATGATAATTTGCTGTAGTATCATTGACCTGGTAGACTGAAAGTGCATCGGCATCGAGTAGCACAATATCTGAAGCAGGTGAACCCGTAACATTTTGAAAAGAAAAATAGGTGGGTTTAGACCAATTTGCATAATGTAAAATTGTCTTTTCCCCATTGAGATGAAATTTAACTAGCTCAGCATCGGCAGAAACGGTAATAATCGAAGAGCGCTCTTCCTGTTCCGCCTGATAATGAAAGCCTATAGGATTGTTATACTGATGAGCATCGGAGATTTCTTGTATTTTAACAGCATTCTGGTCAAAGAAATAGAAGTTTCCACTTTGTGTACCGAGCATAATATGTGGTTTCTGTCGGATATTGGCGATTTTTATATCAAATAAGATTGTTCCATCTACTTGAATATCTTTCCATTGTTCCTGTTGCTTTCCATCCAAGTCATAAGCTAAAATACGCGTTCCCGCAGGAATAAATATGATCTTATTCGCATTGATATCGGCTAGGCTAGGGCCATAAGTGGCGCGATATGGAAGGGGCAGAGAAAATCCGACATAATTCTCTCCATTTGGAAAGATCTTATACAGACGTGTCGTGGTATTTAATATAATAGAACGGTCGGAAAGTTGTATAGGGTCGCCTAATATTTCACCTTCAAAAACTTTAGACCACAACTTTTCGCCATCCGTTCCTATAGCATGAACGGTATGGTCTTGCTCCTGTGCAAGGATAAATTTTGTGCTTTCCGAATATTCCAAAACCCAAGGTTTATTAGTTAATCTACCTTTTAAGGCATAGGTCCATTCTGCTGTTCCGCCAATTGCTTTTTTACTTTTATAAATGGCATAGATATGACTTATTAATTTACCATTATTTCCGGAAAGCTGAAAGGACCAGGTACTGAAATCCTGGTATCCATACTGTTCGGTATCAGTATATTTTTTTACAAGGGCATTTTTTAACTTCCGTTGAATACTATTTTTTGCTAATTCAGGATTTAAATAGAAGGATACATTCGCTCTATT
>DAIQRP010000040.1:20078-21262 GCA_036786125.1 Sphingobacterium sp.
GTTTCTCAAAGTTTTTATAGGTTATATTTCCAGAAAGAACTTTCTTATTGTTCCAATCTGAAAGGTAGCTGCTTAATAGAGAACTTTGATTGGCAAAAATTAAGACATCTTGAATACGGATAAAATAAGGGCGTTGAAGTTGCTGAAAAGGATCTCCAAAGGCAAAATATAAAATATTCGAATGATTCAAACGGGATATTCCATCGGACTGTTCCGAAGAGATTTTAGAGAGTAGAGAAAGGGCTTGGGTGGTATCTTTTAAACGTACAAAACCGATATTGTTTTCTGTGTTTAATTCTACTAAAGCAAATTCATCTCCCCATAAGGAGGTATATTCTTTTTCAAAATCTATGGCGAGATTAGCATATAGATTTTTTCTTTTTTGATTTTCTTTTTTCTGATCCAGATATGAGCTCAGTTCCGATAGGAAGGAGTTTTGATTTGAAATGGAGTAGCTAAAATAAGAAGCCGTATTGGCCGGAAAATAAGTTGATAAAGTCTGATTAACCGCTTGCTGCTTGCTGAATAAAGTGAGGTAATGCTCTTTAGTATCGGCTAGATTACTTTCCCCATTAAACATAATAGCATCTTCTTTAAAATTCAGATTCCATGAAGATTCTCCTTTTAATGAATCGAGTAATCCCAGGTAAGAACCAAATTTACCTTGAATTTTAGCCTGTGCAAAGGGCGCTAATGCGCTATGATTTACGAGGATACTCAGCGGACTGTTTTTAGAAATATGACTGACGAAATATTCAATTTTTGAAGCGGATAATTTGGGGCTTTGCTTGTCAATTACCTGCGCGAGCAAGTCGAAATGATAACTTGCATATAGATTATCATTAAAATAAACCGCATATAGGCTATTCTTGGTTAAGGTATGGGTTAAGGTATAGAATTCCTGATTTAAAGAATCTTTACTATCAAAAGCATAGGTTTGGTTCAGTTTGCCTAATAGAGACCTTAGGTCTGCTTTAGTAATATCCCGATTAAGGGGAATGGTAAATAGAAAGGCCAGACTGTCCTTCACCTGATGTGCAGAAAATAGAATTTCTGCCCCTTTGGTATATTCAGCAAAGGAAGGTGCATTGAGCAGATTGCTTTTTAAAGCATTTAATTCTAGAAATTCCGTCTGACCGATTAAGGCTTCAAACAAATCAAATTCGCTAAAAATATTAGATGTA
>DAIQRP010000040.1:21272-22457 GCA_036786125.1 Sphingobacterium sp.
CTCATCATTATTAAAGGCGGCCACAAAAACGGTATTTGCGGGATGATATTTAAGCGATTTACTGGTATTTATTTGAGGGCTATTTATATCCGCAAAATAATATATCGATGCTGCAATTACGGCAATAAAAAGAACTGCTGTAAGGATGATAGTATTTCTCATATATATAACAAACCTAATATAAAAAAAAACGAATTGAAAATTTTAAACTATATAATATCTTAAAATAACGATTTAAAAGTGGAAAAAGTTCAAGAATTTAATCAATATTTAATACATTTATACAGGTTAATAAAACAGATTAAACATTTCTATTATAAATGAACAAGCAAATCATTTTAACAGCTTCATTATTTGGTGCTTTAGCTGTGGTTCTAGGGGCTTTTGGGGCTCATGGATTAGAAGGAAAGATTAGTGAATATCATATTGGAACATGGAAGACGGCTAATCAATATCACTTCTATCATACCTTTGCCCTATTATTTCTTTCTACATTTTCCAGAGCTAAGAATACCGCTATCCGGGTTGCTTTCTTTGCTTTTGCTATAGGTATTATCCTCTTTTCAGGATCCCTATATGTATTAAGTGTGCGTTCGATAACGGAAGTGGGGAATCCAGCCGTATTAGGGCCAATTACTCCATTAGGGGGCTTAAGTTTTATCGTTGGTTGGATTAGTTTATTTGTCGCTGCAATTAAAAATAGATCGTAAAGATTGAACATGATATATAAAAGAGCCCTCAGGATAACATTATTTTGAGGGCTTTTTTTTGCTAATTTTTCCTTTTGTATATTTGCTACTATGTCGGAACATCATCAGCTTTTTGCTTCATCTAGAGAGACGAAGTTTGTCGAAGTTATCTTACCTTTAGCTTTACCGAAATGTTATACCTATCGGGTACCTGTAGAATGGACTTCTTCCGTAGAAGTAGGTATGCGTGTTATGGTACAGTTTGGGAAGAATAAGATCTATGCGGCCGTAGTTCGTTCCATTTCTGACTTGGCGCCCCAAAGTTATGAGGCCAAATATATTATAGATATTATTGATGAAAAGCCCATAGTATTTCCGGATCAGCTGAAACTTTGGGACTGGATTGCGGAGTATTATATGTGTACACTCGGAGAGGGGATGCAGGCGGCGCTACCTGCTGCATTAAAACTTGCCTCAGAGACTAAAATTACCCTTT
>DAIQRP010000040.1:22467-23293 GCA_036786125.1 Sphingobacterium sp.
CCTCCGAGATAATTAAAGAGGAGCTTACTGAAAAGGAATATCTTGTTGTGGAAGCATTAGAAGTAGCCAGCGAATTAAAGATCAATGATATTGTCAAGTTACTAGGGCAAAAATCGGTATTTCCTTTAATCAAAGAAATGTTTGAAAAAGGCCTGATCTTAATCGCTGAGGAAATTACAGAACGCTATAAGCCCAAAACTAAAAATATTTTAAAACTAGCTGCAGAGTACCATTCTCCCGAAGGAAAAAAAATGCTCTTAGATAGCTTGAATCGGGCGGCTAAACAACAGGATGCCGTCTTAGGCTTAATCCAATTAGCGAAAATCCATGCGGAAATTACACGTCAGGATTTAATGGAAGCAACGGGCTGCGGTTCAAGTAGTATCAGCTCTTTAATAGAAAAAGGAATTATTGAAGTGGAGGAACGTGTCGTTAGCCGCTTCTTAGGTGAAGAAATTGAAATTCCGAAGACTTTTGAGTTCAATGCTGTCCAAGAGTCTGCATTTGAACATATAAATGCCCAATTTGAAGATAAAAATGTGCTGCTTTTACATGGTGTTACGGCATCTGGAAAGACACAGTTATATATACGATTAATAGAAAAAGCCATTGCCGAAGGAAAGACCGCCTTATATTTACTCCCTGAAATTGCATTAACAGCGCAGATTACAGCACGTTTAAAATTACATTTTGGGAATAAATTAGGGGTTTATCATTCGAAGTTTAATGATAATGAACGCGCAGAGGTTTGGTATAAAATCATTAAAGGAGAGTTTCAGGTTGTGATTGGCGCCCGCTCTTCGATCTTTCTACCTTTTCAAAATTT
>DAIQRP010000041.1:0-23159 GCA_036786125.1 Sphingobacterium sp.
GATGAGCCTGAAAAATAGGGAGTCTGGAAGTATTATGCGCTTGGAGTATAATTCTGGGATGCCTACAGATATCTTATATTTTTTAAAGCAAATCTGTGCTGTCGATGAAGACGGGTTAATACCGATCAATAGGTATTTTAACTTTAAGGATTTTATAAATTTTCCGTTCATTAATACGCCTGAATTAGTCTACCCGAGATTAATTCCCTGTGCGGTGAAAGGCTTAAATTTAGAAAAGAGTTTTTTGGCTCAAATTGCCGAGAAGGACTACCTGGTTTCGTTTCCTTATCAGCAGTATGATTTCGTCTTACACTTTCTGCGCGAGGCTGCGATGGATATGCAGGTGGAGCAGATCGATATTTCCTTATATCGCGTAGCCAAGACTTCTCATGTGGTCAATGCCCTTCTGATTGCTGCTCGAAATGGAAAGATCGTCAATGTATTTCTGGAGGTGAAAGCGCGTTTTGACGAAGAGGCCAATTTATACTGGCGCGGTATTATGGAGGAGGAGGGGATTCAAGTCTACCTGGGTAATGTCGACCATAAGTTACATGCTAAATCTTGTTTGGTGCAGCGCCGGGAAGACGAAGTATTAAGGGCCTATACTTTCTTGTCTACGGGAAACTTTAATGAGAAGACCGCCAAGATTTATTGTGACCATGGATTATTCACAGCACATCCCACCATTACTGCGGATATTAAAAAACTATTCGAAGGCTTAAAAGAGGATTTGTACCATCGCAATTACGAGTCGATTATTACCTCACCTTTGGCTATGCGGGATGATTTTACCGAAAAAATAGCCCAACTGATCACTGCAGTACAGCAGGGACATCGGGCCAAGCTGATATTAAAAATGAATAGCCTGACAGATGAAGGCCTGATACAGATTCTCTATCAGGCGAATAATGCCGGGATTAAAATAGAGCTTATCATCCGAGGAATGTGTTGTTTAATTCCGGGGATTTTTGGATTTAGTGAAAATATTACTATTATTAGCATTGTAGATCGCTTTTTGGAACATGCGCGGGTGTTGATATTCGAATGTGATGATCAGAAAGAAATTTATCTCTCTTCTGCAGATTTGATGACACGTAATTTAGATCGTCGGGTAGAGGTGGCTTTTCCGAT
Source organism: Sphingobacterium sp. (assembly GCA_036786125.1). Classification (GTDB taxonomy): domain Bacteria; phylum Bacteroidota; class Bacteroidia; order Sphingobacteriales; family Sphingobacteriaceae; genus Sphingobacterium. Next base: position 1,132 of record DAIQRP010000041.1, read on the forward strand.
CTATGCGGAAGAAATAAAAACAGAAATTTACGATATTATCCAGCTTCAACTTTCGGATAATACCAAGGCTCGCGTGATCGATCCTTTGCAGACTAATGAATATAAAAATACCTTGGCTGTAAAATCTAATCGCGCACAACAGGAAATATATAATTATTTAAAATTTAAAAATATAAATTCATGAGATATGCTGCCATAGATATTGGTTCCAATGCCGTTCGCTTATTGATTGCTGATATTATAAAAGATGCTAAATCTGGAGAATATACCTTTAAAAAAAATACCTTACTGCGTGTACCCTTACGCCTGGGGGATGATTCTTTTATACAACAGCATATTTCGACTAAGAAGGCAGATTTCTTAGTAAAAACCATGCGTGCATTTAGAGACCTGATGGATGTATATCAAGTTTCCGAATATATGGCATGTGCGACCTCAGCGATGAGAGATGCGGATAATGGAGATGCGATTGTAAAGCGCGTGAAGGAAGTGGGGGTGGATTTACAAATTATTGAGGGTTCGGTTGAAGCTGAAATTATTTTCAATAGTCATGTAGGCGAGAAATTAGATATTAATAAGGTTTATTTATATATCGATGTGGGTGGAGGAAGTACTGAATTATCCTTATTTGCACGCTCTCGATTAATTGCTTCCAAGTCTTTTAACTTAGGTACGATTCGGATTTTAGACAATCGGGATCGCACGGAAGTTTGGGACGATATGAAAAGTTGGGTAGTCGATCATACCAAGATGTTTAATCATGTGATCGGTATTGGGACTGGTGGAAATATCAATAAACTTTCTAAGTTAGCTAATGATAAGGTCGATAAGCCGATTACATTTTTAAAAATGAAATCTTTATATAGTTATTTAAACTCCTATTCCTTAAAAGAGCGTATTACCGTTCTGGGCTTAAATGATGACCGAGCAGATGTTATTATCCCAGCGACAGAAATCTTCTTAACAGTTATGAAGGCAGGTCATCTGAAACAAATTATCGTGCCTAGAGTAGGATTGGTAGATGGGGTTATACAGACTTTAATACAACGTAATTTAAAGGATTGATTTATTGTGATTTAATTAATTTTACTTGTATAAGTCAGAAAAATATATAATTTTGTAACTCAGCGTTTATGCCCAGGTGGCGAAATTGGTAGACGTGCCATCTTGAGGGGGTGGTGCCTGTATGGGCGTGGCAGTTCGAATCTGCTCCTGGGTACAAAAAAAGGTCGTTCTTAAGAACGACCTTTTTTGATATCATCCATTGCTGGAATGCTCCTTATAAGCGATTTGCACGAGCGGTTATTTCCGCGATATCCAACACTTCAATTTCAGCTTCTTTTTCTTTGACCTTAACGCCATCTTTTAACATGGTCATACAAAACGGACAGGCTGCAGCAACGACCTCGGCTTTGCTTTCTATCACATCTTCTATACGTTCCATATTGATATCTTTCTTCCCTGGCTCGGGCTCTTTAAACATTTGAGCGCCACCAGCTCCACAACATAAACCATTTGAACGGCAGCGTTTTAATTCGGAGAGCTGCGCATCTAAGCTTTCTAAAATTTGTCTTGGCGCTTCATACACTTCATTCGCCCGCCCCAGATAACAAGGGTCATGGTAGCTGATTTTTTTGCCCTTAAATTCATGTCCATCTGCGGGTTTTAACTTGCCTTCATCAATAAGGGATTGAATTAATTGGGTATGATGTATAACCTCGTAATGTCCTCCTAAACTAGGATATTCATTTTTTAGAGTATTAAAACAATGAGGACAAGCGGTTACAATACGTTTTATTTCATACCCATTTAAGACCTCGATATTCATCATGGCTTGCATCTGAAATAGAAATTCATTGCCCGCGCGTTTAGCAGGATCTCCCGTACAGGATTCCTCCGTTCCGAGAATAGCATAATTTAAATGGACATGATTTAATATTTTACATATATCCCGGGTAATACGTTGCGCACGTTCATCAAAACTACCAGCACATCCCACCCAAAATAGAATATCCGGACTTTCACCGCGAGCCATCATTTCGGCCATTGTAGGTACATTTAGTTGTTCTTGCATAGCATTTTACTCTATCTTTCCTATAATTAATTAGTTGCCCAGTTCGCACGATCGGATTGTGGATATTTCCATGGAGCACCGTTATTTTCAATATTTGAAAACATGGCATTGATACTCGGCGCAGCCTGAGACTCCTCCATAATCGCATATCGGCGCAGATCTATAATAATCTCCAAGGGGTTGATATTAACTGGACATTGCTCTACACAGGCGTTACAGCTTGTGCAGGCCCAAATTTCTTCTCTACTGATATAGTTGTCTAACAGGGATTTTCCATCGTCCTGAAAGCTCCCATTCTTTTGAATATTAAGTCCTACCTCTGTGAGGCGATCTCGAGTATCCATCATAATCTTTCTGGGAGAAAGTAATTTGCCTGTAATATTAGCTGGACATGCTGAGGTACAACGACCACATTCCGTACAGGTATAGGCATCTAATAGATTCTTCCAGCTTAGGTCTTGAACGTCTTTAACTCCAAATCGAAGCGGGCCATCCGTACTTTCGGGAACAAAGGACGGATCCATCATGGCTTTAACTTCATTAGTCACGGATTCCATTGTACTCAATTCTCCTTTAGCTTTTAAATTCGAGAAATAGGTATTTGGAAAAGCGAGTATAATATGTAAGTGTTTAGAATAGGGTAGATAATTTAAAAAGGCCAAAATCCCTAATATATGAAACCACCAACAGGCTCTTTCTATATAAATTAAGGTTTCTATATGCGTGGGCAATAGGGGGCTTATAAGACCCGATACAGGGAAACTTCCTGCACTGATATAATGTGCTGCTCCAAGTTGCTGCAGTTTAAAGTCAGCAGCATTCATCGTTAAAAAGGCTGCCATTAATAGAATTTCAGTAATTAAAATTAAGTTCGCATCTGTCTTCGGCCACTTTTGGATATCTGGAGCCTGCAGGCGTTTGATATGCAATATATTTCTGCGGATAAAGAAGATGACACAGGCAATTAATACGGCTGCGGCAAGCAGTTCAAATGAAGCAATTAATAGCTGATAGGGGGTACCCAAAAAAGCGAGTACACGATGGGTTCCAAAGATACCATCGATTAGGATTTCTATCATCTCTATATTGATAATACAGAATCCAACGTAGACAAAAAGATGCAGGATAGCGGGGGTCCAGCGTTTGAACATCTTCTGCTGACCAAAAGCGACAAGCAGCATTTTTTTAAACCTTTCTTGAGGTTGGTCAAAGCGATCTACCGCGCGTCCTAGTTTAATATTTTTATAAATCTGTCTAGCTTGTCGGGCAAATAGAAATCCGGCCACCGCTAAGAAAAAAATGAAAATCAGTTGGCTTATCATAATTTATAAAACTGGTTTACACAAATATAATAGAAATTAAATATTATGCAAGCATAATATTTAATTCTATATTACTTATTCTAAAGTCAGTTATAAATCTCTGTTGAGCTGCGATTTCAATAGGAGGGGATTATGAGCGCTCATTCTTAAAATTTAGGGCAAAAAAAAAAGGACATCTTTTGGATGTCCTTTTTTTCATTGAGCTATTCTTATTGAATACCTAATTTTGTTTTAACAGCAGGAGTTAAATCATCACCACCTTGGAAGTAAGGGATGCTACCTGTAGAGATATCGAATACATAAGCATATCCTTTTTCTTTAGATACTGCATTAATTGCATCAGCTACTTTCTTATGGATTGGCGCAAATAACTCTTCTTGTTTTTTCTGCATATCTTCTTCAGCGATACGTTGAATATCTGTGATACGAGTTTGCATATCTTGTAATTCTGAACCTAAAGTTTGTAATTCAGCATCTGTAGCATCTTTATTAGCTTCAGAACGGTTACGTAATTTTTCGTTAGCTGAGTTTTGTTTATTTTGAAACTCAGTGTATAAACTTTGTAACTCTTTAGTTTTAGTTTCTCCTAAAGTTTTTAATTGAGTTTCTGCAGCTTTAAAGTCAGATGTTAAAGAAAAAATTTCATTGAAACTAACATGTCCAATTTTTTGTTGTGCATTTGCAAACTGTGCTGATAAGAACATCACAACTAATAATGCTGTTCCTTTAACTAAATTTTTCATTCTTTTCATTTTAATCATTAAGAGTTAAAGATTGCGCTTTAACTACGGTGTTTGTTTTTGTTTTTTTATTTACTAATTAATATTCTGTAAATCTGTAGCAATTATAGTAAACAAAAATTTACTTTGCAAGATTTGCATCGGGTTTAAAACCTAATTTTGTAATGATATCATTAGATTTATCCAATTTTGGATTCGCATATAAGAAAGTCACTTCAGAACCGCGGTCTAAGATAATATCTAAACCTTGCGCTGATGCTAATTCTTGAATAGCTTTAGATACCCGTTCTTGAACAGGTTGAACAAGACGAATACGTTGTTTGTACAGGTCGCCTTCGTATCCAAATTTCAAACGTTGAAATTCTTTTACTTCTTTTTCTTTCTTAACAATTTCATCTTCACGTCGACGGCGCATATCTTCATTTAATAGCACCTGATCATTTTGATAAGCTTTATACAACTTTTCAATTTCACCATATTTTTGATCTACTTCTTCTTGCCATTTCACGGATAGGTCATCCAATTGCTTTTGAGCGGATGCATATTCAGGAATATGTTTTAAGATATATTCTGAATCTACATAGGCAAAACGTTGTGCAAAAGCGGAAGTAATTCCGAATGTGATAAATGCAAATAATATGAATATCTTTTTCATTCTTTTAATTTTTTACAGTTCTCTAATTTACTAGTTGTATTGATTAAGACAATATTTGTTCCAAAAATACTTTAATTTTATCTCTATTCCATAATTATCAAATATTCTTTACAGAATTTTGCTGTTAATTTATGTTAAATAGCTTTTTTTAGGGCTTTAAGTGGCTTGAGAAAGAACTAGCTGTTTCGGTATTACGATATTACACATTATCTATTACATATGAAATGTATTTATTAAAATAATTTCCAGAATCTGATGCAACGGATTAGCCGGCTTGATTGCCGTTCATCTATCTGATATTATGTTAAATAGAGGAGTGTTTTTATCGAATAAAATTTCGCCCTATATAATCCGATGTCAAAGAACGGTAACTATAGTTTTAAGACCTGTATATAGGCGAAAGGTTTAAAGCTGCATATGAATTGATGTATTTAACAAAAAAAAAAGCTACTGTAAAAATACAGTAGCTTTTTTTTATATAGCAGAGCGATTAGAAACCGCCCATATTTTGCATAATACTAAAGGTAAAGTTTTGTTTCCATTGACTGCTTTGCAATCCAGGAATCGGGTCGAAAGCGTGACCGTAATCAATACCTAACATACCAAAGATCGGTAAGAAGATACGAGCTCCGACACCTGCAGAACGACGTACTTTGAATGGATTAAACTCTGCAAATTTATTCCAGGTATTACCTGCCTCCGCAAAAGCTAATACAAATACGGTAGCTTGGTCATTTAACATAACCGGATGTCTTAACTCCATTTGGTATTTCGTATAGATAGGGCTACCTGAACGAATAGCAATATTTTGTTCGTTTAGCTGCGTACTTTCAGGAATTAAGGTACCATTAGCATAACCACGCATAGCAATAATCTCTGATCCTTGTAAGAAGTCAAATCCTTGCATACCATCTCCCCCTAATTTGAAACGCTCAAAGGTTGAGGTTCCAGTTTTATTTGAGTAAGAGCCTAAGAAACCAAATTGTGCCTGCGCTTTAAAGACTAACTTACCGACAATTTTGGTATACCATTGAGAATCGAATTTCCATTTATGGTACTCTGTCCATCTGAATTTCTCTTGATCTGTAGCTGTCGCATAATTGATATTATTCAATAATGAATACGGCGGAGTTAACTGTACGGAGAATTTTAAATTTACCCCGGAAGTAGGGTAGATTGGTGCATCGATAGAGTTTCTACTGATCTCTTGCGTAAAGTTAATATTGTATGCTGTTCCATTATCAAACAAGAAATAAGAACCATAATTCTGTAATTTATAACGTTGGAAAGACACGGAACTATTGACCTGAAAATAGTTGTCCGGCCATTGTAGACGCTTTCCTAAGGTTGCTGTAACCCCTGTCATCCAAATACGGCTTAACTCGGAATCTTTGACCATCTGCTGTCCAGTATACATATTGAATCCACCATAAGATGAGTTCGATGTATAGGCCGAAAGACCGAAGTAAATAGGTTTTTTACCTCCTAACCAAGGCTCTGAGAATGAGAAGCTATAGGATTGGTAACGCTTTCCTGAAGTCTGACCACGAAGGCTTAACTTCTGTCCATCTCCACGAGGAAGTGGTTTCCAAGATCCTTTATTAAAAAAGTTTGAAGTCGAGAAGTTATTAAAGGAAAGACCCAAGGTACCGATAATCTGTCCTGCTCCATAACCTCCAGAAAGTTCCACCTGATCGGAAGGTTTTTCGGAAACATTATAAACCACATCTACCGTCGCTTCGGAATGGTTTAAGTTCGTCGGTACTGGATTTGTCTTTTGTTCATCAAAGTTACCTAATTGCGCAATCTCACGTACGGATTGCATAATTAAAGCTTTGGAGAATTTCTGACCTGGTTTAGTATAGATAGAACGTAAAACCACCCGGTCATTGGTTACATCATTACCTTTGACAATAACATTATTGATGGTGTATTGCGCTCCTTCATACATACGTAAATCTAAATCAATGGTATCGTTATACACTTTGGTTTGGATCGGGTCGATCGAGAAGGTCAGGTATCCATCATTCATATATAGGGTAGAGATATCATCATTATTTCTCGTAGGTCCCATTAATTTGTTCATTAATGTTTCTTCCGAAAATACTTGACCTTTCTCAATACCTAAAATTAAATTTAATACTGAGTCGGTATATTTCGAGTTTCCGGACCAGCTGATATTACCGAAATAATATTTAGGACCTTCATACATATCTACTTTTACCGCTACATTTTTAGCATCTAATTTTTCTACTGTATCGGTAATAATCTCCGCATCACGGTATCCTTTAGCATGCAGCTTATTGACTAAATTTTCTTTAGCTTCTTTATATTTTTCATCTTTAAACTTACCTGGACCGAAGATTCTAAACCATGCCTTTTGCTTAACGCCTTTAAACATTTTGCGAAGTTCTTTTTGTTTGAAATGGTCATTTCCGGTAAATGTAATCGACTTTGCGCGGACTTTATTATTACGTGACACTTCCACGTCTAAGATTTCATTATTCGCCTGTGAGCTATCTTTTACTGCCGTAATTTTAATATCAGGGTAGAGATAAGCTTTTTCACGTAAGAATCGCTCAATGGTAATACGTGTCGTATTGATTAAGTTGTCATTAACAATCTTTCCTGTATTTTCATTCAGACGTTTACGAATTTCTTCCGTTTGGCTTTTACTTAAACCCTTTAGGTCGATACGGGTCAAACGAGGTCTTTCTTGGACACGAATTTCCAAATAGATGGTGTCTCCGACAATACGATCTGCCCATAACTGAACATCATCAAATAGGCCTTGAGCCATCAGGTTTTTGACCACATTTGAAGTCGCCTCTGAAGGGACTTCTAAATACTGGCCTCTCTGTAATTTGGAGATGGTAATTAACACATCATTGTCCAAATACTGAGTACCTGAAACTCGAACTTCACCGATTACATAATCTTTCGGACTGATGTACGAAAACTCATCTGGATTATTCAGGTTTATTGGGTTGTTTCTCACTTGTGCTACTGCGACTTGTAGTTGAGCAACCGCAACGAAGAATATAAAAAATACTATGCGCTTCATCTAAAATATTTTATCGATGCTAAAGTACACCAATCAGTTGTTAATTTTTGTTAATTAAGAAAAATTTAATGGTTTACAGTTAAATTCCATCTCTCGTAAATCAGGGCTAAATATAGACATTTTAAAGTTGTTCGGAAGTCTTTCCAAATCTTCTTTCTCTACATTGATAATTTGCGATAGCTTCAAATAAGTGTTCTTTACTAAACTCTGGCCACATTACTGGGCTAAAGAATAATTCAGCATAAGCGATCTGCCATAGCAAGAAATTACTAATACGTTGCTCTCCACTGGTACGGATAAGTAAGTCAGGGTTAGGTATATCTGCCGTATACAGTTGATGGCTAATGGTCTCTTCATTAATATCTGATACCGCTAATTCACCTGCTGCTACGAGGCTGGCAATTTTCCTTGTCGCTTCGACAATTTCATGTTGAGCGGAGTAACTTAAGGCCAAAGTCAGCGTACATTTATCATTATTTTCAGTCGCCTTAATAGCTTCTTGAAGTTTAGATTGCGCATTTTTTGGAAGCTGGCTTAAATCTCCAATAGCATTTAGGCGAACTCCATTCTTTTGAAAAGTTTTAATTTCTTTATTTAATGTAACTACCAAAAGTTCCATTAAGGCAAGGACTTCTAATTTAGGACGATTCCAATTTTCTGTAGAGAAGGCATATAGGGTTAAATATTTAATTCCTAGTTCTACAGATGCTTCTAATGTATCACGAACGGCTTTCACACCCGCTTGGTGTCCAAAAATTCGTAATTTTCCTTTTTCTTTCGCCCAACGCCCATTTCCATCCATAATAATGGCAATATGTTGGGGCAAATTATTCTTATCTATATGCTCTATCGTGCTCATTTACTTTTTATTCTTGGAACTCTCCTAACAGTTACCACCAGTAGCATTTCTGACTGATGAAGGTATACGATAAAGTTATCCCTACGGTCATATACCCATCATACTTTCGGCCATCTCCACGTGCTGTTCCTTTATTTTGGCTTAGATTTCCTGTAGGATCAGCTAAATACTGCCAATCGGATACCGATAAATCTCCTTTATAATTTGGAATCCGATCTTTAATACCTGTAGGAACACCTTCATTGCTCGTAGAATTAAAATCCACTGTGGTATAATTCTGACTCACATTATCTAAATGATCCGTGAGTGCTACGCGATATCCCAATTCCGCACCAATGCTAAAGGGACCATTTAAGTTATATTTAAATCCTATTCCAAAAGGAATTACAATGGCATATCGACCATAGCTATTCGGATTATTTTGCTCATCGTATTCTAAAAACTGCTCGCGCAGATTAATCTTTCTTCGTACTCCAGTGCTATCTTTTAGATGGATATATGGATTATAAGAAATGACACCTATACCGGCAAATAAATAAGGGGTATAAGCAATTTTATTCCTGCCTGGGACGAACTTAAAAAAATTAAACTCTCCAACTGCAGACCATTCTAAAATAGACGTATTAAAGGCCAACTTACTATTTTCAATACCTGGCTGATGAAAATCATTAGCATCGGCCGATATTAAGCCATAGTTCAGGTTGCTTCGGACTCCCCAAGTTGGATTAAAATTATACTTAACTTGTAGTCCTCCACCTAAATTTTTAAAATAAAATGGGTTAGTCCGGTTTAGGTCGCCCATATAGCCTGTAGCTACTCCTGTGGCACCTACTTCCCATTGCTGTGCATGGGAAATATTCACTTGGAGAGCGAAAATAACTATTAATATGGAGAGAAATCGTTTCAATTTTTTGTGTAAAGATAAATAATTAATACAATAGCTTATCAATATATTCCTGTAATTCTACGAATAATTACCGTTGAATTTGAATTAATTCTAATAATTTCTGACATCTATCCCCCAAAGTAGCTTTTCACGTAGGGTACTAAAGTAACTTTCTCCAGGCAGACGAATTAAATTGATAAAGAAAGGCGCTTTTCGAATTGTAATTTTATCGGAACTATTCATGGTTTCGTATTTCGAGTCGCAACTTAAAATATACTTTTCCGTTCGAGATTCAATTTCTAAGGCTAATTCAAACTCTGAAGAGATAACTACCGGGCGCACATTTAAATTGTGTGGGGAAATTGGAGTAATGACAAAGTTTCCAGAGCCAGGCATAATAATAGGGCCGCCACAGCTTAACGAGTAGGCAGTCGATCCAGTAGGAGTGGCTATAATTAAACCATCTGCCCAATATGAATTCAGAAGCTCTCCATTTAAGGTTGCATGGACCGTAATCATGGCGGAGCTATCATACCGAAAGACTGTAATATCATTAAGAGCATAATTATTTCCGTCGAAGAGCTTTTTATGGCTGCTTTGCACCTCGATAAGCGAGCGCTGTTGCAGGCTGTATTTTTTCTCTAAAATCTGAGTTAAAGCCAGGTCAACTTCGGTCTTACCTATAGAAGCTAAATACCCTAAACGGCCGAAATTTATTCCTGCAATAGGAATTCCCGAATCTTTAATAATGGAAACCGCAGAAAGCATCGTTCCATCTCCACCCAAACTTAGCATAAAGTCAATATCCCGAGGTAAGTCTTCATGAGAGCTATAGGTAGATAGATGATCCGGACAAAGGAATTGTTGTTTTAAAAATGTATAGAAGTTATCATATACCCAAATATCAATCTCCCGTTCTTTTAAAAAATCAAAAATATGTTGAACGTGAGGAATGACAGCTGGTGTAAATTCTCTCCCATAAACCGCTATTTTCATATGCTTTGCTTTATTCGCTATTTTTTTTCAAAGATGAGAAATTCTTTTTTACATCTGCAGATACTTCATCAGATTTTCAAATCTATAATCCATATCGGTATCCGATTCAGCCTGATGATAGCTAGCTTCGATATCAAAATTATGTCTAATTAGACTTGATTCTACAGCGGCAATATGATGTTTATTGAGTTTCAGTGTAATACGCAGTCTATCCTCATTGGGTATCTGCTGTACGGCAAGGGAAAGAATTTTGCAGTCTTCATTTTCTATTAAATGTGCCAGTTGCGCAACGGAATAATCGGCCGCACGAATATTTAAACTTAAAATAGCGCCTTCCTGAGCGATAGACTGTAGATTAAAAACCTGCTGATTGATATCCGTTCCCAAAAGTAATCCTTCATAGCGGTTATTGGTCGGGTTCACTAAAGGGATAAAATCGAGTTGAAAGCTATGAAGATGCAATAAGGCATCATAAATATGCTGTCCTGGAAATACATATAATGGATCTAACTGATAGGGGATTGCGGAAATTAATGCTTCCGTATCGGGGAAATCCAGCAGATCTTTTTCTGTAATATAGGCCAAATATTCTCCCTCATGAACTACAGGAAGTCCTTTTAGCTGAAAGTCTTCTAGCATATCTAATCCTTCTGAAATAGAATCATTAGGGCTGATATATATTTCAGGATGTAAGGTCATTTGTTCTACCTGCATATGGAATTCGTTTTGAACGGATAATTAAATACTTTATCTTTTTTCAATACTCTACTTAAAGATACTTTAATTTTATTAAATGGACATAAATAAGGGATTAATATTTATTTTTTCGGTAAATAATCTGAAACTTATATCCGACTATACGCTAATTTTAATTATTTTTACAAATATTTATATTCTATGTGTCATGGAATAGTCCCGTGTTAAAAAAGAAATGAGTTTAGAACATCCTAAGAAATTTATTGAAATTCGCGAAGTCATTCGTAAAAAGAGCCCTAAGCTTGCCAAATGGATTCCATCCCCAATTTTGAGTTATTTAGAACGTCTTATCCATCAGGAGGACATCAATGTCATAATGACTAAATTTGCGGATCAGGAAGGCTTAGAATTTGTCAATAGTTTGATTCAACACTTGGAAGTAGAGGTGAGTTTAGAAGGGGCAGAAAATATCCCATTAGATCAACCTGTAATATTTGCATCCAATCATCCTTTAGGCGGATTAGATGGTATTGCATTTATGTATGCTATTGGAAAGTACCGCTCGGATGTGAAATTTCTAGTGAACGATATATTGATGAATATTGGTAACTTAAAGCCACTATTTGTTCCAGTAAATAAAATAGGAGGACAGGGCAAAGCGGGTATTCAGGCTATCGAACAGGCTTATGCTTCAGATAACGCACTTTTAGTATTTCCTGCAGGACTTGTTTCGCGTAAAAATCATGGAGTAGTTAAAGATTTAGAATGGAAAAAAAGCTTTATAAATAAGGCTAAACGCTATCAAAAGGATATTGTTCCAGTCTATATTGAAGGGAATAACTCTAACTTTTTTTATAATTTTGCGCAAATCAGACAAAAAATTGGAATTAAAGCGAATTTGGAAATGATATTCCTTCCCGATGAGCTATTTTCTCAAAAAAACAAAAAAATTAAGATTCGAATAGGAGAAAAAATTCCTTATACCTATTTTGATCAATCAAAAAACGAATTAGCTTGGGCTGATGAGGTGAAGCAGATTGTTTACGGAATGTCTCAAGAAAAATAAAATTTATGCAAGAAATAATTGCTCCAGTTGAGAAGAGCCTTTTAAAAGCAGAATTAACAAAGGATGCTTTTATGAGATATACGAATAACGGAAATAACGAAATCTATTTGGTGAATTATCATAATGCACCTCATGTATTACGTGAAATTGGCCGTTTACGTGAATTAACTTTTAGAGGTGCCGGAGGAGGTACAGGTTTAGAAATGGATTTGGATGAAAATGATACCTGTGAAGATTGTTATGATCAGTTAATCGCTTGGAATCCTGATGAGGAAGAAATTATTGCAGGTTATCGTGTTATAAAATGCCAAGATGCCTCAGAGCAGGATGGCGTTAAAAACTTATCTACAGCGCATTATTTTCAATTTTCAGATCGTTTTCTGACAGATTATCTTCCCTATACCATTGAATTGGGAAGGTCATTTGTGCAGCCTCGTTTTCAACCAGCGATAGACAATAGAAAAGGCTTATTCTCTTTAGATAATCTTTGGGATGGCTTAGGAGCATTGGTCATGTTAAATCCAGAAATAAAATATCTTTTTGGAAAGGTGACTATGTATCCACATTATAATAAAGAAGCTAGAGATTTATTACTGTATTTTATGCAGACCTATTTCCCCGATCCTGAAAAATTAGTTACCCCTATTCCAGCATTGGATATTCAAACGGATTTCTCTGCTTTCCAAGGGATTTTTGATGGATTAAACTATAAAGAGGGATATAAGGTATTAAATACTAAAATTCGTACCCTAGGTGAAAATATTCCTCCTTTGATTAATACCTATATGAATCTATCGCCTACCATGAAGACTTTTGGGACAGCCCTAAATGACGAATTTGGCGAAGTGGAGGAAACCGGTATATTAATTACCATTGCTGATGTCTATCCAGTAAAAAAGGAAAGACATATGAGCACCTTCGCTAGAGATAGTGAATTTGGAAATAGAAAGAAATAAAAAAAGGAGGAACCTGATTCAGGTTCCTCCTTTTTTTTAGGATAATAACATATCTATATGTAGAATGCCATCTTCCAGATACTCTTCGGAATTTCTTTTGAAACCTAAAGAGTTGTAGAACTTATATAGATAGGCCTGTGCTCCAATTTGAATGGGCTGCTTATGGGATTCCCTTAAAGTGGCAATAGCACGTTCCATTAATTCCCGACCGATTTTAAATTTTCTATATGCTGGATGTACTACAACTCTACCGATAGAGGCTTCAGGATAGCTGAGTCCTGCAGGTAGCAATCGTACATATGCGATTACCTGACCCTCATGCATCGCATAGAGATGTCGGCAGGAAAGGTCTTTTCCATCTAAATCTGGATATAGACAATTCTGCTCTAACATAAATATGTCTACTCTGAGTTTGAGAATTTGATATAAGGTTTCGGGCGATAGTTCATTAAAATCTTGAACTGTCCATAAACAATCAATCTGCATATTTAAAATTAAAATGAGGAAATTCGGGATTTAAGATAATAATGATTTTACCACTGCTGAAATAGTCTTTCCATCAGCTTGACCCGCAAGTTTTTGATTAGCTGCTCCCATTACTTTACCCATATCTTTTACTGAAGAGGCCCCAGTTTCTGCAATAATGGCTTGAATAATAGTTTCTACTTCTGCGCTGCTTAATTGCTTTGGTAGATAGGCTTCAATAACTTCCTGCTCTTCCACTTCAATCGCATATAGGTCATCTCTACCTTGAGTTTTATAGATATCTGCGGACTCTTTACGTTGTTTGACAAGCTTCTGAAGAACTTTAATTTCCATATCTTCGGTCAATTCTTCAGCATGGCCTTTTTCAGTTTTAGCTAATAAAATTGCCGCTTTTACTGCACGTAAGCCACGTAATTTTCCTGCTTCTTTAGCAATCATTGCTGCTTTAATGTCCTGATTTATTTTTTCTTCTAAAGCCATAATATGTTTATTTTATTTTAATTTCTATTTACTATTGTCCCTGTAGCCTGTGCGCTAGGCATAATTAATAAATCATTAATGCATACATGAGCAGGGCGGGAGAGGACAAATAATATAGTTTCTGCAATATCCTTACCAGAAAGGGGTACTAAGCCATTATAAACCGCTGCAGCCCGATCTTTATCTCCTTTAAATCGAACTTCTGAAAATTCTGTTTCGACCATTCCCGGATTAATGCCGGTCACTTTGATACCTTTAGGCAATAAATCAATACGCATTGCTTTATTAAGTGCATCGACAGCATGTTTGGTGGCGCAATAGACATTTCCATTTGGATAGACCTCTTTTCCTGCAATAGAACCCAAATTTATAATATGCCCTTGATGGCGGTTTTCCATCAGAGGGATTATCTGTCTGGATACATATAACAGGCCTTTAATATTCGTGTCGATCATCCGATCCCAGTCCGCGATATCTCCGGATTGTATGGGGTCTAAGCCTTGGCTTAAGCCAGCATTATTAATTAAGATATCTATTTCTTTCCAACGTTCAGGAAGCTCTTCCAGACGATTTTTCACCGCTTCAGCATCACGTACATCCAGCTCAAAACTATGGATTTGAATGGATGGAAATTGCTCTGTTAATGTGGCTTGAAGTTCCTGAATTTTTGAGAGGCGTCTGGCACAGAGGAGTAAGTGATAGCCTGCTTCAGCAAGCACTTCCGCGCAGGCCTTACCTATACCTGAGCTAGCACCAGTAATAAATACGGTTTTGGCCATGATTATAATTATTGAAAGATGATACTAAAGTTTACATTTCGGAGATAGGCCTTTTCTAAGGGCGCCATAAGCGTGTTATTCTGAGATAAGGGATTCCTTTTATCTAAAATAGAGCCAAAACTCTGCGAGAATTTAATCTCTGGAGACATTTTGAAGTAAGTGAAGTAAATATCTAAACCTACTCCTGCTTCCCAAGCATAATGACTGGGTTTCAAAACTAAGAATTGCGTATATATGGGATTCGCGCTCGTAGACTCTCGGTCCCTCTCCTCCCGTTGTATACTATAAAAGTTATCAATTCCGATATAGCGAGTCATGCGGGCTCCAGCCATTACATAGGCTCTATAGCGGTTGAATTTATTTTTTAAAATTTTTTCGTCCGATTTAAATTTGATAGAAAGTGGAAATTCAAAAGAATTGAAGTTTGCACCATCTCCACCATTATCGGTATGTTGCATTTTTCTAATGACCGGAGGTAGTTCGGGATTAGTACCTGTATAAATAACTGAAGATGTATTTATAAATTTAAACATCGGCGTAAAAGAAGCTCCAAAATTCGGACTTATATTCGCGATAAATGGTATTCCTACAGAAAAATCAATACCTGATCCTGATTTTATGCTTTGTAGGGTATCCAAGTTATTATGGAAATTAGGACCAAAATGTACGGGCATTTTACGCCAATTTTCATGGAGTCGTAATCGATAATTATTGGTCCCTAACGAATACTGAATCCCTACATGAAATGGTGCATTTTCATCGTATGTGGAAGTAAAGGGCAGGGAGAAGCGTTGCGCTAGCAGCGGCTGGCTGACCATACATAGACAAAAGAGTATAGGGATTAATATTTTTTTCATTTAGTTGCCGAATAAATGGTACATATGCCAAAAGTCTGAGGGCGGATGGTAGTATCCCTGAAACCGGCTTTTTTAGTGATTTCTACAAATTTTTCTCCATCGGGGAATTTAGCAACCGATTCAGGTAGATATTCATAGGCCGAAGCATCTTTAGAAAATAGCTTTCCAATGGTAGGGGTAATCTGTCTGAAATAAAAATTATAAAGCTGCTTAATAGGGAAATTTTTAGGATTAGAAAATTCTAAAATTACAGCCCGTCCACCTGGTTTTAAAACCCGGCAGATTTCGGTTAAGCCCTGCTCTAAATTCTCAAAATTACGTACTCCAAAAGCTACGGTAACGGCATCAAAAGTTTGATCTGGAAATTGCAACTTCTCGGAATCCCCAACTTCCACCTTAAACTGATTTTGTAATCCTTTGGCATTAATCTTCTCTTGAGCTACAGCTAGCATACCTTCAGAAATATCTACACCAATAATTTGTTTTGGATTTAAGGTTTTTATACTCTGCAAGGCAAAGTCTCCAGTACCTGTAGCTACATCTAACATATGTTGAGGAGCGAGGTCTTTCAACGAATTGATAGCATTCTTGCGCCAGATTTTATCTATACCTAAGGACATAAAGTGATTTAAGAAATCATAAGTCTTGGAAATGTTATTAAACATATCGGCCACTTGTTTTTTCTTACCATCCTCTACGTTTTTATATGGTTTTAATGTCGAAGATTCATTTGTCATAATACACAAAGATACAATATTCTGTAGGAGCTTTACTAGCATATTTGCTGACAAAAAGTAAAAAATATTCCTAATTATAAATTTTGAGCAAAAAATATCCCCATTTTTTTAGCTTGTTACAGTTATGCACATGTTGGATAAATTTATGGAAATAAATAGGTTGTTGATTTAAAGCGAATTAACAAGGTTACTAACAAGTTGTTAACAGTGTGTGTGGAAAACTGCAAAACAAAAGATGGGTTCAACGCGCCCTTTTTACTCTTCTTGGGGAGTATAATTTTGATTTGTTTACAACTTGGTAAAAATGTCAAAAGTATTTTTTATACTTTTGTTATCCCCGAAGCATACTACAAGATTTTGGGAACAGAAAATTTCAGCCCTAAGAAATGAATAACGAGAATAATTTTATACCGAATAAGTTCGACGCAAATAAGAAAACTAGCTTTGGAGATCGTAAAACCAGATTGAATAATCTAGTCAGTGGTTTGGGCAAATTACCCCCACAGGCTTTAGATTTGGAAGAAGCCGTGTTGGGTGCATTGATGTTAGAGAAGAATGCGTTATCTGAGGTAATCGATATTTTGAAACCAGATTCTTTTTATAAGGATGCACATCAAAAAATCTTTGAAGCTATTTTTAATTTATTTCAAAAAACATCTCCAATTGATATTTTAACAGTTACTGCTGAGCTAAGAAAAATGGGCGCCTTAGAGATGGTAGGAGGAGCATATTATATTACGCAACTGACTGACCATGTAGTTTCTGCTGCAAATATTGAATACCATGCACGGATTATATCTCAAAAATATATTCAAAGGGAATTGATTAAAGTCTCCACTGAAATTATCAATTCTTCTTATGATGAGACTTCAGATATCTTTGATCTATTAGATCATGCGGAGAAGAGTCTTTTTGATATTGCACAGAATAATTTACGTAGAGATTCCAGAAAGATGGATGATATTATGCGTGAAGCCATATCAAATTTAGAAATTTTAAGAGATAAGACTGATGGTCTTACTGGAGTACCTTCGGGATTAACGGCATTAGACCGAATGACCTCGGGATGGCAGCCCTCAGATTTAGTGATTATCGCGGCACGTCCTGCGATGGGAAAAACTGCCTTTGTACTTTCTGTAGCCAGAAATGCAGCAGTGGATCATCATAAGCCGGTAGCGGTATTCTCTTTAGAGATGTCCTCTGTACAATTGGTAAACCGTCTTATTGCTGGAGAAACTGAAATAGAACAAGAAAAACTTAAAAAAGGAAATTTAGCGGATCATGAGTGGCAACAATTGCACTCTCGTATAGGCCGTCTAACGGAAGCTCCTTTAATTATAGATGATACCCCTGCATTAAATGTTTTTGAATTCCGTGCTAAATGTAGACGTCTTAAAGCACAGCATGATATTCAAATGGTTATTGTCGATTATTTGCAATTGATGCAAGGTAAAGCCGATGGAAAAGGTGGCGGTAACCGTGAGCAAGAGATTGGTAGTATTTCACGTGCCTTAAAATCGGTTGCTAAGGAATTAAATATCCCGGTATTAGCCTTATCACAGTTAAGTCGTGCAGTGGAATCGAGACCTGGAAATGCGAAAAGACCGATGTTATCGGATTTACGTGAATCGGGATCAATTGAGCAGGATGCGGATATGGTACTATTCCTTTACCGTCCGGAATACTATGGATTAACTGAAGATGAAGAAGGAAGACCTACAGCAGGTGTAGGGGAGGTTATTATTGCCAAACATAGAAATGGGGAAACGGGGATTGTACCTTTGCGTTTCGTCGGAAAATATGTTAAATTCGTGGACTTAGAAGATGAATTTTCAGGTATGGGACAAGATAGTTTCTCTGCTGAACCTTCAGCATTTTCTTCTACAATGGCGCCATCTTCGGCTTTTGATAGTATGGGGGGAGGAATTACAATGCCTTCACGAATGAATGATATGCCTGACGATGCACCTTTTTAGGTTATCATTTTAAGTCGATTTCAATCGATTTGTTACAAACAATTTTTTTTACGAATTAATAGTAGGAGTACACTTTGGATTTTTTATCAGGATTAAACCCCTCACAGCGCGCAGCTGTGGAAAATACTAAAGGCCCTGTCATGATCGTGGCGGGAGCTGGCTCAGGAAAAACACGTGTAATAACGTATCGTGTGGCCCACTTAATACGTCAAGGGGTAGATCCTTTTCATATTTTAGTACTAACCTTTACCAATAAGGCTGCCAAGGAAATGCGTGAGCGTATTAAATCCGTAGTCGGTGCGGAGGCCAGAAATATTTGGATGGGAACTTTTCACTCTGTATTTGCGAAGATTCTTCGCGTAGAAGCAGAGCTTATTGGCTATCCTAAAAATTTTACCATATACGATACAGACGATACCAAGAGTTTATTACGTTCTATCTTAAAGGAGATGAATTTGGATGACAAATTATATAATGTCAACCAAGTTTATGGGCGTATTTCTCAGGCTAAAAATAATTTAATCTCTCCACAGGAATATAATAAAAATGAAGCTATAATGGCTGAAGATATTTCGAATGGGAGAGGGCAGCTGGGGCAGATATATCTGACTTACGCACAACGTTGCTACCGTGCTGGAGCGATGGACTTTGATGATTTATTGTTTAAAACCAATGTGTTATTAAATAAACACCCGGAGGTATTACATAAATATCAACATCAGTTTAAATATCTGATGGTCGATGAGTATCAGGATACAAACTTTTCACAGTACTTGATCGTTAAACGTTTAGCAGCAGTAAATGAAAATATCTGTGTCGTAGGGGATGATGCACAAAGTATCTATGCTTTTCGGGGGGCGAATATTCAGAATATTTTAAACTTCCAAAAGGATTATCCCGATGTGAAGGTCTATAAGTTAGAGCAAAACTACCGATCGACACAGATGATTGTCAATGCGGCAAATTCAGTTATTGCGAATAATAAAAATCAACTCGAGAAAAATGTATTTTCGGATAATGAAGAGGGAGAAAAGATTAAGGTTTCTCGGGCTTTTTCCGATAATGAAGAAGGGAAGATAGTTGCTGAGCAAATCTCTCAGGAGCGTGCGCTTAAGGGTTTGAATTATAAGGATTTTGCTATTTTATATCGTACGAATGCTCAATCGCGTGCGATGGAGGAGGCTCTTCGAAAAATAAATATTCCATATAAGATATATGGAGGCACTTCCTTCTATCAACGTAAAGAAATTAAAGATTTAATTGCGTACTTTAGATTGACATTTAACCCCAATGATGAGGAAGCTTTAAAACGCGTCATCAATTACCCACGTCGTGGAATTGGGGATACAACCATTGAAAAGATTGTTATTGCGGCCGATAAAAATCAATATAGACTATGGGATATCGTCGCCAATGCATCGATGTTTTTAGAAGGCAGAAGCGCTGGAGCGGTTAATGGTTTTGCCAGCATGATTCAAAGTTTTCAGGCTTTAGCTAAAACCCATACCGCATTCGATACTGCAATGCATATTGCACAACATTGTGGCATCCTGAAAGAATTATATGAAGATAAGTCTGTAGAAGGCTTGGCGCGATATGAAAATATTCAGGAATTACTTAATGGTATTAAAGAATTTTCAGAGCGGGAGGATTTAGAAGAACGGGGCTTAGATATCTATATGCAAGATATTGCCTTGCTCACTAATGACGATAATGATAAGGATCCCAATGCGGACTCCGTATCATTAATGACCATCCACTCGTCTAAAGGTTTAGAGTTTCCTGTGGTATTTATCGTCGGATTGGAGGAGAATTTATTTCCGTCTCAATTGGCATTGAATTCGAGGACAGAACTCGAAGAGGAGCGCAGGCTATTTTATGTAGCGGTTACACGTGCAGAGAAGAAATTAATGCTTTCGTATGCAACTTCGAGATACCGTTGGGGAACCTTAAATAATTGTGAGCCGAGTCGGTTTTTGGACGAGTTAAATCCAGCCTGTTTGGATTTAGAATTTACGCCAAGGATTTCATCTTCAGCTGGGGAAGGACAGTTTAAGGGAGAGCGTATGGCTTGGCAACAGAAAGAAACAGATAGCTTTTCTAAACCGAAGCCTCGAGTGATTCCAAAGACCACTTCCATTCTTCCTAAGGCTCATAAGCCTACAGCAGGATTTGCGCCATCGGATACCAGTAGACTAGCTGTCGGACAGCAGGTCGAACATGAGCGTTTTGGATTTGGCGAAGTTGTCAATTTAGAAGGTGCTAAAGGAGATATTAAAGCGACTATTTCTTTTAAAGGTTTGGGACAGAAGCAATTGTTGCTTAAATTTGCCAAACTTAGAATAGTGGAATAAAATAAGAGCGTATACCAATACGAGCCATATAGAGCTCTGTATTAATAATAAATATATATGAATTTTGATTACAACAGCACTAGACCGAAGCTTATTTTAGCTGAATATGGTAGAAATGTGCAAAATATGGTAGATTACATTTGTACTATTTCAGATAAGGAAGAGCGTAATCGTCTTGCTCAAGTTGTCATCGATATGATGGGTGTTTTAAATCCTCACTTACGCGATGTAGCAGATTTTAAACATAAATTATGGGATCATCTACGCATAATTTCTGATTTTGAAATTGATGTAGATTCTCCATACCCCACACATAGTAGAGAAGAAGTTCGTCATCAACCCGAATTATTATCTTATCCTCAGCACCGTATAAAATATAAACACTATGGATTTACGGTAGAAAAGATGATTGATAAGGCTATTCAGGTGACTGATGAAGAGAAGAGACAGCAAATGGCTCTTTCTATTGCGAACTTTATGAAAATGGCTTATTCTACCTGGAATAAAGATTCGGTTTCCGATGAATTAATCTTGGATGATCTATTGGAGTTATCTTCCGGAATATTAAAATTAAAAGAGGGGGTCTCTTTAACGAAGTTAGACTTTAAAACGCCGCCTCCAGGAAATCGGGTGAAAGGTGGTCAAGCTCCAGCTGCAGCGGCAAATACCAATCGTTCTGCAGGAGCGAATAACAATCGTAATAATAACAATAACAATAGAAATAATAATAGCAATAATCTTTCTAAACGTAACTCGCATTCGAATACGAATAATAAACGTAGTTACGGACAGAATAATAACAGTTCGCACGCGAATAATAATAACAACTTCAGAAAAGGTTAAGGATTTTATTAATTTTGTTAAAAAAGCAATTGTGAAGTAAACTCATTTCTTTTCAATTGCTTTTTTTATGTATTAAATTGATTTTTAAAATATTAGAAATATATAATTAGAATGAACGCATTTGAAATTTATGGTGGTAAGCCTCTAAAGGGAGAGATTGTTCCTCAAGGAGCTAAGAACGAGGCTCTTCAAATTATTTCTG
>DAIQRP010000246.1:0-235 GCA_036786125.1 Sphingobacterium sp.
TCCTGTAGATAATATCGGTATCCAGCCCGATATCTATATGGATAGATATATCGGAGATTGGACTGCATATGCCCTTGAATATTTGGAGAATAAATAAGGATTTTAAAATTTTCAAAGAAAGGTTTTTAAATTTTTTAAAGGCCTTTCTTTGAAAATAGAAAAGGACACATGTAAGTTACGCGTTG
Organism: Sphingobacterium sp.; assembly: GCA_036786125.1. Classification (GTDB taxonomy): domain Bacteria; phylum Bacteroidota; class Bacteroidia; order Sphingobacteriales; family Sphingobacteriaceae; genus Sphingobacterium. Next base: position 186 of record DAIQRP010000246.1, read on the forward strand.
TCCTTTTTCTATGGAGTTATTCAGCCTGGGTGACAATAATAAAATCGGCT
>DAIQRP010000246.1:292-1689 GCA_036786125.1 Sphingobacterium sp.
AGGAAATATTCTTTAATTGTAAACTGGAATTATACTGCTGTAGATGGGCATAAGTCCCCAATCGCTCATCGGAATGAAACTTTCCATTGATATGTAAAATAAGTCCCAAAGGCTGCTGACGTTGCAATTGGGCAATTTGCCAAGCCATGGTAGCATCCCAAACATTTTGAGATTGATAGATTTTCATATTTCCCATGCCTTCATGTCCACCTAAAAGGGCGGCAAATTTTTCATAATATCGACCTCTTAAAGTGTCGATAGGTAAGGGAGCGATTAATTGTTTTGCTTCGGTAGAGAGCTCGATCAAACTCGCTAAACCATGACGTGTCACCCGATTTGTATATCGAGAAGGAGCGTTGGCAGCTAGGACCTTTAAACCCTGTTCACGCGCATATTCTACTAAAGGACGATAATCAGCATAGTTATTCCAAGGGCGGCTATCATTGAGCATATTATTCTCCCGAATCAAGCCCTGAAGGTATTCATCGAGGACCAGTTGTACATCGGTTTGAAACATCTCCATAGATAGACTTAAAGGTTTCTGCTGCACTTGATGTAAGCTTTTAAATAATTCCAGCTGCAATAGATGTGCTATGGAGTCCAGATGCTCTTCGCCAAAAAATATAACATCTGCTGCTGCGAGAGAGAGGGCCATATCGCTGAGAGTAACCTCCTTCTGCAGTGCAACATCATAGATTTTATAGGATGTTTTTAGACTGGAGGAATCGTTGTTCTGTGCCTGAGTCCATATAGGAATCAGTAAAAAAAGGAATAGGATATATTTCATCGGAATGTGTTGTTTAGGGTTTAACATAAGTTTAGGGTTTAACATAAAATAGCAGAGGTTCTTGCATAGAAAATATCGTTTTTGCGACCTGTCTAATGTCTTCAGCACTAATATCTTCTAAGATAATTTCATAATCGTTAAAACTGGCTAAAGATTCATAATTTAAGAAAATTTCACGTAGTTTATCTACCCATATACTCGAGCTAGCTTGCTGAAGATGGGTATTTTTATTTGTTTTAATAGCTCTCTTAAGGGCTTTTAATTGCTGCGCATCTATGTGCTTTACTTGCAATTGCTGTGCAAGCTCCATAGCTATCTTTTTCAAAGTAGGGATATCCTGTTGCTGTGCTGAAAAATGCAGACTTAGGTAACTCTGAACTTGAGGATAGAAGGAGATGTCTATTTCGGAATAAGGGGAGTAGACTAAACCTGATTTCTCTCGAGCTTCTACTAAGAACAAGGTATTAAAATATTCATTAATAAGCTGGGCAATAATATATTCTTTTAATTGAGCTTGAATAGATCCTTTAAACATTAAAGCTACATCCAGTCGCTGATTCATATCTTCCGGATGGAAGGCCAGATTTTTTTGCGCCACTGGAACCGCTTG
>DAIQRP010000042.1:0-20529 GCA_036786125.1 Sphingobacterium sp.
CGATATGAACAAGATAACTTTGCTATTCATCGGGCTGATTTACATCAGTATCTAGTAAGCCAAATTACACAACAGAATTTATACTTAGGTAAGAAAGCGATCCGTTTTGAGGAATCCAGCTCTGGAGTACGTCTTTTTTTCGCGGATGGAACAGATTATGAATCGGATTATGTAATTGTGGCCGATGGAATACATTCCCCACTACGTCAGCAGCTTATTCCGGAATCTAAACCTCGATATGCAGGTTATACCTGCTGGAGAGCAATCATAAGCGACTCCAGTATACAGCTGACCGAAGGATCGGAAACTTGGGGAAGTAAAGGACGCTTTGGCATGACACCTTTAGTCGGCAATAAAATATTTTGGTATGCCTGTGTAAATGCATCCGCCAAAGATAATAGATATCGGAATTTTAAGCGTGCAGATATCTATCAGAATTTTAAAAATTATCATGACCCCATTCCACAGATTATTGCCGAAACTGCAGAAGAGGCGATCTTATGGAATGATATTATCGACCTTAAACCTCTTAAACATTTTGCTTATGGCAGATTATTGTTGATTGGTGATGCGGCACATGCAACCACCCCAAATATGGGACAAGGAGCTTGTCAAGCTATTGAAGATGTCGTTATTCTGATGGAAGAAGTTCAAGCGCATACAGATATGGCCTTGGCTTTTCAAGGTTTTGAAAAAAGAAGATTAGCGCGCACAAAATATATTACGGAAACTTCCGCCTTAATTGGTAAAGTCGCTCAATGGGATAATCCCTTTTTAATTCGTATTCGAAATTATTTATTTAGAAATTTACCGGATTCCATTACCCAAAGGAACTTGAACAAACTCTTTGAAGTGGATTTTATGAAGATTTAATATGAAACAACATCAGTTATTAATTGTGGATGATGTCCACGAAATCTTATTAGATAAATTAAAATCAGCAGGTATAAGCTACCGATATGAACCTCAGTATACACGTCAGGATGCCGAAGCTATCATTTCGGATTATACCGGGCTGATTATACGTTCCAAATTTCAAGTAGATCAAGCGTTTATCGACTTAGCCCCCAACTTAACCTGTATAGCACGTTCCGGAGCTGGCATGGATAATATTGATGAGGCTTACGCCCAAAGTCGAGGGATCCATCTAATAAGTGCCAATGAGGGCAATAGAGATGCCGTAGGCGAACATATGATCGGAATGTTGCTCAGCTTAATGAATCACCTAAACCGTGCCGACCAGCAGGTCCGCGCAGGACAATGGCTTCGGGAAGCCAATCGAGGATATGAATTAAAAGGCCGAACTGTCGCCCTTATAGGTTATGGAAATAATGGGCAAGCAATGGCGAAAAAACTATCCGGTTTTGATGTGCAGGTAATTGCTTATGACAAATATAAAACGGGATTTTCAGATGATTATGCCCAAGAAGTGTCCATGGAAGAAATCGTTAAAAGAGCAGATATTCTGAGTTTCCATATTCCTTTGACAGCGGAAACTAAAGGCTTAGTAGATGCCGAATACTTAGTTCATTTTAAAAAACCTATTTTCTTTTTAATGGGGGCACGCGGGGGCATTGTGCATATTCCCGCTGTTCTGCATGCCTTGGATCAAAAACGTATTTTAGCTGCAGCATTCGATGTATTGCCTATAGAAAAATTTCCAAGCTTAGCTGAGCAAGACTGGTACCAACAGCTTATTCAACGCGATAATGTGCTTCTTAGCCCCCATATTGCCGGATGGACCTTCGAAAGTTATTATAAACTTTCCGAGATTGTCGCAGATCGACTGATAGATCTGTTGCAAAAGTCGGAAGACCTTAAATAAGTCAATCATTTTAAATCAGTCTCTAGATCCCTAAACGGCTAAAAGAGCTGCCAAAATGCTACGGCTATAAATTGCCATACAAGAGCGAAATCAAGCAGGTAGGCATAGTGATAGTGCCCCTGCTTTTTAAAAACAAGTAACTGTAAGCATAAAGCAATAAACAGATTGGTCATTAACAGCCCAATTTTAATAAGCATTGCATAGGGTGCAAAAATTATTAAAATGGAATGTGCACCTAGCAGCAGATAACAAAGGTTTTTCGCTCGCTGCTCTCCCCATACCGAAGGCAAGGTCTTCAGGTGATAGTAAGAATCCTGCTTAATATCCCGAATATCAAACGGAAGCGTACAGATAATCAAAAATATAAACTTCAATACCGCTAAGGTGATCAATAAATTGATGGAGATAGCAATCCCTCTATCGTAGAGATCCATATAAGGTAGGCAGACCGAGCTAAATACCCAGACGAAGGCGATATGAAATAATTTGATATATGGAATCTGCCTTAAACCTACCCAATGCCCTTCTTTCTTCCACAATGGAAAGGAATATAAAACCGAAAAAACTGCTATACCCAATAGAAATAATAAAGGTTTCCAAGTCATGGATTTCAACGCATAACCTAAAACCAAAGCGGCACAAGCACTCAGCATATATAAAATCCAAAGATGAGAAAATACCCAACGCGTTCGAAGATATGGAGATAAGGCAGGCTGCTTGGGTTTGGACAGATAGAGACTGAAATTATAGAGTAATAATGTCGCCGAACCTTCTACTAAAACAATAGTATAATTTATGGGTTGTTGAAAAATAAAATAGGTCAATGCACACTGAGCGGAGGCTGCAGCCGTTATTAATAGATTAGTATGAATAAAAAAATGGAATACCTGTGTTAAAAACTGTTTGATTTTAATCATAATCTATTTATCCTATTCGGACTATTTATTTTATAACAAAAATATATCATCAGAAGGTACTATTTTACAAAAATTAAGTATAAATTAGCTATATCAAACATATCTCTAGTATATGTGGAAACCTAACATTAAAGAAATTGTTTGTTACATGCTAAAATATAAAAGTAAGTAACGTAATTAATAACCAAGAATAATGAGCCTACAAATCAAAACATTTGAAGAATATCAAGAAGCGTACAAAAAGAGTGTGGAACAACCCGAAGAATTTTGGGCAGATATTGCGGAAAATTTCTTTTGGAAAAGAAAATGGAATCATGTACTAAATTGGAATTTTAAAGAACCAAATATCAAGTGGTTTGAAGGAGCTAAATTAAATATTACGGAGAATTGTTTAGATCGACATATCTATCAATCTGGAGATAAGCCTGCCATCATTTGGGAGCCTAATGATCCTTCCGAAGCTCATCGTGTCCTAACATATAAGCAACTTTTAAATAAAGTAGAACAATTCGCCAACGTACTAAAAAATAATCAGGTACGTAAAGGAGATCGCGTTTGTATCTACTTACCGATGGTACCGGAACTAGTAATTGCGACGCTTGCTTGTGCTAGAATTGGCGCCATCCACTCGGTGGTATTTGGGGGATTTTCTGCCCAATCTATTGCCGACCGGATTAATGATGCCAAATGTAAGTTGGTGGTCACATCAGATGGAAGCTTTCGTGGAAATAAAACCTTGGAGTTAAAATCCATTGTAGACGATGCCTTAATGCAATGTCAATCCGTAGATCGCGTGATTGTACTCACACGTACACGTACTCCGATTTCTATGTTAAAAGGACGTGATGTCTGGTGGGAAGATGAAATTAAAAAAGTCGAAACCCAAGGTAATCCAGCTTGTCCAGCAGAAGAAATGGATGCCGAAGATACCTTATTTATCCTCTATACTTCAGGATCTACAGGCAAGCCGAAAGGCGTAGTTCATACCACAGCAGGTTATATGGTCTATGCAGGTTATACCTTTTCCAATGTATTTCAGTATCAGCCGGATGAAGTGTATTTCTGTACGGCTGATATCGGATGGATTACAGGACACTCCTATATTGTATACGGACCTTTATCCCAAGGAGCTACCTCGTTAATGTTTGAGGGAATTCCTACCTATCCCGATGCGGGACGTTTCTGGGATATTGTAGAAAAACATCATGTGAATATCTTATATACTGCGCCTACAGCGATTCGTTCTCTCATGGCTTTTGGAGATGAATATGTAGATCAAAAAGATTTAAGTAGCATCCGTAAATTAGGTTCCGTAGGAGAACCTATTAACGAGGAAGCATGGCAATGGTATAATGAAAAAATTGGAAAGGGAAAAGCCCCTATTGCCGATACCTGGTGGCAGACTGAAAATGGAGGTATCTTAATTTCTCCTTTAGCAGGAATTACACCTACAATACCGGGTTATGCCATGTCTCCATTACCTGGAGTACAACCTGCTTTAATGGATGAAAATGGGAAAGAAATCTCCGGAAATGATGTCAGCGGAAATTTATGTATTAAATTCCCTTGGCCTGGGATGTTGCGTACGACCTATGGAGACCATGAGCGTTGCAGACAGACCTACTTTGCGACCTATGAAGATATGTACTTCACTGGAGATGGCTGTTACCGTGATGCCGATGGATATTATAAAATTACTGGCCGTGTAGATGATGTCTTAAATGTTTCAGGACATAGGATAGGTACAGCTGAAGTTGAAAATGCAATAAATATGCATTCCGATGTGGTCGAATCTGCTATTGTCGGATACCCGCATCCGGTGAAAGGACAGGGTATTTATGCCTACGTTATTGCGAATCATCATCATGCAGATGAAGACCATACTCGTCAGGATATTTTGCAGACAGTTTCTCGACTCATTGGAGCCATTGCGAAACCCGATATTATTCAATTTGTTCCCGATCTACCTAAAACTAGATCTGGAAAGATAATGCGTCGGATTCTTAGAAAAATTGCTGAGGGGGATACCACTAATTTAGGAGACACATCCACCCTTTTAGACCCTGCCGTAGTAGAAACTATTATTGAAGGTGCTCAAGACTTCAAAAAATAATTCATCAGCTTGATGAACTGCAATAAAAGCGACTGATATCAGTCGCTTTTATTTTTTTATTTCTTTTAATTCCTGAAGACAAAGCTGTTCCTGCTCTTTGTCTATTCTTATCTCTCTCGAATAGAAATCTTTTTCACCCTATTTAATTTCGTAAAACCCTAAAAAACGAAATTTAAGCGTAGATAAATGAGATTATTTTCGTATTTTAGGCAATCATATTAAAAAATAAAACAAGACTAAATGCTATTTACTGTACTTTCAGGATTAATAACATCGAGCCTTCTTATTCCATTTGGACGCTTTTTCAGATCTAAATGGAGTGTTTTACTCGCTAGCCTTCCAATCCTTCTTTTTATTTATTTCTTGAGCTATATCCCAGATATAAGTCAAGGTAAGACTTTCGAACAGCATCTGCATTGGATTCCTAGTTTAGGGATTAACTTTGACTTTCGTTTAGATGGTCTAAGTCTGCTTTTCTGCCTATTAATTACAGGAATCGGAAGTTTAATTTTTATTTACGCCAGCTCCTACCTCAAAGGGCATGAATTTTTAGATCGCTTTTTTGGGTATCTCTGCATGTTTATGTCAGCGATGTTGGGGCTTGTATTATCGGATAATATATTACTTCTCTTTGTATTTTGGGAATTAACAAGTATTAGCTCCTTCTTCCTAATCGGGTTTAATAACGACAGTGCAGACTCCAGAAAATCAGCATTAACGGCATTAAGCATTACTGGACTTGGCGGATATTTCTTGCTAGTAGGTCTATTAATGATCGGTCATATCACGCAGACTTATCAGATTCATGAATTATTTTCGAAATCGGAAATGATTCAATCTCATTATTTATTTCCGTATATCGTTGGATTTATCTGTTTAGGCGCATTTACCAAGTCGGCTCAGTTTCCATTTCATTTCTGGCTTCCCGGAGCGATGAAAGCCCCGACTCCAGTATCAGCCTATCTGCACTCGGCGACCATGGTAAAAGCTGGAATATTTGTGTTAGCACGTTTTACTCCAATCTTAGGAAATAATGAATTATGGTCTTATACCTTAATGATTGCGGGCGGCATAACCATGTTATATGCGGCTATTCATTCCTTATTTAGAACAGACTTAAAAGGAGTATTGGCTTATTCTACTATTGCAGCTTTAGGTATGCTGACTTTCTTAATCGGCTTGGGAACTACGGAAGCGTTAATTGCAGCAATGGCCTTTATTATCGCTCATGCGCTGTATAAGGCGACTTTATTTTTAGTTACAGGTATTATAGATCATGAAACTGGAACGCGTGACTTAACCCAACTTTCGGGTTTGAGGAAAGTATTATTTCCAGTATTTATCGCTGGAACATTAGCGGCACTTTCATCGGCAGGGCTTCCCTTATCCTTTGGCTTTATAGGTAAGGATCTAATTTATGAAGCGACCTTACATGCACAGCCACAACTGGCCTTATATCTAACCATTTTTGCTGTAATTACCAATGTAGCCTTAGTTACAGCTGGCTTCTATGCCGGTATTAAACCCTTTGTCGGAAAATTACCTGAGCAGTTTTCCAAGGTTCACCTCCCATATCAGAGCATGTGGATTCCGCCTTTAGTATTAGGGGTTTTAGGTTTTATACTAGGCATATTTCCGGACCTGACGGGACGATATATTATCCAACCTGCAGTGGCGATTTTAGAATTGGCCACAAGTGATGTACATCTTAAAATTTGGCATGGCTTTAATACGGTTTTAATCCTCAGTCTATCCACTTTAGCATTGGGAACAATTATTTATTTTGTCAGCCGTCCTAGTGATAGAAAATTAAATTTTGTAGCTCAGTTTAACCGGATTTCTCCGCAGCATATTATCGGAGAGTTGGCTGCTTCAGTTATTCGGTTTTCGAGTTATTATACCAATAAGTTTCACAATGGATTTTTGAGATCCTATTTATTAAAAATCATCATATTTGCAGAAGTCTTAATTCTGTATGAATTACTGCAATCGGGGCCTATATTTATAGATTTTGATAAACTATCGCCTATTAGTTTTTATGAAGGTGTCAATGTTCTCATTTTAATTGCAGCTGTTATCTTTACGGTATCTACGCGTTCTAGGTTATCTGCTGTAGTAGGAACTTCAGTAATTGGTTATGCCATCTGTTTAATATTTGTCTTCTATTCGGCACCGGATTTGGCCATGACGCAATTTACCATTGATACCTTAACGGTGGTATTATTTGTATTGGTTTTATTCCGCCTTCCGCCATTCTTAAATTTCGCTAATAACTCCGTAAAAATCAGAGATGGATTTGTGGCTATAAGTTTTGGTATTATCCTATCATTAGTCGCTTTAAAAGTATTACAAGAACCTTTTGAAACACAAATTTCAGATTTCTATGGTCAGTATGCCTATACCCTTGCAAAAGGTAAAAATGTCGTAAACGTCATCTTGGTGGATTTCCGTGGATTTGATACGATGTTTGAAATCGTCGTTTTAAGTATTGCGGCATTAGGAGTATATAGTTTATTAAAACTAAGGTTAAAATCATCTGAAAAAGAATAATCATGAGAAGTAGTATATTACAAACAGCAGCCCATTATTTACTTCCGATTTTACTTCTATTCTCCGTCTTCTTATTATTAAGAGGGCATTATTATCCTGGAGGAGGATTTGTCGGAGGTTTAGTCGCTTCCATAGCCTTTGTATTACTTAGTTTTGCAAACGGTACGGAGGATACATTAAAAATTTTACGTTACAAGCCTTTATCATTAATACCCATAGGTTTAATGATATCATCATTAAGTATGTTTCTACCTTTATTATTTGGATTACCAGTAATGACGGGCTTATGGTTCGACGAACCTATCCCTGTCATCGGAATGATAGGCTCTGCCCTATTCTTCGATATTGGGGTCTATCTCGTTGTCATTGGCGTCGTACTGACTATATTATTTACCATTTCACAAAATACGCATTAACCTATGGAGTTATTATTAGTCTTTTTAATAGGTGTTCTTTATGCTGCCGGAGCTTATTTAGTGCTTCGTCGCAGCATGGTGAAATTACTATTAGGGATCATGTTATTCGGCAATGCGACCAATATATTAATTTTTCTTTTAGGGAATATCGTTAAGGGGAAACCTCCTATTATTGGAGAGAACTTTAAAGTATTTCAAGATATTTATGCAGATCCTATCCCACAGGCATTAATCCTGACCGCCATTGTTATTAGCTTTGGCTTAACGGCATTTGCTATTGTTTTATTAAAACGCGTCTATGCCCTTATCGACTCCGATGACTTAGATGATTTAAACACTCCAGAAGAAGAAGATATATGATCGATAATTTAATTATAACGACTGTACTAATCCATTTATTTACGGCATTAACACAGCTTATATTTTGGCGAAAGACTAAAACCCAACGGGTACTGAGCATCGTGGGTTGTTCTGCAGCATTACTTGCTGCCATTCGGCTTTTTAGCAAGGTATACCAGGAAGGTATCCTAACGATGAATGCAGCCAACTGGGATGCTCCATTTGGAATTGTCTTTGTCGCCGATTTATTCAGTAGCACGCTAGTTTTATTAACCGCTATTGCAGGTCTTTCTGTATCCATCTATTCGGCTACAGGGATTGCTAGAGCACGTATGTTATATGGATATTTTCCGATATTCCACTTTTTACTAATGGGCTTAAATGGAGCCTTCCTAACCGGAGATATATTCAATTTATACGTTTGGTTTGAAGTAATTATTATTTCTTCTTTTGTATTAATGACATTAGGAGGAAGAAAAGCCCAGTTAGAAGGAGCCGTGAAATATATGTCCATGAATATTCTGGCATCCACTTTCTTTTTAACGGGGATAGGCATTCTTTATGGCATTACTGGAAGTTTAAATATGGCAGATTTAGCCTTAAAAGTTCCGCAGGTTCAGAACCAGTCTATAGTCAATATTACAGCCATGTTTTTCCTGATTGGTTTTGGAATTAAATCGGCCGTATTTCCATTGTATTTCTGGTTGCCATCCTCCTATCATACTCCGCCTTCAGCTGTTGCTGCCACCTTTGGTGGGCTACTGACGAAAGTGGGGATCTATGCATTATTCCGCGTATTTACATTAATCTTTACGCCAGATGAATTTATGCGTACCCTATTGATTGTATTGGCTTCCTTTACAATTATTACGGGAGCATTTGGAGCCATTATAAAAGATAATATCCGCCGCCTCTTTTCATACTTAATTGTATGTCATATTGGATTTATGATTGGGGGATTAGGATTATTCAGTAAGATGGCCATTACTGGAGCGGTCTTCTATTTAATCCATGATATTATGGTAAAGACCAATTTATTTTTAATTGCCGGACTGATCCGTCATTTAAGAGGCTCAATGAATATGGAAAAATTAGGAGGAATATATAAGGAATATCCTAAAATTTCCCTAGTTATAGCCTTGGTATTATTTTCATTAGTAGGTATCCCTCCATTATCTGGATTTTGGCCTAAATTATATCTATTTAATGCTTCCTTCGATGCGAATAACTGGTATTATGTAGCCGCTTTAATTATCGGTAGTTTCTTTACACTTTATGTGATTGCTAAACTCTGGTCGCAGGTCTTTTGGAAGGATGCTTCCGAAGATGAAATTATAGTAGATTCATTCCAATCCTTATCCACTTTTAGAAAAGTATTATTAGTGCTGCCGATATGTATCTTAGCTGCTGTATCGGTATATATCGGATTAAATGCGGAAGTTATCATTCAAGTATCGAGTAGAATTTCGGATGAACTCATGGAAAAAACACCCTATATCCAAGCCGTATTGGGTAAATAAAAGAATACAGTTATGATGAAACACTTTTTAATGAACTTGTTATTATCCTTTATCTGGGTAGCTTTAACGGGTTCACTATATTATTCCAATTTCCTTTTCGGTTATCTCTTAGGATTTTTTATCCTATGGATACTCAATAGAAATGAAGAAGATCAACGCTATTTTTATCGTGTTCCAAAGATAATATCGTTTCTATTTTATTTCTTATATGAAATGCTGGCAGCCAATATGCAGGTAGCATATGATGTAATTACCCCGCGTTATTTCTTTAAACCTGGAATTGTGAAATTCCCGATGCGCGCACGAACTGATTTAGAAATTAATTTATTATCGACGATTATTTCCATGACCCCAGGAACACTAATATTAGATGTTTCTGAAGATAAGACGACTTTATATATTCATGTCATGTACTTGAAAGATAAAGAAGCTTTTATCAGTCAGATGAAAAATGGAATTGAGAAAAAATTATTAGAGATTTTACGATGAATTTAGCTTTATATTTTGATTATATCATATTACCGATATTAACGATCTCCGTTATATTAGTATGTATACGCCTGATTAAAGGCCCCAAAGTGGTCGATAGAGTAATTGCGCTAGATCTAATTATTACCATAGGTATAGGATTTATTACGGTATTTAGTATTCGCAGTCGAGAGGCGATATTTCTGGATGTAGCGGTTATCTTGGCACTTATAGCTTTCTTAGGAACTATTGCCTTTTCATTTTACTTAGAAAAAACAAATAACGATGATTGATTTACTAATAGCCATATTAAGTACCATTGGGGCCTTAGCGATTCTATTTGCTTCAATCGGAATATTACGCATGCCTGATTTTTATCTACGCCTTTCCGTTACCGTAAAAGCGGCGACCTTAGGTATAGGATTATTTTTACTCTGTACCGCCATTTTATTCCCAGATATCTCGGTTACAACAAAGGCTATTGCCATTAGTTTCTTTCTAATTTTGACGACTCCTGTGGCGGCCCATATGATTGGAAGGTCTGCCTATAAAATAGGTACGCCCAAATGGAAAGGAACCATCTTAGATGATTTAGAAGAAGATATTAAATGTGAAAGATATAAACTTCAAGGGCTTTCTAAAGAGGAGATAGAGGAAAAACCTACAGCTGCAGAAATCAAGGAAGAAGATGAAGCAGATATGGAAATATTTGAGGAAGAAAATCCAGATATTGCCAGTAATGTAGAAAAAGCAGATAATGAAATTCCTAGCTTTGAAGAGACAGATGCGCCGAGTCTAAAAGTAGAAATTCTCCAGGATCTTCAAGAGCAAGTAGAACAAGCAGATCAAAATCCTTCAGATGATACAGCAGCCGAAGATACGGCATCATCTGAAGTAGATAAATCGAAAAAAAAGGATTAATGCGCTAGCAGCAATGTTAAGACTTAAAAAATAATGCAGACAGGTGCATGAACTGAAATCTCCTGCCCTGTATCCGTCAACAGACCACTGGTAATATCCCGTTTAAATACGCGGATATTATCCGTGTTTTGATTAGCCACTAATAATAACTGACCATTAGGCGTAAAATTAAAATTACGCGGCCCCTGACCTAAAACTGGAACATAAGCTACATTTTCTAACAGTCCATTATTTTGGATTTTATAAATGGAAATCAAGTTTGCCGTCCCTCTATTAGAGGCATAGATAAACTTACCATCGGGGGAAACTTTAATTTCCGCGGCTCCATTTTCCCCTACAAAATCCGAAGGATTAAGGTCTATATCCTGCTGGAACACCCACTTTCCGGCTTGTCTTTCATAGACTCCAATGCGTCCTGTCATCTCCAAGATTACATACATATACTTTTCATTTTTCGAAAAAGCAATATGCCTAGGTCCACTTCCGGGATTGGTAAAGATAACTTCTTTATTATCTACTAAACGACCAGATTTATCTGTTTTAAATACGGTAATCTGATCGAGTCCCAAATCTTGAACAAAGAGTTCAGTTCCTTTTTTATTAAAAAATGTAGAATGCACATGTGGAGCCGTCTGACGTACAGGATCCACACCTTGACCTTCAAATTGCAGATGGCTATTTCTTTTCTCTAAAGATCCATCTGAAGCAATATCAAATGTAGTCAATGAACCTCCGGCATAATTGGCTACACTTAACCAGTTCCCTGAAGGATGTAAGGCCACAAAACAAGGCGCATCTCCCTCGGAGGGTAGCGTATTTAAATAAGTCAATTTCCCTTGATCTATAGAAAAAGCAGAAACGGCACCTTTTCCACCTTCTAACTCATTGACAGCATATAAAAATTTACCTTTTTTATCTTTCGCTAAAAAGGAAGGATTGGGAGTTTCTACCTGAGCTATTTTAGTCGAAGAACCGTCTTTTAAATTTAATGCATAGGTATATATTCCGAGGCTTTTTCCGGGAGCAGTATAAGTTCCTACATACATAGGAATAGTTTCCTGAGCCACCGCAAAAAATGGGAGCATAAGGCAGAATTGAGCAAATATTTTTTTCATAAAAATGGATGATTTTTTTTAGTTAAATTTGGTTAAAAGTATCTTTAGCTCAGCTCAAATATGTATTTTAGCTCATCTAAATTGCGTTTGCACCTTGGGACTTAAAACCATATCTAAGAACGCAATATTATTATTTAATTAAAATTAAGAATAATTAATATATTCTAATAATTTTGTGGTGCTCCTGAATAATATTAAATTTGAGCATATAGCAAATAAAAAAGACAAAACAATCTTCTTCGAATGAAAAGAAACATAGTGATGTTACTAGTTTTAACTTTTGTCGCGCTGCAATCCAGCTTCGCACAAAGCAAATTAGTAGACAGAGTAGTAGCCACAGTAGGTTCCAATATTATATTGCAATCTGATTTAGATATGCAATATGCGCAATATCTGGCACAAGGAAATAAAGCTGATGACAATTTCAAATGTTATTTATTACAACAAGCATTAACACAGAAATTATTAGCTCAACAAGCTATCCTCGATTCGATTGAAGTTTCCGAGTCTGAAGTTGATGACAACCTGAATAACAGACTTCGTTATATGTCTCAACAAGCCGGCGGTCAAGATCGCTTAGAGACATTCCTCAATCGCTCTTTGTTACAATATAAAGAAGAGATGCGTTCTAATGTATATGAGCAATTAAAGGCTCAAAAAATGCAACAGAATATTGTTTCCAAGATTGATGTTACCCCTTTAGAGGTCAAACGTTATTTCGAAGGACTATCTACTGACTCCCTACCTTATTTTAATACTGAAGTTGAAATTGGAGAGTTAGTTATGTACCCTGAACTTACTAAAGAAGAAAAAGAACAATATCGTAAACGTGCAGAGGAATTGAGACAGCAGGTCATCAATGGAGCTGAGTTTGCGACAATTGCACGCTTGTATTCTCAGGATCCTGGATCAGCTCCTTATGGTGGAGACTTAGGATTTTCTACCCGTGATAATTTCGTAAAAGAATTCTCCGCTGTAGCATTTAAGCTAAAGCCCGGAGAAATTTCTCAAGTCTTTGAGTCGGAATTTGGATTTCACTTTTTACAAGTATTAGAGCGCCGTGGGGAAGAGGTAAAATCTAGACACATATTAATCAGTATTAAGCCTACACAATCTGCATTAGATCGTACCAAAGCAAAAATTGATAGTATTTATGACCGTGTAGTATCTAAAAAATTAGATTTCTACCATGCCGCATCCACATACTCGGATAATAAAGAAACGAAATATAATGGAGGAATGGTATTAAGTCCTGAAGGACAAAGCCGGACGACATTAATTTCAGTGGATAAATTAGAAGCTTCGGTATTTACAGCTATCGACCCTCTAAAACCCGGAGAATATTCAAAACCTGTACAGTTCACCGATCGTTCAGGAAAAGTAGGATACCGTTTTAATTATCTTAAAACTCGAATCCCTCCACATAAAGCAAATTTAGATCAGGATTTCGCGAAGATTAAAGAAGCAGCTATTGATGATAAGACAAATAAGAAATTATCAGAATGGTTTGAACAACGTAGAAATACCACCTTTATAGAAATTAACGATGATTTCTCCAGCTGTGAAGATTTAAAGATCTGGACAAAAAATAATCATTAAATAAAAAAAGCCACTTGAAAAAGTGGCTTTTTTTATTTGTATATTTTATTAACGTTCGAATAGCATTTCTACAATTACCTTCCATTGAAAATCTTCTTGAAGCTCCCAGACGCGGATATAATTATATTTAACTACTTGATCTTTCAACGCTACATTTGCCGTTCCTGAGGAGTAAGCATATTCACCGGAATACGCTCTTCCTACTTTTACTGGCGTTGTTTCTAACTCTATACGCTGCTTTTTAAGGAAAGATAGGACTTCTTTCTTTCCGATAATAGGCTCTTGCCAAGGAAAGAGAAAACGCACATCATCTTTTAGAAACTCTGAATAAGCCGCTTCATTATTCGATTTTAAGATCGTAGAAAATACCTTATCCGTTTCTAGAATCACATCTTCACGCTGCTCCAGGCGGACTTTAGAACGATGTTTTAGATACCAACTATTGTCCGGTTCAAAATACGCTAAATCCAACTGGCGTTTCGGTTCAAAATGTTCTACTTCTGCACGGAAATCTAAAGCCCACAGCCCTTTTTTATTACGTTTCCAGATCGCTAGATATTCTCCATAACGTTTTCTTGCGCCTACCTTTTGAAACTCCATCGGCCCGGTAGTCATACCCCAATTCTGGCTTTTGGCAACTAGGGCAAATTTAGGCTCCCAGCTCATTACATCAGCAATATTCGGGCGATTACTTAAATAATCGAATGCATTAACCTCCGTCGGTTGATAAAACGTAGACGTCTTATCAATAATCGACATCAGCGCTTGATGTGGCGTTGAACTTTTAGATAGATTAGCTGCAGATTGATCGGCACGAATTAAACTCCCTACCTTTTCCGGTAGCTGAGCTAATAGAACAGATGTTTGTATACTGAATAGAGTGGTTACAGCTAATGTATTTAATATTTTCATTCAACTAATTTTATAAAAGACTTATACTATCAAATCTTATTCCAAAGTGTTCCTTCTTTACTATCTTTAAGTTGTATACCGATAGCCGTCAGCTCTTCCCGAATACGATCCGAAGTAGCGAAATCTTTATTTGCTTTTGCTTCATTACGTAATTTGATGACTATGGACATAATATCATCCATGCTATCATGATCTGTGGTAGCATCATCTTTTAAGCCTAAGATATCGAAAACAAAATCTGACATAAATAATTTTAATGCCGCTAATCCCTTTTCATCTACAGCAGCTTTACCATCATAAATTGAATTAATCAGGCGCACAACCTCAAATAGCTCAGCGATTAAAATCGGGCTATTGAAATCATCATCCATTGCAGCATAACACTTCGCGCGAATCGCATCCATATCAAATGAAGCTTTGCCTTTGCTTACCTTAATTTTATCGAGCAGACTTATAGCGGTCATCAATCGTTTGAATCCTTTATCCGCAGCATCTAAAGCTTCATTAGAGAAATCTAAGGTGGAACGATAGTGTGCTTGCAACATAAAGAAACGTACCGACATCGGCGAATAACCTCGATCTAAGAGCGGGTGATCTCCAGTAAATAGTTGTTGCGGTAAAAACCCATTTCCTGAAGATTTGGACATCCGGGCTCCATTCACGGTAAGCATATTTGTATGCATCCAATATTTCGCTGGAGAAGTATGATTACATGCTTCAGACTGAGCAATCTCATTGGTATGGTGCGTGGCTGCTAAATCCATACCTCCACCATGAATATCAAATTGATCGCCTAGATATTTTCTAGACATCGCAGAACATTCAATATGCCATCCTGGGAATCCTACAGACCAAGGGGAAGGCCATTGCATAATATGCTCAGGCTTCGCTTTAATCCATAATGCAAAATCTAAACGACCTCTTTTCTCATCCTGTCCGCCTAGTTCCCGAGTCCCATTTAATAAGTCCTCGAGCTTGCGATTAGTTAGAATTGTATAGTCGTAATCCTGGGTATATTTCTCTACATCGAAGTAGACTGTACCATTTACTTCATACGCATATCCATTCGCTATAATCTGCTGAACCATTTCTATCTGTTCTGAAATATGGCCTGTTGCTGTAGGTTCAATACTTGGAGGAAGGGCATTAAAAAGACGCAGTACATCATGAAAACCAATGGTATATTTTTGAACAATTTCCATCGGCTCTAACTGTTCTAACTTCGCTTTTTTAGCAAATTTATCATCCCCTTCATCATTATCTCCCTCTAAATGTCCTGCATCTGTAATATTTCGTACATAACGTACTTTATATCCCAGATGTAATAAGTAACGGAATATTAAATCGAAAGAAACAAAGGTACGGCAGTTTCCTAAATGAACATCAGAATATACCGTGGGACCACAAACATACATCCCTACTAATGAGGGATGTATGGGGTCAAATTTTTCTTTCTTACGTGATATAGTATTGTATAGGACTAGATTATTTTCCATAGATAATACGATCTAAGTAGCTTATTTTTGTCTAAAATAGATTTGAATCGGAACGCCCTGAAAGTCAAAGTGCTCACGAAGTTTATTTTCAATATAACGTTTATACGGATCTTTAATATACTGAGGTAGATTACAGAAAAATGCAAACATTGGGGTACGCCCCGGAAGCTGAGTAATATATTTAATCTTAATATACTTTCCTTTAATTGCTGGTGGAGGATAGTTTTCAATAACGTCTAACATGACCTCATTTAATTTCGAAGTAGGAATCTTCTTCGATCTATTCTCATATACCTTAGCAGCAACTTCTAATGTCTTATGAATACGTTGTTTTTCGGTTACTGAAGTAAAGACAATAGGCACATCCGAGAAAGGCGCAATCTTCTCGCGAATACGCGCTTCGAAATCCTTCATGGTCTTGTTGTCCTTCTCTACTAAATCCCATTTATTAACAACAATAACTACTCCTTTTTTATTTTTCTCTGCTAAGTGGAAGATATTAATATCTTGCGCTTCAATCCCATCATTAGCATCTAACATTAAGATAACTACATCGGAATCCTCCAATGCTTTGATGGTACGCATGACAGAATAGAATTCAATATCTTCATTTACTTTAGATTTACGACGTAAACCTGCTGTATCAATCAGTAAGAACTCATGTCCAAATTGATTATAGTGGATACGAATAGAATCTCTCGTTGTACCTGCAATAGGAGTTACGATATTACGATCTTTTCCTAATAATGCATTGGTTAAAGAAGACTTACCTACATTCGGGCGTCCTACAATGGTATATTTAGGCAACGAGTTTTCTTCTTCATCCAATACTTCAAAGTGGGAAACAACCATATCTAATAATTCCCCTGTTCCAGAACCTGTCGCAGAAGAAATATTATAGATTTCTCCTAATCCAAAAGCATAAAATTCTGCGGAATCATGGTGTAATCTCGCATGATCGACTTTATTAGCCACCACATAAACGGGCTTCGTACTTCTTCTTAAGATATCTGCAATTTCATCATCTAAATCTGTAATCCCTGTAGTGACATCCACCATAAAGATGACTACCGTAGCTTCTTCAATAGCGATATATACTTGGTCACGAATTGCTTCTTCAAAAATATCATCTGAACCGTGAACATATCCACCGGTATCAATAACTGTAAAATTCTTTCCTATCCATTCCGCCTGTCCATAGTGACGATCTCTGGTTACCCCACTAAAGTCATCAACGATAGCCTTTCTACTTTCCGTTAATCTATTAAAAAGAGTTGATTTACCGACATTTGGACGGCCTACGATTGCAACAATATTTGCCATATTTTGACTAATTATAATACTACCCGAGGGTAGAATATAGTTTTATTCTATTTTATATATAAGGGTACAAAGTTACACAATTGGAATGGCAAAATGTAGCGTTCCTTCGAATATTAATAAAAAAGCCGTATTTAATTAAAAATACGGCTTTCTATTTTATTTAAAGCGGCTTATCTTTTATTTCTTACAGCCTATAATTCATTCTGTACAAGCACGCCATTGGAGAGGACGATTTGCTGTTCAGGGATTAAATCAATAATCAGTTTTGAATTTGCTTCTATGCTTAAGAAGGAGTTCGCATTCACATAGTGTGTACCTGGATAGTTACGATCTAATGTTCTGCCATTTCTAAAAATATCAAATTTACGATGGCCTTCCCAAGCTAGTTCCAGTTGTCTTTCGTCTAAAACAGCATCCAATGCGGTTCTATTTCCTAAATTTCCTATGGTTATTAAACCAGCGACAGGAATTCCAGCACGCTTCCGTATCATATTCACATCATCTAAAGCTTGTTGAGTTTGCCCCAATTTAGCATAGGCTTCTGCACGAATTAAATAGATTTCAGAAAGTCTAGAGATTACTGGAGACCAGAGATGAGCCTGCCCTTCCTGTCCCGAACATTTTAAAATATAGTATTTTAGATATCCATTTCTAGCATCTAAGAGATGGTCGATTAAAACTGTTCTCTTTTTACCTGCGATTTGGATATAATACTGATAGGCTCCAGCGCCATTAGATTCTTTAATTAACTGTTTAGAAGAATTATCCGTATCCACATACGTATAATCGTCACCATTTTTAGTTACCGTCACATTTTCATATTTCAACGCATCATTTACATAATACGCTTTCCATACTTTATTATCCAGCACTACGGGTTCTATTAATGAATAACGTACATCTTCAGGGTATTTTCGTACGGCTTCTAAATAAGATCTCGAAGCATACATCTCTCCCCAACCTGAACCCTGAATATTCGCATACATTGAACCTATGGTATACCATCCATTATCTTTATAATCCACATCTTTTACAAATTTAATCGCGAAGATAGCCTCGGGATTATTTTCCGGAGCTTTCACGGCAAAATCTTTATATTCTGCAGTAGATAATAAACTATACTTGCCTGAATTAATCACCTTATTGGCATATTCTAACGCTTTAGCTTGATCTTCCTTATATAAATACAGACGTGCTAATAAAGCTTGTGTAGATTCTTTAGTGGCATAGATATTACCTTTATTTTCTTTAAATAAAGATTCAGCCTCAAGCAGGTCTTTTTCCATCTGAGCATACACCTCCCCTATGGTATTCCGTGGATTATTCTCATTCACATTCGAGGATAATTTAATGGGCACAGCTAGATTTTCCGTTCCTTGATTATAAGGTTTTCCAAATAAGTTGGTTAAATAGAAATACATTAAAGAACGGATATATAAATTTTCCGCAATAATTTGATCATTCTTATCGGATTCTCCTGCGTTAATTTGCTCTAAAATAATATTTGTTCCTACAATAATTTTATAGGATAAAGACCATAGAGAATTCGCCCGGGAATTATTAACCAGGCGTTGATAATTATAGGAATAGAAGAAGTTATCGGTAGTCGTTCCACTTAAAGACACATTGTCTCCAGGGTATTCAGTAAGCCGATGCCAGTTTTCCACCCAACTTTTTAAATTGTGATAGTTCCCTAAATTTAGGGTTTCTATGCCTCCTTCAATTTTATTGATTTCCTCTTTCGTCAGGGAGTCATAGGGTGTTTTTTTCAAATCACATGAACTCATTAAAATTCCAAGTGATGCGATATATAATGTTAGTTTTTTCATGTTAGTCGAATTAGAAAGAAATATTAACGCCAAAAGTAAAACGCTTAGGAGCCGGATACTGCGAAATAGCATTTCCTCTGTCTCCATCTGTAGAAGATACATTTGCAGGGAATAATGCTGCTTCAGGATCTAAACCAGAAAATTTGGTCGAAATCCATAGGTTATCTGCTGAAGCAAAAACATTCAAATTTTTCAATTTTAATTTTTCAGCAAAGGTTTGCGGAAGCTGATACCCTAAGGTGACATTTCTTAAGCGTAGGAAAGATGCATCTTCTAAATAGCGAGAAGAGGTTTTATTAGAGTTATTTCCTCCGTTATAAATCGGTGCCGGATGGGTGGCATTGGTATTTTCCGGAGTCCATCTCGACCAGCCATTAATTAACTTAATTTGATTGTATGTCGGATAGGCCCCATCGGTATCGAAATACTCACGTCCTTCATTATATGCATAAGCGCCTTTCACATAAGAAAAACTCGCATTTAAGCTCCAACTTTTATACCGCATGGTAGATGAAAATCCACCTTGATATTTAGGTGTAGATGTTCCTACATACTGTAAGGTCGCATTATTATACGAATTTGTGGTCGACACTTCTCCAGTTTCTTTATCTACACGGTACCATAGGGGATCTCCATTTGCAGGATCTACTCCAGCCCATTTTCGCATATACCAAGAGTCAATATCACGACCTTCAGCATATCGCTTATTCCCTGCAGGTTGTTCTAAACCATCTTTTAATTCTTTAATTCGGTTATTATTTTTGGAAATATTAAAGTCTAGATGCCATTGAAAAGGGTTGTCATTTGGAAATACATCCACTCCTATAGCTAGTTCCAGCCCTTGATTTCGGATGGCTCCGATATTTTCCCAATAACCTCTATATCCTGCTGTGGATGGAAACTGCACAAAATAAAGTAAGCCATCGGTATTTTTATAATAATAATCCGCATTTAAGGTCAGGCGGTTAAATAAGCCCAATTCAATTCCTAAATTCGTATCCTTAGATTTCTCCCAAGATAATTTAGGGTTCTCCAATACATCGGCATAGGCTGCAGGAGTTCCATTATACTGTCCATCTAATTTAAAAATATCATAGGAAGCATATAAGGAACTAGGCACATTACCGACCATACCAAAGGAAGCTTTTAACCGTAAGAAATCAATTTCTTTGACCTGAAAGAAAGA
>DAIQRP010000042.1:20539-22923 GCA_036786125.1 Sphingobacterium sp.
AAAGATTCATTATGGATATTCCAGGCTGCAGATCCCGAATAGAATCCTCCATATCGACTGTCAGATCCAAAACGTGAAGATCCATCTAAACGGTAAGAAGCTTGAAAATTATAGCGACTATCGTAAGAATAGGTCCCTTGGATAATTCCGGATTGAAAAGCATAATCATTTTTCGTTCCACCGATACTTCGTGGAGAAGAGGCATTACCTAAAATTTCTGAACCCGGAGTAATCCCTTTACCTTCTGCATTTAGACTCGAATATTTATAATCTGAATACTCATAGGCAACAAAACCCGAAACTTCATGTCTACCAAAAGTATTTTGGTATTTTAACATTTGATTAAAAAAACGGGTAATTCTATTATCCGCAAAATCATACACTCTTCCTCCATCTGATAAGCCTCCATTTGATTTAGGATCAGTATAACTCATATTCCTATTATTATAGAAGGTCAGACTGTTCATAGATTCAAACGTGAAGGCATCTGAGATGCGGTAAGAGAAGTCTAAATTCGACTGAATATCAAAAATATTACTCTTTCCATAGTTATACTGTAAATCATATAGATAGTTTCGTTTATCCCGACCATACCAACTTACCCCAGCATTTTGCGGATTAATAATATTCCCGTTATCATCATAAGGCTTATCCCAGGGCATATTTAAGAACATATCATATAGACTATGCTGTTTATTATCCGTAGAGGAGTAGGTCACATTAATTTTAGGCTTAAATGTCAATCGTGAAGAAATCTGATGATCTATATTTAATCGACCGGCTAAACGCTGGTATTCATAACCTTTTACCGCTCCACTTTCTTTATAATAATTAACACCTGAGTAGATAGAGGTTTTCTCCGTCTTTCCTAAATAAGTTAGGCTATGGTCATTAATAATTCCAGTTTTAGTACCATTATCCAACCAGTTATAGTCATTTTTAAGCACATCTTCATTGACATTATCTGGAATCGCCTGTGGATTTTTAAACTGTTTGTAATAATCCCAGATCTCCTGAGAATTCATGAGTTTAAATTTTCCTTGATTAAAGCGAGAGGTTCCTGTTTTTATATTTGCAGTAACAATGCTTTCTCCATCTTTTGTCGCTCTTTTGGTCGTCACGACAATTACTCCATTTGTTCCTCGAGAACCATACTGAGTCGTTGCAGCAGCATCTTTTAAGATAGACATCGATTCAATATCATTGGGATTGATATTTGGAGTTCCATGCATAATAATCCCATCCACTACCCAAAGCGGATTTGTTCCTGAAGAAATGGAATTTCTCCCACGAATTCGAATGGTTGATCCCGATCCCGGCTGACCTGACCCCGAAACCACCTCTACTCCAGAGACCTTTCCCTGCAGCATTCCAGTTACATTAGGCGTGGTCACATCCTTCAGCTTATCCGAACTAATCGTAGCAATAGATGCGGTAATATTCCCTTTTTTCTGAGTAGAATATCCCGTTACGACAATTTCATCTAATTGAGCATTGGCAATCGTTAAGTGTACAAGTACAGCAGACCCTGAGACCAGTATCTCCTGAGATTCGTATCCTAAAGATTTTACTACCAAAATATCCCCATTTTTGGCAGTAATTGAAAATTTTCCTTGTGCATCTGTAGATGTGGCTGTATTTGTTCCTTTAATAGAAACTGTAGCCCCAGATACAGCTTGCTGTCCATCCGTTACAGTACCAGAAATCTGCTGCTGCAAAGCCGAGACATGGAGTGATTCAATCTTTCTAGATGATGCTAAGGTCTGTTGCATGGTTAGTGTTGCGCAACCGAACATCAAAGCTAGAGTTAACGGTTTTAACCGGTAATTTGACGTAGAAATTTTGATCATAATTTATGAATAATAGTAAATTATCATAAGCATCAGTTTTCTAGTTTCACTGAAATAAGCGTAATTATTTAAGTCTAAAAAGCTTTAGCTCTGAATAGTTTAGTGGTTTAATAAAACAATAATAGTTTATTAATACACATCATCAAAAGTTTGACTAAACGAAATCGGTTGCGCAAATTTTAAAGGGGGGAAAAATAGGGGTATAAATAAGAAAAGTCGATCAGTTATGATCGACTTTATCTTCTTTAGTAGCGGGAACCAGACTCGAACTGATGACCTTCGGGTTATGAGCCCGACGAGCTACCAACTGCTCCATCCCGCAATATATCGTCGAGCTAACAGGCATGTTAGCTCTTTAGTAGCGGGAACCAGACTCGAACTGATGACCTTCGGGTTATGAGCCCGACGAGCTACCAACTGCTCCATCCCGCAATATATCGTCGAGCTAACAGGCATGTTAGCTCTTTAGTAGCGGGAACCAGACTCGAACTGATGACCTTCGGGTTATGAGCCCGACGAGCTACCAACTGCTCC
>DAIQRP010000247.1:0-1599 GCA_036786125.1 Sphingobacterium sp.
AATCTTTTGCGGCGCTATTTACCCTGAATGGAGGTGGAAATGGGGGAGTCTTTGGTCCAAGTTTAGTGATGGGCGGTCTATTGGGTTTTGCATTTGCCTATGGCGTGAACCTAACCGGGATAACGGAACTGAATGTGCCTAATTTTACTATGGCGGGAATGGCAGGAGCTTTAAGTGGGATTATGCATGCGCCTCTGACAGGTATCTTTTTAATTGCTGAAATTACGGGCGGTTATGCATTAATGGTTCCTTTAATGATTGTTGCCTCGATCTCATATTTAATTAATAGAGGTGTGTTAAAACACTCCATTTACACCAAAGTGTTAGCGGATTCTGGGGATTTATTATCTTATGAAAATAAAGATCGGACGGTATTGAGTATGATGAAAATCCGCTATGTCTTAGAGACTAATTTTGTTATCTTAAGACCTGATGAGACACCGGAGCAACGTAAGACAGATATTATTCATTCCAAACGAAATATATTCCCTATTGTAGATGCAGAGGGAGTCTTCTTGGGCATGATTTTTTCCGAACAACTATTTTCCATACTCTTAGGAGAAATTGAAGGAAAGGAGCTTAAGTTTGAATTATTGGGCAATAAGCCAAACGATATGATACGTTATCATGATGATATGGAGCTGGTGATGGCTAAAATGAATAAAGACGATGTATGGATGCTTCCTGTATTAGATGAAGATGACCATTATTTGGGATTTGTTTCTAAAGCATCTGTATTCAATAAATATAGAGCTCTATTAGTCCGACAGGGTAGATACCTCGAGTAATGGCCTTAAAAAAAGCCGATTGATAATTCAATCGGCTTTTTTATTAATTTCTTAAGGACATAATTTTTGTCACATACTTACCAATAATATCAAATTCAATATTAACGGTACTACCAACCTCAACCTGCTTTAGGTTGGTATGCTCAATAGTATAAGGTATGATGGCTACTGAAAATTGATTGTCTTTGGAATTGACAACTGTCAAGCTAATACCATTCACGGTAATCGAGCCTTTTTCTACGGTGATATTATTTAAACTGGCATCGTACTCAAAGGTAAATAACCAACTGCCATGCTGATTCTCTTTTGCGATACAGCGCGCAACCTGGTCCACATGTCCCTGTACAATATGTCCATCAAAGCGACCTCCCGCTAAAGTGCAACGTTCTATATTTACATAGTCTCCAACCTTTAATTCACCCAAATTTGACTTTTGAAGTGTTTCGTCTATAGCGGTAACCTTATGTTGCTTATCGTTTAATTCCACAACTGTTAGACAGACCCCATTATGAGATACACTCTGATCTATTTTTAACGTGGAAGATAAGTCTGAATCAATATAGTAGTGGATATTGGTATCTTCTTTTTCTATTCGAGCAACCTGTCCAATAGTTTCGATAATTCCTGTAAACATAGTATTTGTAATTTGTCACTCAAAGATACACAAAAAAGAAAATAGGCCTGAGAAAAAAAGTTTTAAAAAAACTTGCATAGTGTAATAAATACACTTATCTTTGTGGTATCATAATTTAGGTTTATAATTGGTTATAAAAGGTTTTCATTCTCCCCGTTTGAAAACCTTTTTTTTTTT
>DAIQRP010000248.1:0-1357 GCA_036786125.1 Sphingobacterium sp.
AATTATTGTTGTTCATTTGTATGGTATGCCAGCAAAAATGGATGAAATTTTAGCTGTAGCCCAACAATATAATATTCCAATTATTGAAGACGCAGCGGAAGCATTAGGGTCTACTTATAAAGGCAAAGCATGTGGTACATTTGGAAAGTTTGGTATATTAAGTTTTAATGGAAATAAAATTATAACAACTTCTGGTGGTGGAGCATTGGTGTGTCATTCTAAAGAAGATAAAGATAAAGCGGTTTTCCTATCGACTCAAGCTCGTGACGATGCACCTCATTATCAACATTCGCATATTGGTTATAACTACCGTATGTCAAATATTTGCGCTGGCATTGGACGTGGTCAAATGGAGGTTTTGGCCGCACGTGTCGAAGCGCGTCGTAGCATGACAAACTTTTATGTTGATCTATTTGCAAAGTATAAAGGCGTATCCGTATTTGTTGCGCCTACAATAGATTTTTATTCCAATCACTGGTTGGCGGCAATTACAATTGAGCCTGCTGAGGCGGGGATTACTCGTGAAGAGCTTCGATTAGCTTTGTTAGAGGTTAATATTGAGTCGAGACCCTTATGGAAACCTATGCATCTACAGCCTGTATTTGAAGGAACTCCTTATTATGGTACAACTGTTGCAGAAGAATTGTTTGATAAGGGGTTGTGTTTGCCTTCGGGGTCTAATTTAACAGACGAGGAGCGTGTTCGAATCAGGATCGCCATTGACCAGGCTTTCAGTAAATAATACAAAATATATCAAATAATAAAAGGAGCGTCATGTTTTGCAAGCTCCTTTTATTATTTAATCAAACTCAGTTCCTTTTATTTTTGCATAAAGCTTTATGATTGGTAAAAAAATAGCCTCCTGAGGGGCATAAGGAAAATATCGTTTAAAGTTTCCCCATAATCTTTTAGCTCCGTCGGGATATACCGAAATAGTTTTTATAACTTTACCGTTTACATATCGATCGTCGTAATGTCCAAAATTTCCTCCATTCCAGATTTCATTCAGCATCCAGTCAGATGTAATATTTTTTGGATATTCGAAAGGTATATAATTTTTTTCTAAACCCATATGACTTTCGAGTAAGTGATGTAGCACATGAACCCATTTTAAAATTCCTGCCTTCTTATACATATTCTTTAAAGCATCATTATCAACCTGACCTTTGTAAGCCCTATAAAGCATCGCAGCGTCACAAATTTGTCTATATCCTATACCAAACGATATCATATGTTTCAAAATATGGGCATTTATTTGTAAAATTTGAAGTTCTGGAGCAAGTAAGGTAATTCCTGTGCCATTAATTATTTCTGCTTGTTGTTTATTTTGATAGCTTTTTTCCAAAGTATCTAAATA
>DAIQRP010000248.1:1378-1596 GCA_036786125.1 Sphingobacterium sp.
GACTTCTAATATGGAAGAGATCCTGATGATGCTCTATAGGTACATTCTGAAAATTGTAATCTATATCTAATCCTGCTGTTTCTCTGTAAGATATCTTCTGCTTTTTTAAATATTCTCGAGCCTTACTGTAGCCATTGTTTTGGAAATACCAGTCTATATCACCGCATACGCGATGTTCCGGTTTAATATAGCAAGCTGCAACTCCTTGTCCCTTTTGT
>DAIQRP010000249.1:0-1531 GCA_036786125.1 Sphingobacterium sp.
ACTTGCTAGTCCAAAACCACAAATCACCCCTTTACAGTTTTTGGCTAAGAACGAGTGATGTCTAAATTCCTCCCTTGTATATACATTGGAAATATGTACTTCTATTACAGGCGTAGTTACCGCAGCAATAGCATCGCCTATAGCGACAGAGGTATGGGTATAGGCTCCCGCATTTAACACGATACCATCCCATTCGAATCCAACTTCATGAATTTTATCTATTATAAAACCCTCTGTATTGGATTGAAAATAAGTCAATTCAACCTGTCCTTGAAATTGGGTTTTTAACTGCTCAAAATATGTTAAGAAATCTTGACTTCCATAGATACTCTGCTCACGTACGCCTAATAAATTAAGGTTAGGTCCATTAATAATTAATATTTTCTTCATAATTTCTTATGTCTCCTTCTGTTTTTAAAAAATTGCTCCCTGCTTTAAAAATAGCATTAATTATTAAAAGTCATTATAAAAACTTCGGAACGATGAGCGTAAGCCAAAATTAATAACTCCGGATTTGTTTGTGACAGGCACGTCATAATGCGATTTTTGGTAACGTTGTGTATATCCTAATTCAAAACGTAAATTATATTTAGGATTTAATATATAAGCTACACGAGCGTCTCCGTAATAAACTTCATTTTTAATCCCTTGTCCAATATGATTTCCATACATATTTGGAATAGTATTATATGACTTAAAGATATTACCTCCCATATTCGAACCATCTGGCAGATCCAGTCCGCCTTGGTTATACACAGCTTTTAAGGCAAAGTCAAAGCGATTCCAAGAATAATTTAAGAGGCCTACAATTTCCCTAAAGTTCGCTCCTGAAGGATGTGCTAAAGGCTCTGAATTATTAGAATAGTTGGATTCTGTGGTAAAATGCGCATAGGTATATGGACGTGCCGTATTATATTCTAAGAGGTAGTTTAAGCGATCGACTTTAAACGCATTAAAGCCTCTAACACCAATCTGTGCCCCCCATTTATTATGTGCATAACCATTTCCGGCAAAAAATTCCTTAGCGGTAAATTCTCCCAATAGAAACTGCCCATAAACGGACATCGTGTTTAAAACTTTATATTTAGCATTTAAGCCTAGGAACATCTTATCTGGAGAGGTCGAATTATTCGATTCCACAGGACGCAAGAACATCAAAGGGTTGATATAATTAAAGTCAAATCCTCGTTTTCCAGCGGCATCCTGATCGGCCCAAACTATAGCTTGGAAAAATCCTACGGATAATCTATTGGTTGCATTATAGTCTATATATTGAAAAGCTCCCCATTTAGCGCCATCACCATAGCGGTCTACATTGCCGGCAGCATCTTTTCTTGGATTGGTCGGATCATTCATATAAGCCCAGATCGAGGTATATTGCACATTTCCTACAGAACCTTGTAGTTTGACATGAGAATAATTCGAGGAAAAGTCAGATAATAACATCGAGCGATATCCATCTCCAATAAAATTCTTATCATAAGCTACAGTAGCTCTAAAATATTTGGAAAAGGCATAGGTTGCTCCTGCT
>DAIQRP010000250.1:0-1518 GCA_036786125.1 Sphingobacterium sp.
TGGCCTTTCCATTTTCCGAGCATAAAATCTGTATCTACAATTTCTAAAGAATCAAAAATTTGTAAGGCTTCCTCTGTACTGCTTGCAGCACGATTTAAAAATTCTGCTATTTGTTTCATATGTATTAATTTCATTGTTTATAAGTCAAAGGTAGTCATCAAAAAAACCTGAAACTTATACCTTAGGGCCTGATCATTATACATTTCCACGATTTAAAGGATAATGAGAATAAGCATCCTGTTCGCGATAGTCTTTTGGGGAGCGTGCCGTTTTAGTTTTAAAGAATTTAGTGAAATGGGAAGGATACTTAAAGCCCAGTCGGTAAGCTATTTCGCTAATATTTAAATAGGTGCCGGATAAGAGTCTTTTCGATTCCTGTATCAATCTTTTATGTATATGCTCCTGAGCTGAAATTCCGGTATATCTATGGAGCAGATCCGAGAGATAGCTAGGAGATAAAGACAGGCTATCGGCAAAATATGACACTGTAGGTAATCCTTGTTCTAGAGCTTGCTCTTCTTGAAAATAGAGATTGAGATGACGTTCAAATTGACTGATTAAGTCATTATTTAAATGGCTTCGGGTCTGAAACTGCCGGCTATAAAATTTTTCGGCATAGGTTAGGAGTAGACTGATTAAACTGACTAAAATTTTTGGGGTATACTCGTCCTCAGTAGCTACACTAGCCTCCTTAATATCTGCTAATAGGCGGTTGATAATAATCTTTTCAGCTTCAGAGACATGAAGCGCTTCATTAATTTCATAGTTGAAAAACACATATTTATCTGCTAAGCGATCTAATAGCGTTCCCCGAATAAGGTCTTCCTGAAAAAAAAGGCCGACTCCTTCTTGGGTTACTACTTTTCCATGCGCACGCAGCATCTGCCCTGGAGAAATAAATACCATGGATCCTTGACTGAAATCAAAGCGATTCCGTCCATAGACCAAGTCCCCATCTATAATTTTTAGGATAATGGAATAAAAGCCAAAAACAGCAGGTGGTCTATCGATTATTTTATAAATAGAATCAAAATGAACCATATCGATAACTGATAATAAGGGGTTTATGGGGGCTTCTAGCCCCAGTCTCTGATGTAGTTCGCTGATATTATTGACCTTATTCACCATACTATATAATCGATTTTTGATGCTCCCTTTTAAAAATAAATCCTATTATTTTTAGATAGATGCTAGTTTTCCAAAAGAATAACAAAATAAGCAGGTATATGGTTTAGTTCTGCGCTATTTTTATTCAAAAAAATGGGATTTATTTATTGTATAGTAATAAATAAATAATTGAAAATTAACCAGATAAAAATCAATTAGTTAATTCGTTTTTTAACTGATAAGTCTGTCAAATTGAAAAAAAAATTTGGAGTCAATGCATATTTGCCTATATTTGCATCACCAAAACGGAAAAGACGATTGTGTTTTAGACGTGACGGTTGCCGCGCTCATAGCTTAATTGGATAGAGCACCTGACTACGGATCAGGAGGTTAGGGGTTCGACTCCCTTTG
>DAIQRP010000001.1:0-1903 GCA_036786125.1 Sphingobacterium sp.
AGCCATCTTTCTCTTCCGTACGTATCTGCGTAACCACGCACGGTCCAGCTTGTATCACTGTACATGGAATGTTTTTTCCATCAGCATCGAACAAGCTTGTCATTCCTACTTTTTTACCAATAATTCCTGACATGTTGTAAATTAATTAATTAAAAGTCCATCGAAGCAGTAGGGCTTCGCTCAAGACATACTATCCCCATTTAAGGGACTGCAAAATTACAAAGTTTTTTCTAAGTATCAAATAATTAGTGAATTATTTTTTAAAATATTTATAGTACAAAGGCTGCACCCTCCCAAGTAATTGAAAAAGTAACAGCCTTTTATTTGATTTTTCTTATTCTTTAATTATTTTTTCGCCCTTCAGCATACGCCCATATCGAATGAGTGCTTCCAAATAATAGTAGTCCGCATAAGTCAATGGAACATCAATTTCTGTATTATGTGGAATCGATCCTACTGAATGTTTTAAGATAAATCCACCATTATCCTGATACGTAGCTTTATAAGGTGCCGAAGACAATGATTTTAACATTAACTCCGACTTCTCTAAGTAATTTTTAGCCTCTGCCCCTTTGGTATATAGACTCAACTCTAATAAAGCAGATGCTACAACAGAAGCTGAAGAGACGTCCCTAAGGTCTTTATTGATATAATATTTGCTATCTGCAGGAATCTGATCCTTATCGAAATCCCAATAAGGGATTAAGTCTGCAGGCAATTGTGGATGGTTTAAATAGAATTTAGCAATATGCCTTGCCAAATCTAAATATTTTTTATCCTTTGTCTCTCGATACATCAATACATATCCATATAAGGCCCAAGCCTGTCCACGTGCCCAAGAAGACTCATCGAATGCCCCTTGCGCCGTTTGATGAGCAATAGCCTTTCCCGTTTCTGGATCATAGTCTACCACATGGTAGGAACTGTAATCTTTACGGAAATGGTTCTTCATGGTGGTATTGGCATGCGTTTTTGCAATGTCTATATATTTTTTATTCCCTGTAATTTTAGACACCTGAGCTAAAAATTCCAGATTCATCATATTATCAATAATAACCGGAAATTTCCAACCTCCATGATCCCAAGACCGAATCGTCTTAGTCACTGGAGAAAATCGGGAACTCAACGACTCCGCTCCTGTAGATAGGATCTCTACATATGCTGTAGAATCTCCAGTCAGGCGTAAGGCATTGCCAAATGAACAGAATAACATAAAACCCAAATCATGTGTACCCTTATTGTACTTTTCTTTTTCTAAAATTTTTAACTTGTCTTTAGATAAAGCTAAAAACTCCGCATCTCCAGTCGCTTCATATAGATATAATAAACTTCCAGGATAGAATCCCGAGGTCCACCATCCGGTATTTGAAGGTTGCTGCTCTCCTTTCTCAAAGGTCCTCGGCATTTTTGTAGCCTCCGTCTGTGTCGCTAAATACTTTAATTGTTTTCCGGCATCGACTAGATTACTGGACACAAACTCTTCGGATAGGTTTAACTTTCCTTTAAACTGCGCTTGCGCCGCAGAAACACTCATCAGCATACATAGAGATGCTAAAATTGTTGATTTCATATGGTATAATTAATAGGTAACATAATAGTCTTTGGCAAATTGCCTGCCCGCAAAAATCTGCTGGCTAGTCCAGGGCTCGGAAGCACAGGTCCAAAAGTCATGATCCGCTGGTAGCCCTAAGGGTAGAAAGGATAGAGATGCCACATACATCGAGCCCGCATTGGTATAATAATCGGCTAGATTTTGTTGTTGATCTCCAACAAGACCCATCCTCAGCCAGCCTTCTTTTGTATAGGTATTGGGCACATAAATCTTCTTTTTGACAGCTGTGAGGGCTGCGCGAAGTTGCCCATTACTTAAATCCTCGGGTAGCTTCTGATCTAAGATCAATTG
>DAIQRP010000001.1:1913-24126 GCA_036786125.1 Sphingobacterium sp.
CCGCATTTCTATATGTCGAGGATCGCCCGACCACGAGATAATAGCCCTCCGGAGAAATCATGCGCTCTAAGTGATGCCCATAACGCTGCATCCGAAGGTATGCTCTTTCATAAAGTTCTACATACTTTCTATCCGCAGCCAGATTATGTCTTAATGTATCGACCAACATAGAATGGATCACATAGCCATTATAATGATCAAAGCTAAATCTCGCCCCATCGGAGTACCAGCCATCCCCCACATACCAGTCCTGATCGAATTTATATATGGCATAATCTATTTTCTCCCGAACACAATCCGCACCGACTTCGTATAAAAAGGTTTCCGTCATGGCCGCAAAAAGTAACCAGTTGCTTTCATTGGGTTTTATTTGACGCAGTCTTTTAAATTCGGCAATTACTTGTTTTTTTGTCCTTTCAGGAAGAGGCTCCCAAAGGGCCTTTGGCGCACGTAAAAAAGCCTGTGCCAAATGTGCGGCATCAACTAGGGTTTGAGAAGATGCAACTCTCCATGAAAAATAATCCGGACTTGCAGGGTCTAGCCCATATTGGATGCCCAAAAGCGCCTGTTTCTTAAACTGGGTACGTAAGCGCCCTTCTGCCGTCTGATCTTCAGGCAAGGCTAACCACGGAGCCATACCAGCCAGCAATCTTCCAAAAGCTTCTAAATATCCTACTCCTGAATCCCGAGAATCAAAACTCGGACTTACCTGCATAGGCATCTGCTTACGAAATTCTTGTTTACTGATACTGCCTAATATCGGAGTTGCCATCTGCTGCAATAGCTTTACCCAATAGGCACGATCATTTGGTATAGATGAAATAGACTCCTGCTGCTCTTGAGCGGCCAGCCTGGATATCCCAAAAGAAGATAAACCCCATAGGGTCGCTCCTTTAATTAGGTTTCTTCTATTCATAATCGGTATGGCTTAATAGGATAATATACATTCTCTTGCCTGATTAACTTGAGAATGGATATACCGACTCCTTTAGGTATACGGCTCAGCAGGAGCTGAGCAATTGCCATATAGATCCCTGGATCTATCGCCTTGCCTAAGCTCCTGCCTACCGATAAAAAATAACTTCTTGGATTCATTGAATAACAATAAATTTGATATAATATTTAGATGAAGTTTATATATTAACTTGGTTATTTTATTTTTCAATCCTTAGATTAGGGAATCATTGATAAACCCATCACATTAAAGATATTAAATTTTAGGTATTCATCAGATAATTTTGACATATAACTTAAATCTATTAATTAACCCATCCTGGATTTTGTTTTAAATTAGGATTCAAACTAAGTTGAGTAATTGGCAATGGCCATAAATAATCCCTATCTGGATTAAACTTTCGAGTTGCAGCCGTTTGCGCAATAATATATCCTTCGGGATTTAAATTCGGTCGATCTAAGGGCTGTGGATAATCCGCTCTAAAATAACGGATGCCCAATGTCGGCAATGGTAATACCTGCTCTGCAATCTTCCATCGGATAATATCCCAATATCGATGTCCCCCTTCTAAAGCAAATTCCACCCTTCTTTCTCTACGGATTTCATCCAATAATTGGAGTTGATGTGTTTGAGCAAATGCATTCGATAATTTGGGCATTCCTGCTCTCTGACGCACGATATTGACCGATTGATTTAATTGATCATCGGTAATGCCTCCCTTAACCTCCATCATTGCTTCGGCATAGGAAAGTAAGACTTCGGCATAGCGGATAATTTTATGATGCGTAAAACTTCTTTGATTCATCCAGTCTAAAGCATTAAATCCTTTAAAGGTTTTGTATCCCGTTTGGGTAAATGAAAATGAAGGAATATATCTACCGCCATTATAGTAAAGATCCCCTGTTTTAAATACCGTCATCGACAAGCGTGGATCGCGATTTTCACGGAGAGCGCTGAGGTCCTGTTCGCGGCAAACCATCGATATACAAATAGGCATCCACGAGGTATCGGGTAGGCGTGGTAGAACCCTGTTCTAGATTTCTACTGTAAGAATGTGAGGCAATGGTATTTTCCATACTCTCTCCATAAAGACGAGGAAGGATAGTCTCCTTATTTGCGGCGCCATTTGCTACCGCTTGAAAAAGTTGGTAATAACTCTGTGCAGGGTCTGCCGCATAGTTATATAGTGCATAATCATTTTCCGATATCATCTCTTCAGCTAAACGGATAACCTCATTTAATGATGCTTCGGCATTTCCTAATTGATGATACTTTCTAAAAGTGCCCTCAAATAAAGCCGCACGAATTTTAAAAGCTTGGGCAGCCCCACGTGTAATACGCCCATACTGTGCTGTGGGTAGATTACGGCTGGCAGGAAGATGTTGAATCGCAAAATCCAAATCGTCATAGATAAACTGAGCAATTTCCTCGCGCTCCGCTCGCGGAGCATCCAGTAATGGATCTCCAATCGCTAGAGTACGATCAATTAAAGGAACTCCTCCAAAACGTTTTAACATTTCAAAATAAGCAAATGCTCTAAAAAATCGAGCTTCTGCTATATAACGTTGTTTGATCGGCTCAGCAATAGTCATCTCTGCGGCCTTCTCCATAATATTATTCGCCGCGCGAATAATATTGTAATTCCCATCATAATCCGAAGTACCACTAGGCACCATACGACTCCCATCAGAAATAGAGTTGGATCCTGTGGAACGGGCATCATCCGACCAGTTATTATCATTATTCTGTCCGATTCCAGGAAGAAATGTATAAAGATAGTTTGCCCCCGCAATTAAATGGGCTTCAGTCTTCCAAAAGACTGCTTCAGTCACATTGGTTTCATCACGTTTATTATCTAACTCTTTCAAACAACTGCTGAAAGAAAGCGCAACTATAGGAATTAGAAACAAGGTCTTTCTTCCTATTCCTGTATTAAAAATATTTCGGTTCATAAGAATTCAGTTAAGGATTAAAAAGTAAGATTTACACCCAAGGTCATTGTTCTGAAAAACGGATATCCAAAAGCCTGTCCATTTGGTGTCTCCGGATCATAGTATGGATGCCATGATTTAGTACTTTCCCAAAGATCCTCTCCAGTGAAGTAAACTCTAAATTTGCTGATCCCTACTCTACTTGTTATTTTTTCTGGAATGGTATATCCAACTTGAATATTTTTCAGACGAGTATACGCTCCATTCACCACCCACTTACTTGAAGTACGTGTATTGCTTCCTCCCCCCATTAATAATCTCGGGAACATGGCATCTGGATTGTCCGGAGTCCAGGAGTCTTTATGAATTGCCCAAGGCTGTCTCCAACTTTCAACAAATGGCAAGGTCATAATATTAGGCAAAAGGAAAGAACGCTTGCCGACCCCTTGAATAAAGGCGCCAAAGTCAAAACCTTTATATTGGAAACCTATATTTAAACCATATTGATATCTGGGATTAGTTGTGCCTAGATACGCGAGATCCCCCATATTAGATAAGTTTCCATCCCCTACTGAAATAATACCATCATTATTACGGTCTACATATCGGATATCTCCGGGAGCGGTATTGGTAAACTGCTGATTGGCATGGTTTCGGATTTCATCTTCATTTTGAAAATAGCCATCAGCGATATATCCAAAAATGGAGTTTTTAGCATAACCTTCTAAAATGCCGACAACCCCTAAACCCACTGTGTTTCTATTTAAATATGATTCTACTCGGTTATTATTGTCGGCGATATTCCCGCGGATATAATAGCTAAAATCAGCTCCGATATTATCGGCCCAGGATAGAGAAAGCTCCCATCCCCAAGATTTCAATACCCCTAAATTTGTACTGGGATTACCCATTCCAAATACTGCAGGTTGTACTATAGTCGCATATGTTCCATCGGTCTTTCTCCAGAAGTAGGAAAAATTTCCCGAAAGGCGACTATTTAACATGGAGAAATCTAAACCTACATCCGTATTGGTAATATCTTCCCAGGTTCTCAGCGGCGTAGCCGGAGAGTTGACATAGTAATAGGTGTTTCTGGTATTATTAAATGGATAAGCATTGCCTCTGCTCATCGTAGCGAGATATTCATAATTATTAGCTCTCAGGTTATTGGAGTTTGGATCATTCGCCTGTTTTCCCCAAGCGGCACGAATTTTTAATTCTTGGAAAAAGGAAGTGGCTTCCTTAAACCAACTTTCCTGATTAACTCTCCATCCTGCGGAGACCCCAGGAAGAGTAATCCAACGATTCTCTGGAGAAAGGCGGGAGCTTCCCTCTCTATTTAAGGTTGCTTGAATAATATATCTAGAATCAAAGACATACTGCGCCGTTCCAAAGAATGAGATTAATGCATTACTTTGAATATTATCTGAAACGCTGGTATTCTCCTTATCTAAATACTGTGATAATGCCAAAATATCATCGGTAGGTAGATTCGATGCCGAAGCAAACATATAATCATATCGGAAATCATCGTAGCGGTATCCTGCACGTGCTAAAACTTCATGTCTGTCCGAAAATGTTCTGTTGAACTCCGACACAAACTGGAAGTTATTAGAGAGGTCTTTTCCTCTAGATCGCGTGATGGAATTCATATTAATTCCACCTGCCCAAGCCGTGCGGCCTGTTAGATTATACATCGGAACAGGAATCTGCGTATTATTTACATCCGTCATCACCAAACGTGGAGAATATAAGGCTCTAAAACTCAATCCTTCGGTCAATACATTTTTGGCATGAAGTGCTACGGAAGCCGAAATTTCCTCATTAGCCGTTTTATTGACTCCTCCATCTTTTAAAAGAGCATAGGTCATAGCTGCTGGAGAACCCGCGGCATATAACTGATCATCACTCTCCGGCAAGAAGATAGGCATAGTGCTACGCTGAGATACCAAGTTATAGATTAAGCCATAATCATTACTAGAACCATAAACATTATTATTCAGTTTAGACTTACTATAAAGGATTTTAGTTTCTAGACTTAAATTTTTAAATAATTCCCGATCATAGTTCATCATCGCATTCAGGCGATTATAATCATCGGGACCGACTTTAAACATGCCTACATCTTTTACATATGCCAAAGACATTAGAAAACTCTCCTTATCATTAGAGCCAGAGATTGAAAGATTATGGTTTTGTCGCGAAGAGCGATCTTTTAATAATAAATCGGGGTAGTTAAAATTCCCTAAATACTCATATACAGAAGAGTTCGTTGGATTCACGCGATAATAGAAATTAGGATCTTTCATTAATGCGATATGCTCTTCTGTCCAGTCTGGAGATTGACCTGCATTGAGACGGGCCATATTTTGCATCTCCGCCTCTTCCCAACTGTTAATGCGTTCTGGAAAGAGTCCCATCTTCTTAGTGGACAACATACTTTGGTAGCTAATCTTTGTCTTTCCCTGCCCTCTCTTGGTCGTCACTAAAATAACCCCCGCGGCTCCCCTAGAGCCATAGATTGCTGTCGCTGAAGCATCTTTTAAAATCGACACACTCGCAATATCATCGGGATTCGTATAGGTCAGTGAGCCGGGAACTCCGTCGATTAAGATTAAAGGGTTAGCAGAACCTGTAGAAAGCTCCCCACGGATATTCGTCGAAAATCCTTCAGATCCAGGCTGTCCGCCCGAACGGGTAATGACTAGGCCTGGAGCGGCTCCCTGTAATGCGGACATTACATTTGAAATCGCTCTCGACTCAAAAGCTTTTTGATCTACGGTGGACACAGAGCCCGTTAGATTGACTTTCTTTTGAGTACCATAACCTACAACCACGACCTCATCTAAGTTCGCTTCCGTATGCTGTAAGCTTACATCAATAAGCTTTCGGTTGGAAATAGGTTCTTCCAAAGTACGGAAACCTATAGATCGGAAGATTAATGTCCCTTGTCCTGGGGCAGTAATACTAAATCTTCCTTGAGCAGTTGTAGCTACAGAAACCTCCGAGCCTTTAACTTGAACGGTAATACCGGATAGGGCCTCGCCATTTGCTCCGCGCACTTGGCCTTGAATTTGCAGCTGCTGTGCCCAAACAGGCATGGTACATAGCAGCAAACAAAACACCCTTAAATAAGCGTAAAATTGTTTCATAATTTAATATTTAGTGTGCTGAAAATTCTCCTGGTTAGGACAACTCTAGCTATTGGTTAAGATCAAAATTCTTGATTTAAAGTCTATTAAAAGGGGTAAGAATCTAAATAAATAGGGGTAATATTATAAATATTGATTAAATTTGAGTAACCAATTAATCTCACACTCAGTGAAAGTCTTAAGTTATTTTATTATTTGTATTCAGGTTAGTCTATCCCTATTCCTTCTTCCTGCATATCTGCACGCACAGGAACATGTGCAATTCGATCATCTCGGTGTTAAGAATGGTTTAGCCCGCTCGGCCATCTTATCCATAGCAGAAGATAATGACGGCTATATATGGTTTGCTGGCGTTGGACATGTTTATAAGTATAATGCACATTCGATTGAAAATTATTCCAAGCGATTAAATTTTATCAAACAAGAATATATCTCCCGCATCCTTTTTGATGAGTTTAACAATCTACTTGTGGGCACGGGTGCTGGACTATTTATCTATAATGTAGACCAAGAAAAATATTATCCACAGTTTGACCCGGCTCAACCCGCGCTGTTAAATGAAAATATTCGGGTATTAAAGAAAATGAGTGATCAATCCATCTGGATAGGCACCAGTAAAGGCCTATATACAGGAAGATGGCAAGATGGACGCTTCAAGCTAACCCGCCTACTGCAAAATGTAGACTGCTGGAGTATTTCCGAAGATCGCCAGTCCTCCAGCATCTATGTTGGAGGGCTGGGCTTTATCACTCAGTTTATAACGCCAACGCTACGAATTAATGAGCCCTTACTATCAAATTTTTTCGCCCAAAATCCGACGGAAAAAATAATGGATATCCATGTCGGCAAAGACCGAAAACTATATCTGGGCACACAGAAAAATGGGCTGTTAATCCTCGCCAATGGATCTGTAACTCATATCACTGAAAGTCAGGGATTGATTAGTAATACCATCCGTTCGATAATCGCCGATGCGGCAGGAAATTTAAGTATAGGAACCTTACGTGGACTTTCGGTATTCAACCCGAGCACGGGAAAAATCAGAAATCATTACCATGATGCGGAAAATCCATTTTCCCTCAGTCAAAATTCTATCTATGATTTATATGTCTCCAAACAAGGCATATTATGGATAGGTACCTTTTACGGTGGAGTGAATATGTTGTATCCAAACAATAAACCGTTTATCCACCTCAAAGATCCGGGATTAAAACAATTTAGTAGCAATATTATTTCAGCCATTAAAGAAGATGCGGAGCACCTTTGGGTAGCCACTGAAGCCGAAGGTCTATTAAAATACTCCAAGTCTTCCAATCATCTAAAAAAATATAGTGCTGAATTAAGCTCCAACCTCATAAAAGATATCTGCCTCTATGGTCAGGATGATATCTATCTGGCGACTTATAGCGGAGGTATCAATCGCCTGCATAAGAAGACAGATCAAGTAGAGCAGTATAAACTTTATGATGCCCGCACAAAAAAGGAAATTACAAATGTATATAGCATCTATAAAGATCGAAAAGCTGTCCTATGGATAGGAACGGAAATGGGCTTACTCATAGTCAATGAAGAGACGATGGAATGCCAGTTGGCCAGTCCTGATATCCGTATGATTATATATAAAATACTCGAGCTTCCCGATGGCAGATTGATATTTACCTCAAGTTTTGGCAGTTATATCGGCTATATGAAAAATAATCAGTATGTCTTTGAACGTTTTATAGCCAATAATACAAATGCCATATATCTCGAGGATAACCTGCTTTGGATTGCCTATCATGAAAATCAACTGCAATCTTATGATCTCAAGAGCCAACAGACTGTCTCCTATCCATTGGAGCTTTCTGAAAACACCAAGATTGTAGGGCTTTTAAAACATCGGGATATCATCTGGCTCAGTACCGATAATGGCTTATATTCATACGATATAAAGCATAAAAAACAACGCTTATTAACGGTAGCAGATGGACTTCCGACTAATGAGTTTAATTTAAATTCCTACCTTAAAGATAGCAGAGGCCTCTTCTACTTTGGCAGCTTAAATGGCGTGGTGGTATTTAATCCCGATGAAATTAAATTCAATAATCAGGTTCCGCCCTTAAACTTCGAGCGCCTCAAAATTTTTGACCGTAATATTCTCGTCAATGATTCTACGGGTTTATTAAAAACAGCCTTTAATAAATCTACTCAAATTGATTTCGGATATCAGCAGAATGTATTTACCATTGAATTTTCGGTACTGAATTATATCAATCCGACCAAAAATCAATTTGCGTATCGCCTTTTGCCTATAGATACCAGTTGGAATTATGTGCCACATCCCTCTGCAACCTATATGAATCTTCCTGCCGGAAGCTATAGCTTAGAAATCAAAGGAGCCAATAACGATGGTATTTGGAATAATAACCTCAGAAAATTAGAGATTATCATCCATCCGCCTTTTTGGAAGACCTGGTGGGCCTATATGCTCTATATCATTATGGCGGTCTTGATACTTTACTATTTATTGCAATTTCTAATCGCCCGAAAGCTTATTCAAAAATCAGAAAAGGATCTGCAATCTCAACTGCAATATTATGATATGATTTCCCATGAGATTCGTACGCCTTTGACCTTAATTCTAAGCCCTATAGAACAGCTTATAAAAGAAACACAGGATTTCCCGCAGATCAATATGAAAGTGCGAAAAATTCAAAAAAATACTACTAGTCTGAAGTTTCTAATTAATGAATTATTGGATTTTAAGAAAATTCAAGCCGGCAAACGCAACATTTATGTCCGTGAAGTGGATTTTATCAGGTATATAGAAGATATCTTCTATATGTTTTCAGATATGGCTTTACAAAAAAATTTAAATTATTATATCGAGCGTATTGAAAAAATTGAAGGGCTTTATTTGGATGAAAAGCAGATGGAGAAAGTCTTGAACAACCTATTGAGTAATGCCATAAAATATTCCAAGGAACAGGGGCGCATCTCCCTTACTGTATATGCTGATGAGCAGCAGGTCTATATAGAGATTCAAGACAATGGAATGGGTATAGCCTCCGAAAATCAACAGTATATCTTTCAAAAATTCTACCGTGAAGACGAGCATATTTCATTTGCTGGAAGTTCTGGAATTGGGCTATCCTTATCCAAGGAAATTGTAGAGTTGCATCAGGGGAGCTTAGAATTTACCTCTTTAAAAACGGAGCAAGGGAATCAGACGACTTTCCAAATTAAACTGCCCCTAGGGAGAAGTCACTTCGAGCAGCAAAGTCATGTTATCTTTCTCAAAAATGATGAACTTCCAGTTCAACAATCTGTATATGCGACATCCTATCACGAAGAGCTGACAGCTGCTGAAAATCGATATTCTGTATTAATCGTCGAAGATAATACCGAGCTTAGAGCCCAGCTTGTGGAACTCTTCTCCGAATTCTATCAGGTTATACAGGCTGTTAATGGAAGCAGTGGATTACAGCTCGCCCAAGAGCTTATGCCTGATCTGATAATTTCCGATGTGATGATGCCAGAATTATCGGGAATAGAACTTACCCGTATTCTACAAGACGCTGAGCAGACCGCTCATATTCCAATTGTACTTTTAACGGCACTGGACTCTGAACATACTCAAATTGAAGGTCTTCATACTGGAGCTACAGCTTTTATAGGAAAGCCTTATCAACCAGATGTCTTACTTCTGACTGTCAGAAATTTATTACAGCTTTCGGATCGTAAACGTCAGCTTTTTAAAATTGAAGCCCCTAGTGGACTGTCCCAAAAAGATGATGCATTTATAATTAGGCTCAATACACTTATTGAAGATAACTTCCAGGATGAGCAATTACATGTGGATTTTATAGCCCGAGAAATGGGCATGAGTCAACCTATTTTATATAAGAAATTAAAAGCTCTAAGCGATTACTCCGTTCACAATTATATTAAATCTTTTCGCATGGAAACAGCAAAAAAGCTACTTCAACAAGGAAAAGCCATTAGTGAAACGGCCTATTATGTAGGTTATTCGGACCGGAAGTATTTCAGTAAGGAATTTAAACGTCATTTCGGATTAAATCCTTCCGCTTATCTTCAATCCATAAAAAAAGAGTAAGGCTAACCTTACTCTTTTTCAGAGTTAATTATCTAATACTGCCCTGTACTTAGCATGACTAATGTACAGGCTTCTAAGACTTCGATATCATGCTGCTCGAGGAGCATTTCCAATTCCGGATTTTCTGAACCCGGATTAAATATTACTCGCTTTGGATTTGTCTGCAAAATATAATCATAATATTCTGCTTGCCTTGGGGCACCGATATACATGGTGATGGTATCTATATCGGAATGCAAGTCTCCTTTTTTTTCAATCTGCTGACCCGCCACTTCCCCTGGTTTAAGGCCGACATTAATAATTTCATGTCCATAATTGACCAGTTTATGCGCTGCCATATAGGCATACCGATCAGGATTTTCACTGGCTCCAATAATTAAGGTCTTTTTCATAATAGGTTATTTTAGTGTTCAACAATTTTAGTCTACCACGAAATCACCA
The DNA here is from genome assembly GCA_036786125.1 of Sphingobacterium sp. Classification (GTDB taxonomy): domain Bacteria; phylum Bacteroidota; class Bacteroidia; order Sphingobacteriales; family Sphingobacteriaceae; genus Sphingobacterium. Next base: position 12,489 of record DAIQRP010000001.1, read on the forward strand.
TTGGCATTATATGCATTCTGCCTTAATACAGGCATATCTAAAATTTTATACAGTTCATCCAACTTGGTCAAACTACCATTTGACATATTAGACAATAAGACAATGGTGATATCCCGTTTAATATCTCTCACATATAGGTTTCTAAAACCGTGCCACCATCCCGTATGGTAGACAATTTGATCCTCTCCAGGAGAGAAAGTCCGCCAGCCATAGCCATAACTAAAGACGCCTCTTTTTGCATTAGAATGACTCGCATAAGCAGAGTCTAATAAGTCTTGTTTGACAATGCGGCCATCCCGTAGTGCAACATCCAATAGATATAAGTCTTGTACGGTACTATATATTCCTTTATCCCCAAGAGGGCCATCGAGGAAATTCTGTACCACAGAACGTCTCCAAACCTTATCATGACCTATTACACCGGTAGGAATTTTTTCATATACTGCAGTAGAAAGCGCAGCCGTATTTTTCATCCCTGCGGGTTTAAAGATCTGCTCAGTCATATAGACTGCGAAATCCTGTCCACTGACTTTTTCAATAATAGCCCCCAATACCATAAAGTTGGTGTTATTATAAAAAAAGCGTGCATCAGGTTTTGCATAAGCTCCGGGTTTATGTTCTATTAATAAGTTTATAGCGTCCTGATTAGACATTCCTTTTTTCTTATCTTTCCACACACCATCTGAAAAATAGATATAATTCGGTAAGCCGGAACGATGGGAAAGCATCTGCTTAATAGTCACTCCAGGATATGGAAAGTCGGGATAGAAATCATTGACCGTCTGGTCTAGAGATAACTTCCCCTGCTCTACTAACTTCAGAATTCCCAAACCAGTTAAGGGTTTAGAAACCGATGCCAACTCAAATTTTGAATCGATCTTTAATGAATCTTTATGCAGGTAATCTGCCCAGCCAAAAGTATTCTGATAGATAATCTTTCCGCCTTTAGCAACGAGTACATTTCCATTAAATGCGGACTTCTTATGTAGTTTTTGCATATACTCATCTATGCGCTTATCCGCTTGCGCCGGATCATAGACCAGTTGTACGCTATCTTTAAGTTCTTGTTTTATTTCAGCTTGTTTTTGTTTCTCTTCTGCAGAAGTACAGGATACGATTTGAAGACCTAACACTGCCAGTAGGCCTGATATAATAATTGATTTCACAAATAAATTTTTTCTTGAATACGAGCAACTCTATAAATAATGCTAAAATGATGAATTTAGTATAAAATACTGAATAATTATACTAAATAGTCCAAATTATTTCGTTTTATAGCTAAAAATCAGGTCAAATTAAACTTCATAAAAAAAGCCTCTTCAAAATTTGAAGAGGCTTTTAAATAAAGTATATGGAATTAAGCCAATAAACGAATTGGCGCTTCTAATAATCCTTTTAATGTTTGTAAGAACTGTGCACCAGTAGCACCATCCACAACGCGGTGGTCACATCCTAATGTCAATTTCATTACATTACCTGGTACTACAGCACCATTTTTAACTACAGGAACTTGTTGAATAGCACCTACAGATAAAATCGCACCATCCGGAGAGTTGATAATCGATGTAAACTCATCGATACCGAACATACCTAAGTTAGATACTGTAAATGTAGAACCTTCCCAATCTGCTGGAGTTAATTTTTTCGCTTTTGCTTTTCCTGCAAAGTCTTTTACCTCTGCGGAGATATGAGATAATGATTTACCATCAGCAAAACGTACCACAGGAACTAATAGACCATCTTCCACCGCCATAGCCACACCAATATTAGTATGTTGGTTAAAACGGATCTTATCGCCACCCCATGAAGAGTTAACTGCAGGATGTTGTTTTAAAGCAATAGCTACTGCTTTTACAACGATATCATTAAATGAAACTTTCACTGGAGCTACCGCATTGATTTGAGTACGAGCCTCCATAGCATTATCCATATCAATACTTACAGTTAAGTAGAAATGTGGAGCTGTGAATAAACTTTCTCCTAAACGACGTGCAATAGTTTTACGCATTTGTGAAACAGGCACTTCCGTAAAGGATTCTTCTCCTACATACTGAGGTAAAGAAACTGTTTTTGTTTCAGTAGCTGCCGCTGCTGCTGGAGCTGCTTTAGCTGCAGGAACATAGGATTCTACATCACGCTTAACAATACGACCATTCTCTGCAGAACCTTTGATATCATTTAAGTTAATGCCTTTATCTTTAGCAATTTTACGTGCTAAAGGAGAAGCCTTAACGCGAGAGTCATCTGCTGAAGCTGCCGCTGTATTCGCTGCTGCTGGAGCTGAAGTTTCTTCTTTTGCTGCTGGAGCTGCTGCTTCAGCTTTTGCTGCTGGAGCCGCAGATTTTTGATTTAATAATGGAGTTACATCCGTTCCTGCAGGACCTACAATAGCAATGATATCATTTACTTTTGCAGCTTCTCCAGCTTCTAAACCGATATATAATAACGTACCGTCTGCATAAGCCGTTACTTCCATTGTTGCTTTATCAGTTTCTACATCTGCAATAGAGTCATCCGATTTAATGGTATCCCCTACTTTAAAGTTCCACTGTGCAATTACACCTTCAGTCATTGTATCTGACAATAAAGGCATCGTGATTACAGTTACTCCTAAATCTTCTGGAGTTACTGTAGATTCATTTGATGCAGCAGGAGCTGTTTCTTCTGCTTTAGCTTCCTCTTGAGGAGCTTCAGCAGCAGCATTGCCACCATCTAATAAAGCTTGAAAGTCTTCACCTTCTTCTCCTAAAACAGCGATTACAGCATCAATAGCTACTGCTTCACCTTCTTTAGGACCAATATATAAAAGAGTACCTTCTTGGTAAGATTCAAAATCCATGGTAGCTTTATCTGTTTCTACCTCTGCGATTAAATCTCCAGAATTTACTTTATCACCAACTTTTTTATGCCATTTTGCGATTACCCCTTCGGTCATCGTATCACTCATTTTCGGCATTCTTACTACTTCAGCCATTTTCTTAAAATTTCTTAGTTAAAGTATACTTATTCTAAAATAAAAGGATAATCCTCTTGAACGTAGATATCATCATAAAGTTCATCTGCGTTAGGGTAAGGAGACTCTTCAGCAAATTTCACTGCCTCATCTACTACTTTCTTCACATCAGCTTCCACTTCAGCAAACCATGCATCATCAGCGTAGTTATTTTCTACAATTGCATGCTTACAAGCTAATAATGGATCACGTCCTTTATACTCTTCTAATTCTTCTTTAGTACGGTATTTCGCTGGATCAGACATCGAGTGTCCTTTGTAACGGTATGTACGAATTTCTAAGAAAGTTGGACCTTCGCCAGCGCGAGCACGACGAACAGCCTCATCCATAGCATTGTGTACAGCAACAACATCCATACCATCTACTGGAGCTGAAGGCATATCAAAGCCTAAACCCATTTTGTAGATATCTTGCATATTTGTTGTACGTTGTACGGAAGTACCCATCGCATAACCATTGTTCTCACAAACAAAGATTACCGGTAATTTCCATAACATAGCCATGTTTAATGTTTCGTTAAAAGCACCTTGGCGCACAGCACCATCACCCATATAACAAACATTTACATTATCTGTACCATTATATTTCTCTGCAAAAGCGATACCAGCACCTAAAGGAATTTGACCTCCTACGATACCGTGTCCGCCCATAAATTTATGTTCTTTAGAGAAAAAGTGCATAGAACCACCTTTACCTTTAGAACAACCTGTAGCTTTACCATACATTTCCGCCATACAAGCTGCCGGAGAAACTCCTTTAGCAATCGCATGAGCGTGATCACGGTAAGCTGTAATTAAAGAATCTTCAGGTTTTAAAACTGACATGGTACCCGCTACAACGGCTTCTTGACCAATGTATAAGTGACAAAAACCACGAATTTTTTGTTGACCGTAAAGTTGACCTGTTTTTTCTTCAAACTTACGCATAAGTAGCATAGATTTATACCACTCTAAATATGTCTCTTTTGTTATAGGTGTTGAACTCATCTCAAAGTTTTGAATTTCTTACTAATCTGATTACAAATCTAATAATTTTGGCTGATATTTAGGATAGGATTGTTGATTTTTATTACATCATCCTATTCTGCTAATGCATTTTAAATAAATGTAATAATAGTTTTACCCAAATAAATGAACGGCATAAATTAATAACTTAAAAAAGTTCATGCATAAAAAAGCCAAATGACTTCGCAATCATTTGGCTTAGAGTTTTTTTCTGCGTATAGAAATTATTTTAAACGCTCGATTAATTCTGCTTGGGATAACTTAGTCTGCTCCCCAGAATGCATATCTTTTAAAGATAATAGACCAGATTCCGCTTCTTCCTCTCCGATTAGAAGGACATAAGGAATAGCTTTTGCATCGGCATAACTCATCTGTTTTTTTAATTTCACCGCTGCAGGATAAAGTTCAACCGCAATATTTTCTGCACGTAACTTCTGTAACAAAGGAAGAGTATAAGATTCTAAAGCCTGATCAAAATTAACAATTAATAACTTCGTGGAAGCTACCGCATGTTTTGGATATAAGTCCAATTCTTCCAGTACATCATAAATTCGGTCTGCTCCAAATGAAACACCTACTCCGGTTAAGTCTTTTAATCCAAACATACCGGTCAGGTCATCATAACGACCTCCTCCACCGATACTACCCATAGCCACTTCATTGGTCTTGACTTCAAAGATACATCCGGTATAATAATTTAAGCCACGGGCAAGAGTAATATCAAGCTCTAAAAAGTTTTGGATAACTTCTCCAGTCGCATCTAATTGACGGACATAAGCAAAAGTATCTTCTAGTTCTTGAATACCTTGAAGACCTATCTCAGAGTCTTTTAAGATTTCCTGAAGTTTTGCTACCTTCTCCGCAGTGGAACCTTGCAATAAGATAATAGGCTCCAAAGCCTGAATATCGGAGGCTGTAAAACCTCTTTCTAATAATTCCTTATTGACCCCTTCTAAACCAATCTTATCGAGCTTATCGATAGCTACAGTCATATCAATAATTAACTCCGGCTTACCTAATATTTCAGCAATCCCCGAAAGAATCTTCCGGTTATTTATTTTAATCGTAAAATCCTGTAAGCCTAAAGCTTTTAATGCTTCATGGTATATTAAAATAAATTCGGCTTCATTTAATAAGCTGGACGAGCCTACCACATCGACGTCACACTGATAAAACTCTCTGTAGCGACCACGTTGAGGACGGTCAGCACGCCATACCGGTTGAATCTGAAACCTTTTAAAAGGCAGGGTAATATCATTTTGATGCATGACAACATAGCGTGCAAAAGGCACTGTTAGATCATAACGTAAGGCTTTTTCAGAAAGATGGGGAATTAATTTGTTCGAAGCTTTATCTGCTAAAAGATCCTGGGGTGCTTTAGATAAATAATCCCCCGAATTTAAGATCTTAAAAATTAACTTATCGCCTTCATCTCCGTATTTTCCGGTTAGAGTCTGTAAGTTTTCAAAAGAAGGAGTTTGAATTTCACGGTACCCATATTTTGTAAACACCTTTTTTAAGGTATTAAAAATATGATTCCGCTTTTCCATTTCTGCAGGAGAAAAATCTCTTGTTCCTTTTGCTAAGGAAGGTTTCACTATTGCCATAAGGCAAAGTTAATATATCTAATGGAATTCTATCGAGAAAAAATAAGGAATTACAGACTATCTATAATCTTCAAATATTCGCAGGCTTTTTCCGCGGCAGACTTCTCCGCAGATTTTTTATTAAAGTCGCGACCTAAGCCTACGACATCCCCTTCGACTACCGCTTCGATACTAAACATCTTAGTAGACTCCCCTGGCGGGTTTTCTACTTGAATAAATTGTACATCTTTCCCATTATGCTGACACCATTCGATTAAGCGGCTCTTGAAATTCGTTTCTGTAATTTCTAGCAAGTGGATATCCACATGGGGTTTAATAATACGATTTAAAAGGAAATTTTTGGTAAATACATATCCCCTATCTAAATAAACAGCTCCGACTAATGCTTCAAAAGCATCTCCTAACAGAGAACCTTGTTTATTTGGAAAGCTAATCATGCGCGAATCATATTGAATAAGTTCATTCAAGCCTAATTTGCGAGAAAGCTGATTTAAATTAGCTCGAGAAACGATTTTGGAACGCATCTCTGTCAGAAAGCCCTCATCTTTATAGGGGTATAATTTAAACAGTAATTCTGCAACGACGGAGCCTAATACGGCATCCCCTAAAAATTCTAAACGTTCATTACTATTCTTAGCCCCATCTTTAATTAAAACAGCCACCGACTTATGTCGAAAAGCCATTTTATACAGACGAACATTGCCAGGAATAAAACCTAGAAGATTCTTAAGTTTCCGAACATAATCACGCTCGGCAGAAAAGTATAATTTATAGATCCCAGAGACAGGCATTTCTTTTAAAAAAAAGGGGACAGATTTAAAATAAATCTGTCTCCTAACTACTTTTTTTTGTTATTCTCAACGAATGAATTTCGCTTAAGCTTTATATTTTTTGACAATGATGGAAGCATTATGTCCACCAAAACCAAAAGTATTACTCATTGCGGCATTCACTTCACGTTCCTGAGCTTTATTGAATGTAAAATTCAATTTATTATCCAATTCAGGATCGTCAGTAAAATGATTAATTGTTGGAGGAACAATATCGTTTTTAACCGCTAAGATAGAGGCTATAGATTCAATAGCACCTGCAGCACCTAAAAGGTGACCTGTCATGGACTTCGTTGAACTGATATTTAATTCGTATGCATGATCTCCGAAAAGCTCTTTAATCGCTTTGGTTTCAGAAATATCCCCTAATGGCGTTGAAGTTCCGTGAACATTGATATAATCAATATCACTCACATCCATTTGGGCATCACGAAGCGCATTCGACATTACTAAACGAGCACCTAATCCTTCTGGGTGAGGAGCTGTAATGTGATTCGCATCGGCAGACATACCACCACCTACTACTTCAGCATATATTTTAGCACCACGTGCTAAAGCATGTTCTAAACTTTCTAAAATGATCGTACCTGAACCTTCTCCGGCCACAAAACCATCGCGATCTTTATCGAACGGTCTAGAAGCTGTTTGAGGGTCGTCGTTACGAGTTGATAACGCATGTAATGCATTAAATCCACCCATACCCGCTTCATTGATAATCGCCTCAGAACCACCTGTTACGATGATATCGGCAACACCAGTACGGATATAATTAAACGCATCAATCATTGCATTTGTTGAGGAAGCACAAGCCGAAACTACAGAAAAGTTCGGTCCGCGTAATCCATAACGCATAGAAATATGACCAGGAGCGATATCCACGATCATTTTTGGAATGAAGAAAGGGTTAAATCGAGGGCTTCCATCTCCTTTAGCAAAAGCCGTAACTTCGTCTAAAAAAGTCTTTAAACCACCGATACCCGAACCCCAAATTACGCCAATTCGATTGGTATCCAAATTTTCAAAATCCAATGCAGCATCCTTCACCGCTTCATCTGTAGAAGCTAAAGCATATTGCACAAAAGGATCAACCTTACGTGCTTCTTTGCGATCCATAAAGTCAAGAACATTGAATCCTTTAACTTCACAAGCAAATTGCGTTTTGAATTTTGATGCATCAAATTGGGTAATAGGAGCAGCACCGCTTACACCATTTAGTAAATTATCCCAGAACTCTGGGACAGTATTACCAATGGGTGTAAGCGCGCCTAATCCTGTTACTACTACTCTTTTAAGCTCCATTTATTACGATTGGCCTAATTAAATTAGTTAGTTAACGTTTTTTTCTAAATAAGCGATTGCTTGACCTACTGTACCAATTGTTTCAGCTTGGTCATCAGGAATAGCTACGTTGAATTCTTTTTCAAACTCCATGATTAACTCAACAGTGTCAAGTGAATCAGCACCTAAATCATTAGTGAATGAAGCTTCTGGTGTTACTTCGTTTTCGTCAACACCTAACTTTTCAACGATAATTGCTTTTACTCTTGAAGCGATATCTGACATGATTGTTCTAGTTTAATTGTTTAATAAATCAGTGCAAAGAAAAATAATTTTCATCAAAATTCAAACCTTATTTCATTATTAGATTTTTGAAGCCATCAGAAATCACTACCCTTTTGCACCCTAAGGGCCTAAGAATAAACCATATTCAATGATAATAATAATAATTTTTAATTACAAATAACTGGTAACATAATATAAAATTTACATCTAATTCCATCTGTTTATGCCAAAAATTTATTAATTTCGTGTTCATAAAGGGTATAAATAGCGTGAATAAAATTACATTTTTGAAAGCAGAGTTCGATTTGGAGCTAGATTTTAAACTAGTTGCGATTAATTCTACCCTCAAAGATTATCGCTTATGCCACTTCATCAATAAACTTGCAGGCTTAAAATTGCAACGTGCCCAAGAAGAACATAATATTACCGACAGTGCCAAAAAAAGCACTTACTTCTTTACACTTTTTGAGCAGGTTACAGAAGATTATGAAATTGAACAATATTTATTAAGTAACAAAGGTATTCAAGGAGGCTTACTAATTCCGGAGAATGCAAATTTTGATTACTTCCTAATTATTAAGCATTATATTGATGATGACGACCTCAAAAGGATTGTCGATAGCATTAATAAAATCCCTGAAGTCGTCTTTGCAAAAGAAATATTACCGAAAAAGTTGAAATCTAAAGAAAATCTAATATTTTAGCTTTTCTGATTAGTGTGATTGTTACACTATGACGTTTAACGTCGCATTTATAAATCTGATCTTGTATTCAGCTTAGGAAATACATACTTCAGCTGTTACAAGGATTAAAAATAGTTTAAATTAGAATACTTAATGGAAAAAGTTCAAAAACGGACTAAAATTGTTGCAACATTAGGCCCTGCTTCAGCAAACAAACAGGTGTTGACCAACATGATAGCAAAAGGTGTCGATGTTTGTCGATTAAATTTCTCTCATGGTAGCCAAGAAGATCACTTAAAGGTGATCCAAACTATCAATGAAATTAACGCTGAACACCCTTTTAATGTAGGAATTTTAGCCGATCTTCAAGGTCCTAAAATTAGAATCGGGAAGATGAAAGAAGGTGGAGCAATCTTAGTGAATGGTTCCAAAATCGAAATGACTACGCAAGAATTAATCGGTGATGAAAATCGCGTTTATATCTCTTACGAAAATTTCCCTAATGATGTTGCTGAAGGTGAAATCATCTTATTAGATGATGGTAAATTGCAATTACGTGTATTAGAAACTAACCGTAAAGATACTGTAACTTGTGAGGTTGTTCACGGAGGTGTATTAACTTCTCGTAAAGGTGTTAACTTACCGAATACTAAAGTTTCTATCCCTTCATTAACAGAAGAAGATTTAGACAACTTAAACTTTGCTTTAGAGCATGGTGCAGACTGGATTGCTATGTCTTTCGTACGTTCTGCTGAAGATATTATACAATGTAAAAAAATCATTGCTGAAAAAGGTTCTCATGCACGTGTAATTGCGAAAATTGAAAAACCAGAGGCAATTGAAAATATTGATGCTATTATCGAAGCTACAGATAGTATCATGGTAGCTCGTGGTGACCTAGGTGTGGAAATGCCGATGGAAGAGGTGCCTGTATTACAAAAGATGATCGTTCAGAAATGTCGTGATTTATCTAAACCTGTAATTATCGCAACTCAAATGTTAGAGTCTATGATCACTACTCCTCGCCCAACTCGTGCAGAGGTAAATGACGTAGCTAACTCCGTATTAGATGGTGCAGATGCCGTTATGCTTTCTGGAGAAACTTCTGTAGGGGAATTCCCAGAAATCGTTATCGAAACGATGAGTAAGGTGATTATCCACGTGGAACAAACTTCTTATCCATATTACGCTCAAAAACTTAGCCCTCAGGTTCAAGGAAATTTAATTCCAGATTCCATCTGTGGTTCTTCAGTATTCTTAGCAGAAAAAACAAAAGCAGCGGCTATCGTGGCGATGACTTCTTCTGGTTATACTGCTTTTGAAATCTCTTCTTACCGTCCGAATACAGATATCTTTATCTTCACAGGTAATAAATCTTTATTGAGAACGCTAAGTTTAGTATGGGGTGTTAGAACATTCACTTACGATAAATTCGAAAGTACTGATGGTTCTATCCACGATGTAAACTCCATCTTAGCTAAAGATAATTTAGTATCCCCAGGATCTATTATTATTAATACAGCTTCTACTCCTTTACGTGAAAAAGGAAAAACAAATACTATCAAAGTTTCTCAAATCTAAAGAGCAACTCCATCATAGCAAAAAGGGACTTCTTCTGAAGTCCCTTTTTTTATAAATCAGCCATTCTCCCCGAAAAACAAAGGTTTCACAAATTCCTTTTTTATCTTGTAGATAATATGCGTATTTTGAAATAAGATAGCCGCTCCGCCTCTGTTCCAAAATACAAGATCAAATCCTAAGTGGTTAAATAGTGTTAAAAGAACTTAATTACGCGAGCGCATTTATATTTTTGTAACATATGAAAAAAAGAAGTATTGCCTTAATTATTGGGCTGATGTCCCTTGCTCTATTAGGAGTATTGGGCATGCAATACTATTTTATTAAAGAATCTTATCGTCAGAAATCACAATTATTTGATGAATCTGTCAATGCTTCCTTGCTCTCTGTAGCCTCCAAAATAGAGAAGATGGAGGTCATGGACTTAGCGAAGACCCAACAGAAAAAAAATCAGGAAAAATACGAGAAAGAACAAAAGAAACTCGAAAATCAACTGAAACTTCAACACGAAATCGAACAGCTGCGTGTGAAGCAATATAGCGCACATCAAAAATATAAACGTGAAGAAGATAATTTAAAAAGTAGGTATCCCGTAGTAGTTATGGTCGATAACTCCTTCTATGAAACCTATATTAAATCTCCAAAATACAGACACCTGCTTCGTGTAAAAATTAATCCAGGACGTGTCATCGATGATATATTTCAGGAAAATACCATTGATATTTTTGCCGTAGGAGATCCCGTGAAAATGTTACCTGCCAAGGATGATAGCATCCGTTATGCGGCATTTATAAATCCCCATATTCAATCCTGGGATTATACCATTCGAGCAATCGCTCCTCGAGAAGATTTAAAAATTGCAAAACGTATTGAAGCGGTAGAACATAAACTTAAATTAGATCAGCTGCAAAATGCCAATAATCTCTTCGATTCCATTGCCGTAATCGGAGGCAAGCAATTTCAATTAATTGAGGATTTTGCCGCAGGTTTAGAGTTATCAAAACTTCCTTTGCGGGAGCGTATTAACCTCTCGGTTTTAAAGAAGGAGCTGACTTCTACCTTAGCAGAACGTGATATACGCGTGGATTTTAACCTGGAGGTCAGAGATAAGAATACCTTAATTTACAGTCAGTATACTCACTCGAATGACGATAAGAAAAATGCCTATAGCACCCTCCTATTTCAGGGCGATATCGATCGAGCACCCGGAAAATTAACCATCTATTTTCCACATAAAAACAATCTTATTGTCGATAATATGAGTAATCTTCTACTGCCGATGATTGCCTTATTAATTGTACTAATAGGCTGCTTTGCCTATACCCTCATGATTATCTTTAGACAGAAGAAAATTTCTGAA
>DAIQRP010000001.1:24136-32430 GCA_036786125.1 Sphingobacterium sp.
GACGGATTTTATCAATAATATGACCCATGAGTTTAAAACTCCTGTAGCGACTATTATGATTGCTTCGGAATCCCTTCGCGATCCGGAAATTATCTCGGATACCCATCGGATTAAACGTCTAGCCAATATTATATATGACGAAAATGTACGCCTAGGGAATCATATTGAAAGAGTGTTAAATATTGCCAAACTGGAGAAAGAAAACCTTAAAATAGACCAAGAGGAGGTGCATATTAATGACCTTACGGCCATAGTTTTAGACTCCATGACTCTTCAACTTCAAAAAGTAAATGGTATATTAGATTTACATTTAGATGCAGAAAGAGACTTAATTATAGGGGATGAATTTCATCTTTCCAATGTCCTGTTCAACTTAGTGGACAATGCGATTAAATACAGTAAAGATACTCCACATATTACCATAAGAACCTATAATACAAAAAATAATGTGGTCATCTCTGTAGCAGATAAAGGTATAGGCATGAGTAAAGAACACTTACAACGTATATTCGATCAGTTCTACCGTATACCTACAGGGAATATCCATAATGTAAAAGGTTTTGGACTCGGTCTGAGTTATGTGAGTGATATTATAAAACATTTTAATGGCACCATTCACGTTAAAAGTGAAAAAGATAAAGGTGCTCAATTTGAGATAACATTACCTTTAGATAAAAAGGCTTAATGAGTAAACTAACTTTCAATAAATCATATATGCAAAAGATACTATTAGCTGAAGATGATCCAAATCTAGGCGAATTATTAAAAGATTATCTGGAATTAAAAGGGAAATTCGATGTTACCTTATGTCAGGATGGAGAGTTAGCATTAAATCAATTCCATAAATCCAAATACGATCTTTGCATCTTCGATGTCATGATGCCTAAAAAAGATGGTTTTACCTTAGGGAAGGAAATTCGAAAACTCAACCCCAGCATTCCGATAATCTATGCCACGGCCAAAGGAATGATGGAAGATAAAACCGAAGCTTTTGAACTCGGCGGAGATGATTATATCACCAAACCATTTCGTGTGGAAGAGTTATTATTGCGTATTAACGCTTTGTTAAAACGCATCGGTCGAGATAAGGAAGAGAGTGTCGCTGATAAGTTTGAAATCGGGAATTATTTCTTCGATTATACCAGTCAGCAGATTTCTTTTAAAGGAAATACGCAAAAGCTGTCTACGAAGGAAGCAGAGTTATTGCGCCTCTTATGCTTAAATAAAAATGATGTTTTAACGCGTGAAGAAGCGTTATTAAAAATATGGCATGATGACAATTATTTTACCGGAAGAAGTATGGATGTATTCTTAAGTAAACTCCGAAAGTATCTCAAGGAAGATCCGCAGGTGGAAATTGTAAATGTGCATGGCAAAGGCTATAAATTACTTGTGAATTAAGAAAGGTTTTAAAACCTTTCTTTTTTTTTGTTCGGTATGTTAGCCTACTGTTGTTACAGCTTACACCTCATCGCAAAAAAAATATACCTCTATTAGGCGAGCTTATATCTTGATATTTTAATAAGCCAATGACTAAAAAAACTTGCTTAAGGCCTTTCTTGTTTTACAAAGCCGATTTCCTGCCTCTATTTTAAAATAGCATTATGCCAAGAACTCTGCTGTTTTATTAACATATTGAAAAAAAAATTAAGTTTTCTTTTGGAAATACAAAGTGAATTGCGATATTAGCCTTCGCTTATAGAGAAAGGCAGAGGGAATGGACCCGATGAAGCCTTAGCAACCTGTCCCTTGACAAGGTGCTGCATTCTACCCAAAGTTGGGAAAGATAAGCTTGACACTCGAAACTTAGGAGTGCCCTCTCTCTGTAACAATCATAATTTCTTTCCGTTAATACGTTCAACAGAAGTCATTGTGATAGATTATGTTATAAAATAATTATAAATTTCTATATGTTACTAACGAACAATCTAGGTTATCCACGTGTTGGTGCTTTCCGCGAGTTAAAGAAAGCTAATGAAGCTTATTGGGCTAAAAAGATCAGTGCAGAAGAATTATTAGCTGCAGGGCAGAAAATCCGTGAGGGTAATTGGAAGACTCAGAAAGATGCTGGAATTGATTTAATTCCTTCCAATGACTTTTCATTCTATGACCAAGTTTTAGACTTATCACTTACTGTAGGCAATATTCCTGCACAATATAAATCTTTATTAAATCCTGAAGATAAAGGATATAATTTAGAGCTATACTATGCTATGGCACGTGGCTTCCAACAAGATGGCGTAGATGTGACAGCTTTAGAAATGACCAAATGGTTTGATACAAACTACCATTATATCGTTCCTGAATTTGTAAAAGACCAAAAGTTCAGCTTAACTTCAGAAAAAATTATTCTGGAATATAAAGAAGCTAAAGCTTTAGGCATTGAAACAAAGCCGGTACTTATCGGCCCAATTACATACTTATTAATTGGAAAAGAAAAAGAATCTGGTTTTAACAGAATTGATTTAATCAATAATTTAGTTCCAGTTTACGAAGAAATTTTAACGAAATTAGCTGCTGAAGGAGCACAATATGTGCAGATTGATGAGCCTTATTTAGCCTTGGATATCGATGCGTCCACGCGTGAATTATACCAAACTGTATTTGCTAAATTAGCAGCCGCAGCGCAGGGTATTAAATTAATTGCAGCGACTTATTTTGAAGCTTTAAAAGATAATGAAGAGACAGCAGTCAACTTACCTGTCTATGCTTTACATATCGATTTAGTAAGAGGTCCTCAACAATTAGATACAATCTTAGCTAAAGTTCCTGCCTCTTTAAGCCTTTCTTTAGGTGTGGTTGAAGGTCGTAATATTTGGAAAAATGATTATGAAAAATCATTAGCCCTTATTAAAAAAGCTGTTGATAGCTTAGGAAAAGATCGTGTTATTATCGCGCCTTCCTCTTCATTATTACATGTTCCATTTGACTTAGATAATGAAGACAATGAAACTTCCCTTCCTGCTGCAGTAAAAAATTGGTTAGCTTTTGCGAAACAAAAATTAGCTGAGGTTAAAGATTTAGCAGTACTGGCTGAAGGAACTGTAGATGCAGCTACAGCAAGTCGTTTTGAAGCGAATAAAGCTGCTGCAGAAGATCGTCGTACTTCCCCTTTAATCCATAAACCAGAAGTTAAAGAACGTACGGCTAATATTACCGATGCAGATGCTACTCGTACTTCTAAATTTGCTGCACGTAAGGCCGCTCAACAAGCTTTATTCAACTTACCTGCATTTCCAACAACAACAATTGGATCTTTCCCTCAGACGAAAGATGTTCGTAAATGGAGAGCAGACTTGAAAAAAGGAGCAATTACTGCAGAGCAATATGATAAAGAAATTGCTGAAGAAACAGAACGTACCATCCGTCTTCAAGAGGAATTAGATATCGATGTGTTAGTACATGGAGAATTCGAGCGTAATGATATGGTGGAATACTTCGGCGAGCAATTGGCGGGATATGCCTTCACTAAAAATGGCTGGGTACAGTCTTACGGTTCCCGTTGTGTAAAACCTCCAGTAATTTATGGAGATGTCTACCGTCCGGAAGATATGACTGTACGTTGGTCAGCCTATGCGCAGACTTTAACAAACCGTCCAGTAAAAGGTATGTTAACAGGGCCAGTAACTATTTTACAATGGTCATTCGTACGTAACGACCAACCTCGTTCGACAACAACTTATCAAATTGCTTTAGCGATTTTAGATGAAGTTCAAGCTTTAGAAAAAGCCGGTATTAAAATTATCCAAATTGATGAACCTGCCATTCGTGAAGGTCTACCATTACGTCAGGCTGATCAACAGGATTATTTAAATTGGGCCGTACGTGCATTCCGTGTTTCCTCTTCTAATGTAGCGGATGATACGCAAATTCATACCCATATGTGTTATTCAGAGTTCAATGATATTATCGAAGATATCGCTGCTATGGATGCCGATGTTATTACCATTGAAACTTCTCGTTCTCAAATGGAATTATTAGATGCTTTCGCTGCGGACTTTAAATATCCAAATGATATTGGACCGGGTGTTTATGATATTCACTCCCCACGTGTTCCTTCTACAGAAGAGATGGTGGAGTTATTACGTAAAGCTAAAGCTGTGGTACCTGCAGAGCAATTATGGGTGAACCCAGACTGTGGTTTAAAAACTCGTGCTTGGCCAGAGACTAAAGCCGCTTTAGAATCTATGGTGGAAGCTGCGAAGATATTAAGAGCAGAATAACCGAGAATACTTACTAATCAAAAAATCCCTTAAGCAGAACTGTTTAAGGGATTTTTATTTTCTATTTTTTAGCCTTTGCTGCTTTAGATACCGGAGTTCCGGGTTTTAACTTTTCGGCGGCACGCACCAATTGATGTTTCTTTCCTAATCCTTCCGTCTGCAGTCTGCTCCATTTCTGTAGCTGCTCCTCTTTGGCATCTGCAGCTGCTGATTCGGGGAGTACATTCCGGTAGGTCAGCACTTCTTCATCGACAAGTTCGACAATTTTGCGCACCACCTCTGCAGGATCATACTGCTCATGAGGAAAAGATAGCTGATCATATTGAAATACCCGCTCCTGCGGGTCGGTATCCCAGGTACGCCATGTTTCAAACATGCGATCGTTAAACCCCGTAAGATAAGGCCCTGGATTCAGAGTAGCCACTCGAATAGCATAGGGCAGCATCTCTTTATAGGTGGCTTCAGCAAATGCTTCCAAAGCATGTTTTGATGCAGAATAAGCTCCGGTAAATGGATCGGTAGATAGTCCGGCAACAGAGGATACAAAAAATAATTTAGCCTTTTTTTTCTGTTTTACCCACTTCCGTAAAAATCCCTGACTCAGTTGAATCTGCCCGAAGACATTGACTTCAAATTGTCTGCGAATATGTTCCATAGGAATGTCGACCACAGCTCCTCCTTCCGAGATTCCTGCATTATTAATCAGTATATCAATATCCCAAGTCCAAGCCCTTTCACAGTCTTTAATCTGGGTAATATCTAATTTCTCAAATTGAATATTGGAAAGCTTTTGAAAGTTCGACTCTTGTTCTAGAGCAGAAATTTGTGCCGGAACTTCAACAGCCGCAATCACCTGATGTCCTTTTTTCGCTAAGGCTAGCGCTGCATCTTTTGCAAAGCCGGAACCGGCTCCAGTAATTAAAATCTTTGCCATAATATCATACCTTTTTCTTTTCAACAACTGACCTGATAAATAGTTTTGTCGAGCCAAGTAGACACAAAAGCAAGGTTTAATCTTTGGGAAGAATCAGCAGTTTTCTATTGACCTCCTCTTTTTCCGATGCATATCGACGCGTACAATCTTGAATATAAAAAAGTAATTCATAGACCGAGGCCGTCTTTATCCAATCTAATTCCGGAGCATAGAACCTTTTAAAATTTAAAAGCTCCTCTCCTGTAAGTCCTGAATATTTTGCAGCTAAGGGACCCCACAATTCTTCCAGCTGATCGGCTAAGTACTCTCGCTCAATAATTGCTTGCATACGTCGGGATTGCTTTCCTTCGGTACTCCAATGATTATAGATCTTATTTAAGTTTAACGCTAATCCGCCAAAGGGAGAAAATTCCACTATAGACTTATTATCCCCGAGTAGGTAAATCATACGATAATCTTCTTTCTTCTGAGCATATCGCTCTGCCGCCTGGTTTTGCTAATAAATATTTACCCCCTGAGGTCTCATATAATGATCTAAGTTCCCCGTTTTATAGACTTGAATGGTATCAGCATAAAAATCCTTATGCGATAAGATCAATCGTTCACCAGCAAGAGCTTGTACATTAAATAGCCCATCTCTATCGGAGAATAAAAACATGCCTGTCTGCTCATTGTAGACTTTAACATGGAAGATGGGTTTAGTCCTATCTAATGAATCTAGAACACGTCCAAAAATACGAATGGTATCCTGTGCATATACGCTTTGCATCAGCACAGATAACATGATCACCGTCATATAAAATAGCTTGACCATAACCTAATTTTTATATAATGATTGGAACTAAATATACAAAAAAAAAGCTACCTCCATATGCTGAAGGTAGCTTTTTAGCGGCTTAAAAAATATTATCGTTCAATATCTTTTAAACTATTCATCTTTTTATATTCTAAGAAACCTTTGATATCCTCAAAATGCTCTCTCACTCGTTTATTCCCAAATTCAAATACCTTCGTTGCTAAGCCATCTAAGAAGTCACGGTCATGGGATACTAATATTAAGGTCCCGTCGAAATCCTGAAGAGCATCTTTGATAATATCCTTAGTTTTCATATCCAAATGATTCGTAGGCTCATCGAGAATTAATACATTTACAGGCTCCAATAATAGCTTAATCATCGCCAAACGGGTACGCTCTCCTCCAGATAAAACTTTTACCTTTTTAGTCGTATCATCTCCAGAAAACATAAATGCGCCCAATAAATCTTTAATTTTTACCCGCACATCTCCTACAGCAATCTGATCAATGGTATCAAAAACGGTCATTTCCCCATCTAATAGAGCCGCTTGATTTTGAGCAAAATATCCGATTTTAGCATTATGTCCGACCTTCATCGTTCCCTCCACTTCAATCTCCCCCATAATAGCTTTAATCATCGTCGATTTACCTTCTCCATTTTTACCTACGAAAGCAACCTTCTCCCCTCTTTCAATAACCATATTTGCCTTTTGAAAGACCACATGATCTCCATAGGATTTAGACAGCTCTTCTACAATAACTGGATACTGTCCTGAACGTGGTGAAGGTGGAAATTTTAAACGTAAAGCTGAAGTATCAACTTCATCAATTTCGATAACCTCTAACTTTTCTAACATTTTCACGCGCGATTGCACCTGCAAGGTTTTAGAATATGTACCTCGAAAACGATCGATAAACTCCTGGTTATCGGCAATAAAACGCTGTTGCTCTTCATACGCTTTGAGCTGATGCTGACGGCGTTCTTTACGTAATTCCAGGTAATGGCTATATTTGGCTTTATAATCATAGATTCTACCCATGGTGACCTCAATAGTCCGATTCGTAATATTATCGACAAAAGCACGGTCATGGGAAATCACAATAACAGCCTTAGCAGAATTTAATAAAAAGTCTTCTAACCATTGAATACTCTCAATATCCATATGGTTGGTCGGCTCATCTAATAAGATTAAATCCGGCTTTTTCAATAGAATTTTAGCCAGTTCTATACGCATACGCCATCCGCCGGAGAATTCTGAAGTCTGACGCGTAAAGTCTTCTCTTTCGAATCCTAAACCTTTTAATACTTTCTCCACCTCAGCGTCATAATTCGTCTCTTCAATGGAATAAAACTTCTCACTTAACTCCGATACCCGTTCGATTAATTGCATATAATCGTCCGTTTCATAATCGGTTCGTATATTAAGCTGCTCATTCAGTTTCTCCAACTCATCCCGCATCTCATAGACCTCTTCAAATGCTTTAGAGGTTTCTTGAAATACGGTCACATTATCTTCGGTTAATAGATGCTGAGGTAGATAGGCAATAACAGCATCTTTAGGACCTGAGATATTTCCTGTTGTAGGTTTTCCGGCACCAGCAATAATTTTTAATAGTGTAGACTTTCCTGCACCATTTTTTCCCATCAATGCGATTTTATCATTTTCATTGATAGAAAAAGAAACATCACTAAAAAGAGTCGTTCCCCCAAAGGAAACTGAAATATTGTTTACGTTAATCACTTTAAATCTGCTTATTTTTTACAAAGATAATCGATTCCCCTTAGTTTAGAACTAAAAAGAATACCTTAATTACTTATCTTTGTGCCATGCGTTTCGATATTATTACGGTATTACCAAGTCTATTAGACAGCCCTTTCGCACATTCTATTCTTCAGCGTGCACAGAAAAAGGGTTTAGCGGAGATTCATGTTCATAACTTAAGAGATTATTCTACGAACAAGCAAAAGTCTGTGGATGATTACCCCTATGGAGGGGGCTCAGGGATGGTTATGCAAATAGAGCCCTTTGCGGCATGCATTGAAAAGTTACAGGCGGAGCGTCATTATGATGAAATTATCTATATGACTCCCGATGGAGAGACTTTAAATCAAGAAATCGCAAATAACCTATCGACTAAAGGAAATATGATCATTCTTTGTGGTCATTATAAAGGCATAGATCAGCGAATTCGAGATGTGTTCGTTACAAAAGAGATTTCTATTGGCGATTATGTCCTCTCCGGAGGAGAACTTCCAGCGGCTATTCTAACTGATGCGATCATTCGTTTAATTCCAGGAGTATTATCCGATGAAACCTCTGCACTATCCGATTCTTTTCAA
>DAIQRP010000001.1:32464-89438 GCA_036786125.1 Sphingobacterium sp.
GATGAGCAACAATTAAAAAGAACACGAGAACGACGTCCAGATTTATTAAATGATTAACGATTATCAAGATTTATTGTTTTTTTATCAAAAAAGTTTGCGTTACCGTTTTTTTTTATAAATTTGTGATACAATGAAAATGATTCAAACAAATACTAGTTGGTGGTGGCCTCGTGCAAATAGCGTCGGGACTGAACTTGTATTTTCATAATATTTCATAATCAACCAAAACCATTTATGGAAATTACAACCCGGCGATCTCTCGTCGGGTTTTTTTTATTTTATATCAGTGTCAAATCATACAGAAAATGAATTTTAACTTCAAAACAAACTATAAAAGACTGCTAGCAGATACCACCACTCCGGTGAGCATCTATTTAAGAATGCGCGATGTGTTTCCGAATAGTTTACTATTAGAGAGTTCGGAGTACCATTCTCGAGACAATAATATTTCCTATATCTGTTGCCAGCCAATCGCCGGAATTAAACTCGATAAAGAGGAATTGAGTATTCAATATCCGAATCAGCCTATAGAGTATAAATCCGCAAGCGATATCGATCTCAAAACGGAGGTTTCAAATTTTAGAAAATCTTTTACAGAGACCCAGTTTCCAGAATTGAATGTAACAACAAATGGTCTCTTCGGTTATTTTTCATTCGACTGTATTACTCACTTTGAAGATATTACCTTAACACAGGAACAAAATCCTGCCCGAGAAATCCCTTTTCTACAATATCATATCTATAAGTATATTATCGCAATAGACCATTTTAGAAATGAACTCTATATCTTCGAGCATCTATTAGCCGATGAAGAATCCGATTTAGAGCGCATTCAATATCTTATCCAAAATAAAAATTTTCCAGAATACAGTTTTAAAATTCAAACGGAAGAAACTTCCTCCATCAGCGATGCGGAGTATATTGCTGTAGTAGAAAAGATGCAAGAACATATACAACGGGGGGATGTCTTTCAGATTGTACCTTCCCGTGCATTTGCAACAGGCTTCTCTGGAGATGAGTTTAATGTATATCGAGCTTTGAGATCAATTAATCCTTCCCCTTACTTATTCTATTTCGATTACGGAGATTTCAAACTCTTTGGCTCCTCTCCGGAAGCTCAACTTAGAATTACTCAGAATGAAGCGACAATCTATCCCATTGCCGGAACATTCAAACGTACCGGAAATATGGAAGAAGATGAAAAGATAGCCGAAAAATTAAAAAATGATCCCAAGGAGACTGCCGAACATGTGATGTTAGTCGACTTAGCTAGAAATGATTTAAGTAGACATTGTACGAATGTGCAGGTTAAGTCGTATAAGGAAGCTCAGTATTATTCGCATATTATCCACCTGGTTTCCAAAGTCTCTGGAACACTTAAAGATGGCGTCAATCCATTTGATGTTGTCGGCGATACATACCCTGCTGGTACGCTCTCGGGAGCTCCAAAACATATGGCATTAACATTAATTGATAGATATGAAAAGCAACCGCGCTCTTTCTACTCTGGAGCCTTAGGCTTTATGGGCTTTAATGGAGATTTCAACCATGCAATTATGATTCGTACCTTTTTAAGTAAAAACAACCTTCTTCATTATCAAGCTGGCGGAGGAGTGGTATTATACTCACAGCCCGAAAGTGAACTTCAAGAAGTAAATAATAAAATTGCCGCTTTGAGAAAAGCATTAACATTAGCAGAACAAATTTAAGGAGATATATAATGAAAAGCTCAAACATATTAGTCATTGACAACTATGACTCATTTACCTATAACTTAGTTCACCTTTTACAGGAATGTGGTCAAGCATATACGGTATGGAGAAATGACAAATTCGAGTTAGCAGATGTAGCGGCATTTGATAAAATTCTATTATCTCCAGGCCCAGGAATTCCAGAAGAAGCTGGTTTATTATTAGATGTCATCCGGACCTATTCCGAAACGAAAAGCATCTTAGGTATCTGCTTAGGGCAGCAAGCTATAGCGGAGGTATTTGGGGGCAAACTATATAATTTAAAAAAACCCTTACATGGAATAGCGACAGATCTGATTATTACTGATGAGCAGGAACCTCTTTTCCAACAGTATGCTCAAGGTTCTAAAATTGGAAGATACCACTCTTGGGCAGTAGAGAAAGAATCTCTTCCAGCTTGCTTAAAAATCACTGCTGAAGATGAAGATGGAATTATTATGGCGCTATCACACCGTAGCTTAGATGTGCGCGGAATGCAATTCCACCCCGAATCTATCTTAACAGAAAATGGTAAACAACTGATTGAAAACTGGTTAAATAATTAAAGAATGACAATTTTAGATACCATCGTTGCTCAGAAAAAAATTGAAGTGGCAGAAGCGAAAGCCCAAACTACTGTGGAGGAATTACAGGCACTTCCCCTATTCCATAGAAAGTGCTATTCCTTTCAAGAATCCGCTGCCACGGCAGGTCGTAAAGGGATTATTGCAGAGTATAAGAGAGCCTCTCCTTCCAAAGGTTTAATAAATGGAACTTCTTCTGTTCAGGAGGTCGTGAAAGGTTATCAGGATGCCGGAGCTATTGCGATCTCTGTACTCACAGATCAGCAATTTTTCCAAGGTTCCTTAGAGGATCTGACCGCAGCACGAGAAGTGCTTCATATTCCTTTATTACGGAAGGAATTTATTGTAGACCCTTATCAGATTACTGAAGCGAAGGCTTATGGAGCCGATATAATTTTATTAATTGCGGCTTGCCTAACGGATCAGGAACTAACAGCATTTGCCACTTACGCGAAATCCCTAGGATTAAATATACTCTTGGAAGTGCATAATGAAGAAGAGTTAAAACGAGGTCTGCATCTTCCAGTAGATGCTATTGGTGTAAATAATAGAAATTTAAAGGATTTTAAAGTTACACTAGATCATTCCTATGCCTTAGTCGACCAGATTCCTTCTTCTGTATTGAAAGTTTCCGAATCCGGCATCTCTAATCCTCAAACAATTCAAGCATTAAAGGAGGTTGGTTTTGAAGCCTTTTTAATCGGAGAAAATTTTATGAAAACCACGGATCCAGCTTTAGCGATCCAGGAATTCGTAAAAGAAATTTAATATTTATTTAAAATGAATCTAAATAACGTTATATTTGGCGCGTTATTAAGATATAAATCGAGTTGGAAAAGGAGACTTTTATAATCAATAAAAATAGCTTTGAGCAGATATACCTTCAATATTGGGAAGGTATGTTTGCTTTCTGTTTGAAAAATATCCACGACGAAGATTTAGCCAAAGAAATTGTTCAAGAAGTTTTTAAATCCCTTTGGGAACGCCGCGAAGAACTCGAACTCAAAGAAGTCAATCGTTACCTAATCCGTTCTGTCAAATTAAAAACCTTCGAATATATCCGTAACAAACAGACTAGACAGCAGCATCTAGAAAAAATCATCAGCCAATCTGCTACACATTACTCGGAAGACCATATGATTGCAGATGAACTCTCATTAAAAATAGCTAAACTCATCAATAGCTTACCTAAACAATGTAAAAACGTGTTTAAGATGAGCAGAGACCAAGGCCTAACCAATAAAGAAATTGCCAGTCAATTATATATTTCTGAGCGCGCAGTAGAGTATCATATCTCTAAAGCCTTGCAAACTTTAAGAATAGAACTTGATGAATACATTCATTAAAGAAAATTCCTATAGTTGAAAGAATTCATGTATTTTTGTTAGAGTAAGCAGCAGATATGAAAATCGATTATAAAATCTTAGAACGTTATCATTTAAATCAATGTACGCCAGAGGAACGTCTTTTGGTGGAACAGTGGTTGGATGAAGACTTGGCCGATTTTGAATCTCCTTTCTCTGCGGCAGATGAAAAGCAGAAGGTTCAAAATGAGATTTGGGCAGAGCTGAATAACTTTATAGATACAGAAGCACAAAGCCCAGCTGCAAGCAGTACGCCTTTGCCTAGCGATACTGTGGCGGCAGATCTAATCGATATTAAGCCTAAAAGATTAATTTCTTTTAAGCAACTGTGCATAGCAGCTGCGGTAATCGCTATCATTGGATCAGCCCTTATTACTTTTAAATCTACGCATCAGATTTCCGATGCTATTTTTGATAATAGTGCCAATGCCCAATTGAAATATATTGAGAAGAATAATTACGAACTTATCTTAGGTCGACATGCTTCCGCCCGTGTCAATTTAAATACCGGAGTATTTGATACTTCTGGAGATATGATGCTTATCCCTAAAAAAGATTTTTTATTTAGCTTTTCTGAAAGCAGTGAAAAGAAGAAGTTAAAAAATGGTGAAACTTATTTTGTAATAGAATCTCCAAGTACTGGAAAGCCCATTATTATTTCTAAAACGGAAATGACTTTCTTAGCTCCGACGATTCAAAATCAATTAAAAATGCAATTTAATATCAGTTAATCATTGCCCAAAATATACATGCAACTCCAAAAATTATCATTTGCTCTTCTCCTGATTATTTCTGGCATCTTCTACAGCTGCTCTCAGCCAAATACATCCAAAAAAACTCAAGGTAAATACAGTCTTTATATTATGAATAAGGATCTCGGTAATACCATGCTGATTACGGATAATATTTCCCAAGACTCTCTGTCTATCTATAGCGATGGCATTCCACTTCCCTCCTCCAATTTCGAACGTAGTGTTATTGTAAAAGAGGGATATTATTACCAAATAGATTCCAAAAATGAAATTTTTGGAAAATATAAATTAACCCAAAATGGGGTAGAAAAGGTCGCTCAGATACCCATGGTTAATAGACATATTGAAAATGTCAACTGGCTCAGTGCGGACACATTATTACTAATAACTTTAGATGATCAGACTTATAGAGATTTAAAGTATTATATTATTGATGTCCGAAACTTCTCTATTGTTCGGCAGGGAAAAATTAACCTTCCAATTGATAATCCTGAATTTCCAATAATTTCTATTGGCTTTAGTACAGTCAAAGAGGGTAGATTATTACTCGGCTATTGCTTTAATAAAATATATAATACCACAGATTTTACAACGAGTGATTTTATGTATTTAGCAAATATCAACAGCTCGAATATGCAGATTGAAGATATCCAGAAAGACAATCGTTCCTCCTATCCCGGAGGGATTAATACAGTACAATCCTATAGTTTTACGGATGAGTCTGGAGATTTTTATTTTATGAGCTGCCCCGGCATTGCACTGGGTAATAACCCAACTAAACCTACGGCAATCTTTAGAATACGGAAATCAGAATTTAAAATCGATCCGGATTATATGATTAATCTATCTGAAAAGACTAATAATCATGCCTATGGCCTTTGGTATTTAGGGCATGGACAAGCCATAGTCCGCTCGGAAAGAAAAGATTTATATACAGACTTTTCCGATCACCACTCCACTTATCAGTTTGAATACTACCTGGTCAATTTAAAAAGTCAGGAACTTAGCAAATTGGATTTACCTTATGATAAAGGAACTCGCAAGGAATCCGTTTTAGTTAGTGCTAATAAAGCATATATTACTATAGACGATCAAGCAGATAATCATCAAATTTGGATATATGATATCCTGACCCAAAAAATAAATCGAGGATTAAAATTCGACAATAAAGCCGATTTTATTGTTAGAATAGATAGTTTTAGTGCAATACCATAAAGATCATCTGTTAAGATAAAAAAGGTGCTTTTCATAAAATGAAAAGCACCTTTTTTTATTTAGGCCGATACATTACATAAAAACTTAAACCATAAAACACTCAAATACAGCGACTAAAGCACCTATTAAAATTAATTTCATATTCCACCTTCGGTAAAGCTCAGATTACGCAACATCTCTATGTATAATTAATCTAAATAACGGAATGTTGAATTTAAAAACGATATGGCTGTATCTATTCATGGCCCTATCTATACCAGCTTTAGCCCAACAAAATAGCGAGGTCATAGGAATATTATCCGCTTCAAATAATTCTCCTCTGGCTTCGGCCACCATTACAGTCCAAGAAAATAATCAAAAAGCTCAATCGGATCATCAGGGGCGTTTTGTATTAAAGAATATTAAATATGGCACCTATAACTTAATTATTTCTGCTGTAGGTTATCGAACAGAAAAACAGGTGATAAAAATTAATCAGCCTGTTGTTCAACTCCCAAAAATGCAACTTCAGGAGGCCTTACATGCCATAGATGAAGTAGAAATCATCGGAAGGTCTACTGTACAAGAAATCCAAAGACAGCCCTTTAATGTAACAGCCATAGATGCTAAAAAATTATATAATACGACTTTAGATATAGGGCAGGCATTAAACCGAGTTTCCGGAGTACGCTTACGGGAATCTGGTGGCGTAGGTTCCAATATGTCTTTTAGTATTAATGGATTTTCAGGGAATCAGGTTAAATTATTCTTAGACGGTATACCGATGGATAATTTTGGTTCTTCCTTTCAATTGAATAATATCCCAATTAATTTTGCGGAGCGTGTAGAAGTCTATAAAGGGGTCGTTCCAGTCTGGTTAGGTGGGGACGCCTTAGGCGGTGCTGTGAATATTGTCACTAAAAATGAACCTGGAAAATACCTGGATGCCTCCTATTCATACGGTTCCTTTAATACACATAAAACCACTGTAAATACTGGATACATTGCAAAAAATGGATTGACATTCACCTTATCTGCCTTTCAAAATTATTCCGACAACGACTACTGGGTCAATGTCAGAGCTTATGATTTTGAAACGGAGAAATACTTCCCTCCACAAAGAAGAAAACGGTTTCATGATGCATATAGAAATGAAACGATGGTTTTCAATACCGGTTTTTCTAATAAAAAATATGCCGACCAATTACTTGTTGGCATTACATTAGGGCAGAACAAAAAAGAGATTCAAACAGGGAATACCATGGAGGATGTCTATGGAGGAAGAGAAAGTCTAGGGAATATTGTGCAACCCAGCTTAAAATATATCAAACGCAATTTGATCTATAAAGGGCTAGATGTGAGCTTAAATGCAAGGTATAATTTCGGTGAAGAGCGGAGTTTAGATACGGTTCCTCGTAAATTCACATGGACCGGTGAAAGCCGCCCTAAAAATCCCAATAATCCCAATGCTCCGGGAGGAGAAAATGATCTTCGAGACTACCGTTTCAAGAATAATAATGGCAATATGACAGCGAATATCTCTTATGCTTTAAATGAGAGACATAGCTTGATGATTAACCATTTGCTAACCACCTTCGATCGTAAAGGAAAAGATCATTACTTCCCTGATTTAATGCTGAATAAACTCCCTCGTAAGACGACTAAAAATATTACTGGACTAGGTTATAGAATGTCCCTATTAGAAAAATGGGATGCCAATCTTTTTATGAAAAACTATAATCAGCAAGGTAAGTTCTTTAAACAAATCAGTCAGGATGTATATGAGGATGTACAAACGACCACTAATAAAATCGGGTATGGCTTAGCGACTTCCTACTTTGTCAATCCGAGCCTTCAGGTTAAAGCATCCTATGAAAAAGCAGTGCGCCTTCCTGAAAACACCGAATTATTTGGAGATGCTCAAGATCTTTCAGCGAACACCCTATTAAAACCGGAGACCAGTGATAATTTTAATTTAGGCCTCTCCTATACCATCAAGTTCCATAAGGAACATCAAATGATCGTAGATGCTAATTATGTATACCGTGAAGCAGTAGACTTTATCCGTCAAAATATAGGTCCCTTAACGAGCAGTGGAAAAAGAGAAATTAAATACGCCAACCTTCGAAATGTCCGCAATAATAGTTTAGATGTAAGTCTGAAATACTTTTATAAAAATAAGTTCTCTATCGGAGGAACGATGACGTATCAGAATTTAATCAATACGACGCAATTTGAACCTAATCAGGAAGTACAAAGTAGCATCTATAAAGACCGTCTTCCTAATATGCCATATTTATACGGAAATGGAGATGTTACTTACTACTTCCATCATGTAGGGCGCAAGAATAATACCTTAACTCTAGGCTATAATATTCAATATATTCATGAATTTTTTCTGACTTGGCCAAGTTTAGGAACTCCTTCTCAACGGTACAAAATTCCAGAACAAATTTCTCATGATGTCAATATCGTCTACTCCTTAGCTTCTGGAAAATACAATATTGCTGTAGAGTGTAATAACCTAACGGATGCCACCCGTTACGATAACTTTGAGATGCAAAAACCGAGTCGGTCCTTCAATCTGAAGTTCAGATACTTTATCCGTAAAAATTAACAATATTATTTAATCACAAATTAATTATAATGAAAAAGTTCAATACTTTAAAAATGCTTTCTTTAGCATGCGGCGTTTTAGCAATTACTGCCTGTTCCAAAGATAATCCTTCAACCGGAGGAGATGGGGAGCCAGGAAATGGTAAAAAAGAAAAATTTGTATTCGTTGTAGAGGGACAAGGAAGCACAGAGTCTGGAGCTTCAGGTCGATATATTGTAGCTACAGACGATGTGTCTACAGGGTCTATTGGTATTGTTGGAAACGGCTTACCAGCGACAGAATTTGCTTTTACAACACAGAATAATTATGTGTTAGGTTTAGTGTATGGTGGTCAAGGTGCTATTACTCCATATACCGTAGACAATAATGGTTCTTTACAACGTTTAGTGAATGAGCAGGTCAATGCAGAAACGGCAGGTATCTTCGGTAATTTCGGAGATAAAAATGTGGTACTAGGTGGAACCAATAGAAATATAACCAATCCCATTGCGACTCTCAGAAACTACGATGCAGAGAAATTCGCAATCGTCAATAGAAATACCGTTGATCTTTCCAAAGTATTAGGAGGAAAACGTATGGCCATCTGGACAGGGGTATTCCAAGTAGGAAATAAAATGTATGTACCTTTCCAATCTGCAGACGGCTCTAATGGCTGGGGAGGAAACTTCACGACTACAGATACGACCTATATCGGTATCTTCTCGTACCCAGAAATGAAGTTTGAAAAGACTATCCGTGATGGTAGAGGTTCCCACATTGGAAACTGGTATGCGCAACAAGGTCTTGCTGTAGATAATAAAGGAGATGCTTATGTTTGGTTCTCGGCTAACGAAGCATCTTTAGCTTCTAAAAACAAATCTGGATTCTTAAGAATTAAAAAAGGTACAGACGAGTTTGATAAAGATTACTACTTTGATATCGAAGCTTTAGGTAATGGTAAAATTGCACGTGGTAACTATTTAAAAGATAGTAAATTCTTAATGTCTATCTACAACAAAGGAGAGCAATCCGAAGGTGTTGGAGGCGGCATGGTGAAATTATTTATTGTCGATATTCAAAGTAAAACGATGCAAGAGATTAAAGAGATTCCTTCACATGAACAACCTGGATATAACTCCGTTGTATATGTGGAGCCTAATGGATCCAAAGCGTATTATACGATTAAAGATCCATCAGATAAGCAGTACTATACTTATATCGTAGATACCAATACTGGAACGGCGAAAAAAGGTATCCGCTTTATTGGTATATCCAGCATCACATCGATGAGCAAAATCAATTATTAATTTCCCTTAAATTCTGTCAAGTCTTCAGACTTGACAGAATTTCTATAACCGCTAATTAGACCTCAATTACTCTCAAAAAATAATGTTTAGTAAAATTAACGCTTGGCTACACTTATGGCTAGGCATAGCTGCGGGAATTCCTGTAATTATCCTAAGTATCACCGGCTGTGTATTAGTATTCGAGCATGATATTAAAGAATTAACTACCAATTATATTCGTATTGAAGCCCAAAAGGCAGAAGATCAATTGCCTCCTTCGGCGATTTATAAAGCCGTAAAAGAAGCTCTTCCTGAAAAAGAAATTTCAAGCTCTTGGTATTATGGATTAGATAAATCCGTAAAAGTTAGCTTGGACCACTCTGATAGTTTAGTATATGTCAATCCATATACGGCAGAAATCTTAGCCGTAGTCGATCATGAAGACTTCTTCCACTTTATGGATGAAGGCCATCGTCGCCTTTGGATTGAAGGAAAATTGGGGAAACAGATTGTCGGCTGGAGTACCTTTATTTTCTTTACCCTCTTAATCTCTGGCTTAATCTTATGGTGGCCTAAAAAATGGACTCGGAGAACCCGTGAACAAAGTTTTAAAATTAAATGGTCCGCGAAATTCAAACGCGTGAATTATGACCTCCATAATGTACTCGGATTCTACTCGCTGACCATTGCTTTGGTTATGTGTCTGACTGGTTTAATTATGAGTTTCCCTTGGATGCGTAAATCTGTGGTATGGATAACCGGGGGATATCCTGCCAAACCGAAAACAGAGCAGGTCCTAAAAGCCGAAGAACCAGAAGATGAACCCCTAAAAGATGCATTAGTCGTGGCAGACCAAATTTGGTATAAAGTGCGACATGAATATGCTAAATATAATAAAGAAGCCGTCATCGTACATTATCCCGAAGAGGATGAAAAGACCGTTTATGCCTGTACCGACATGGAAGGTGGTACTTGGAGAGATTTGAATTTCGATAGAAATACATTGGAACTCACCGGCAGAAAAGTAGGACCTATCGATGAAGCCAATCGAACAGAATGGCTTATGCGCTCCAACTATGCCTTACATACCGGATTTATCGGTGGCATGACGACTAAAATAATCTATTTCCTAGCCTCTTTAATCTGTGCCACTCTTCCTATTACCGGATTTTATATCTGGTGGGGAAAGAAGAAAAAAACAGCGAAAAGGCCTAAAGCTCTAAAGTCCGTAACCCTTTAACACTAGCTATATGATCCATTCTTTAAGATATATCCTCAGCTTACTTTTCGTCAGTATAGTCCTGCTGACACAAGCTCAAAAATCAACAAAAATCAGTGGTAAACTGATCGATGAAAGTACGCAATCCGTTCCTTATGTAAGTGTCAGTTTACATCTAGTAAAGGATGGATCTGTTAGCCAAACGATTCAAGCTGACAGCTTGGGAAATTTTTTATTTAATAATCCCTCCTTTGGATATTATTATATTCGGGTGAAAAGCATCACCCATCAAGAGCTCTTCAGCCAACATTTCCGATTAGATGAACGCAATATGGACTATGATTTAGGTCGTATCACCCTGCTGCAGAATAATGCCTATCTCGCAGAAGTGACCGTTCATAGAAAAAAGAACTTGATCGAGCAGCAGCAAGATAAAATAGTCTTTAATATTGAAAATTCCATGCTCGCAGATGGTAATAATGGACTTGAACTGCTAAATAAAATTCCAGGGGTTTCAGTGCAAGAGTCTGGCGATATCAGCATTAAAGGGAAAGCTGGAACATCCATTATGATTAATGGGAAGTTAACCTACCTCTCTGCTGACCAATTGGCGAACTTATTGCGTAGTACCTCCTCTACCGATATTAATAAAATCGAGGTCATGGCTAATCCAAGTGCAAAACATGATGCTGCAGGAACTTCCGGAATTATTAATATTGTCCTTAAAAAAGGATTAAAACAAGGCTTTAATGGAACGCTTTCTGCAAATGCGGGAGCAGGACGAGGAGCCCATCTTGGGGGAGGTCTAAACCTCAACTATAGGACGGAAAAGATAAATGTCTTTGCTATCTATAATCAATATTTCCAAAATCTGGAATATTCCAACTCCTTAACTCGCTATTTCTATAGCAATCCTCAAGCACAGCCTGATACCTATTCCCAACAGGAAAATTTAATACAGCCTAAATTACGCTCTAATAATTTTAGAGCTGGAATAGATATCAACCTGAGTCCAAAACAGACTTTAGGCTTTCTTATCCATGGGGGATTTGGCAAATATCCTAAGTATGAACCTACGAGCAATCATTTTAGAAAATATCAAAGTCAAGATTTAATCTGGGCGGCCTCGACGATTACTGAAGGTCGGGAACGCTGGGAAGATATGTTATATAATATCAACTATAATATCAAGTTTAATGAAGATGGACATGAGTTAAAAATGGATTTGGATTTTGTAAATCATTATTCCAAAATGGACCAGCAGTTGAATACAAATTATACCGATGCATTAAATAATTCCATACGTCCGCTGTCCTCTCGAATTGGTGATATTCCTTCCGATAATCAGGTGCTGGTTGGAAAGATTGATTACAGCCTTCCACTAGCGAATCGATTGAAGTTTGAAGCCGGATGGAAAGGCTCTCAAGTGCGCACAGAAAATGATTTGCATTACGATACCTTACAGCATGGCCAATATATCCCAGACCTCAGCACAAGTAATCATTTTATCTATAAGGAGATGATTCAAGCAGGATATATCAATCTATCAAAAACTTGGGAAAAATTATCTGCTCAGCTAGGGCTTCGCGGAGAATATACGCGTACTGAAGGAAATCAAATCACCACGGATCACAAATTTGAGAAAAACTATTTTCACCTCTTTCCCTCAGCTTTCCTAACCTATGCGCTTACAGATAACCATAAATTACAGGCAAGTTATAGCCACCGTGTGCAACGTCCTTCCTTTTGGGATTTAAATCCTTTCCGCGTCTATACCGATCCTTTTTCATACTCAGAAGGAAATGCGGAACTGAACCCTTCCTATGAGCATGCTTTTGAATTTAGCTATACCCTGGCAAGCAAGTATATCTTGACTTTAAACTATTCCACACGGGATGATGTCGTCAATGAAATTTTAGGAAGAGATAGCAAGGACTCCCATATCACTTTTGAAAAGCCCTTAAATTTAGGCTCTTTTAAAAACTATGGTGCCTCATTAATCATTCCTTTAGAGTTGACTTCATTTTGGAATTCCACCAACTTTATCAATTACTACCGCAATGAATATAGCTTACCTTTAGATGATGATTTAATTAACCGCGCAGGAAATACGCTAACGCTAAACTCTCAGAATACATTTAAACTTCCTAAAGACTGGTCTCTGGAATTAGGTGGAAATTATGTTTCGGGTTTAACCATAGGCTTATCGGATATTAAAAGTTATGGAATAGTCTATTCAGGCATTCAAAAAACGCTATTTAATAAAAAAGCCACCATTAAACTCGTCGTTAATGATATCTTTCGAACGAATAACCGTCGTTACGAAACCAATACAAATACCATTCGACTGCTGGGTATCCATAGACCGGATAGCAGAACTGCGCTGCTGTCGCTGACCTACCGTTTTGGAGGTTCTGAGCCCAATACCAAAAATCGTGCTACCGGATCCGAAGAAATAAAAAGCCGTTTGTAAGTTCCTTACTTTCTGCTTACAATAAGTTTTCCGAAAAAAGCGTAACTTTGCAAAAAATTATCCAAGGTATGTCTGTTAAAATTGGCGAAAATATTGATTTAGGGAATTTCCCATTATTACTTGCTCCGATGGAAGATGTGAGCGATCCTCCATTCCGTTATGTATGTAAGAAAAATGGGGTAGATATGATGTATACCGAATTTATCTCTTCTGAGGGACTTATTCGGGATGCGGCTAAATCACGTCAGAAATTAGATATCTTCGAATATGAGCGACCTATAGGTATTCAAATCTTTGGATCTGAGATTGACCATATGCGCCAGGCAGCAGAAATTTCTGCACAGGCAGGACCCGACTTAATTGATATTAACTATGGCTGTCCTGTCAAAAATGTAGCTTGCCGAGGAGCAGGGGCTTCCTTATTGCAGGATATCGATAAGATGGTCGAAATGACGAAGGCCGTAGTCGATGCGACTGATCTACCTGTAACGGTAAAAACGCGCTTAGGCTGGGATGATAATACAAAGAATGTATACGAAGTTGCAGAGCGCCTTCAGGATATAGGCATTAAAGCCCTTTCTATTCATGGCCGTACACGTGCTCAGATGTATAAAGGGGAAGCCGATTGGAGCATGATTCGGGATGTAAAACGTAATCCAAGAATTCAAATCCCTATTTTTGGAAATGGAGATATTGATTCCGTTGAAAAAGCTGCCGCATGGCGTCAGGAATATGAAGTAGATGGTATAATGATCGGTCGTGCAGCCATAGGATACCCTTGGATCTTCCGAGAAATTAAACATTTCTTTGAAACTGGCGAACGCTTAGAAGGCCCTACTATTGCCGAACGCGTAGAGGTATGTCGTACACACTTAACCAAATCCATTGAATGGAAAGGTCCTAAGACAGGTATCTTTGAAATGCGTAGACATTATGCCAACTACTTTAAAGGAATTCCAAACTTTAAAGAGTATAGAATGAAGTTAGTCAGTCTTCAATCTATGGAAGAAATTCAAGAAGTCTTATCTGAAATCGAACATAATTTTATTGCAGAAGTCATTTAAAAAGCTGCACAAAAAAAAAGCCCAATTTTTATTAATTGGGCTTTTTTTTAATTCTTTTCCTTAATCAATTTCAAAATCTGATCCTTTTCAAACCTGATAATGGCTAAAAAGTAGAGGATAAATAGTAGATTTCCCCAAATCAAACTGCGATCTAACACCTGATATACCAGTATCGTAATCGCAGCACCAGAAAGAAGATAAGAGATCATCTTCTTGACTTTATAGGGTATAGGATAATTCCTTTGACCCCAGAAATAAGAAAGTGTTACCATGACCATATAAGTGATTAAGGTCGTTATGGCAGCCCCGACATAGCTGTATTTTGGAATCAGCAGAAAACAAAAAACAATGGTAATTAAAGCTCCTATACCCGAAATATATAGTCCATAACGTGTCTGATCGGAAAGTTTATACCATACCGACAGATTCATATATATTCCAAGTAAAACATAATTAAATAGTAGTAGCGGCACCAGAAATAAACCCGACCAGTATTCTGCTATCATCTCCGGAGTAGAGCCTTTAATAAAATATTTAAGCCATTCAATATTTACGGAAAGTCCTACCATAACTAACATCATAGCAATAACAAAATATTCCATAATTAAAGCATAGGTCTTTTTGGCATTGACATTATTCGCATAGGAAAAGAAAAAAGGCTCTGCTCCTAAACGAAAAGCCTGCACAAAAATACTTAGGAAGATCGCAATTTTTGAGACGGCAGAATAGATACCTAAGTCCTTATCTCCTACTCCTGCAGGCAGCAATCTCGGAATTAATGTCTTATCCACATGCTCATTAATAATAAAAGATATATTCGCTATGAGAATTGGAAAAGAATAACAGACCATATCCCAAAAAAGCTTTTTATCCAAGCTGAATTTAAACCGAATAATCTGAGGCAATAACATCAATAAAGTGACGATACTGGAGATTAGATTCGAAAGAAATACATAGCCTACCCAATTGGGTTTATACCAGCTTAAAAAGGACGCTCCAAACGCATCGTAGAAGAAATGAGATAAGCCAGCATGGTTTGCTAATACAAATGGAATAAAGACTATAAAAAACAAATTAAGTCCAACAAATATGAGGATATTAATCAGCTTAAGTAAACCAAAGTAAACAGGTCTTGCTTCGGCACGTAACTTAGCAAATGGCACAACAGCCAATGCATCACAGACCAGAATAAACGCGAAGAAGCTGACAAATTGCTTATAGTCATTATGTAAATCTACCTGATGAGCTCCTCCATTATTTAACCAGGCGGCAATGGGATCTAAAAATAAAAAAACATTGATAAGTAATAGTAAAGATGTCAGAATGGTAATTAAAAAAGTCGTGTTAAATACTTTTTCTTTATCCTTTTCTTCCACTTTCTGAAGGTAGCGGAAAAAGGTGGTTTCCATACCAAAGGCAAGCACCGCATTTAACATCGCCGTCCAAGCGTACATTTTCGTAAAAATACCAAAAACTGTCGGGGAGAATTTATTGACAAAGATGGGCGTTAATACAAAATTAAGGAGACGCGATATTATCGTGCTTAACCCATAGATAAGAGTCTGACCTGCGAATTTCTTTAAAACTGACAAAATGAAAATTTTTAAAATTTAGATTTTTTGGAAATCACAAAGTTTGTGAAGCCCGTGATATCTCCCTCAGTCCATTCTAATTCTTTAACCTCAGCATCTTCAGGCCCTTCTTTACACCAATCCAATAGGCTATCGATAGCAAAACTATCTGCTTCCGCTTCCATATATACAGAACCATCAGGTCTATTCTGCACAAATCCTTTTACCCCTAATTGGTCGGCCACAGCTTTCGTAGAAAAGCGAAAATATACACCTTGCACTTTTCCACGAACTGTAATATTAACATGTTTCATATGCACAAAAGTACATAAGAATTTTGATGAAATCCTATGCTAATCTTTCAACGATTACATCATCTGTTAATTTCAAATGATTCATATTCTTTAATAACACGACGCCTGGCTTCTTGCCTACTTCAAAAGATCCAAATGTATCGGCCACCTGTAGTAATTCCGCTCCATTTAATGTCGCCCAAGAGATCGTCTGTGTAAAATCTAATTCTGGGAAATGCTCATGAATAACCTTTAACTCATCTAAAATAGATAAGCTATCATTAGAAGCCAAACTATCTGTCCCTAAGACGATTTTTTGATTATCATTAACAAAATTCATCACTTTAGGCACTGTTCCCTCTATGTATAAGTTAGATTTCGGACAGAAGCACCAATAGATATCTCTTCCCATACGTTCCACGAAATCCAAATCCTTAAGTGAAGTAAAGGTATTATGCACTAACATTAACTTATTCACCTGAGGAAGATATGGAAGATAAGACTGAATAGAGTTTCTAGCCTGTGCTTTCAAGATATCTACATCTTTTCCAATCACCTCAAAAAATTTGAGGAAATCCCCAGACCGGTAGCGGAAAAGTTTATTTTCCTCATCGGACTCCTGATTATGAATACTTAAGATATTATCTTCAGTTACTGCTTTTTTAAATTTTTTAAATAATTGCTTCGAACATGAATAGGGCGCATGTGGCGTAATGGAAGAATGCTTCTCATCAAAGTCTAAACGTAGGGTTTTTGCGGCCTCAACTTTTTGATCAGCTAACTCCGTTTCTAATCCTATAATTTCCACAAACGTATGGTAATGGATTTTACTCTCATTTTTAATATCGGCAGAAACATCAGAATTTACATGGTCTCCAACAACTACAATACCATTTTCATACATCTGCTCATCAGCGGCATTCATATGCTTGGTGATATGTGCTTTTTTGGCGTCACGAGAAGTCATGACTGTAGATAGAAATGTAGGTAGACCCGTAGATTTCGGAACTAAACCTTTCATATGTGAAAGTTCAATATGACAATGTGCATTCACAAAGCCCGGAATAATAATTCCATCATATTTTTCAATATGCTTATTTTCTAATTCACTTGAAGTACTTTCGAAAATTCCCTGAACTATTCCCTTTTCATCTATAGCTAAAACCCCATTTTTTAACGGAGCAGAACTCACCGGAACAATGTAATTGGCGGAAAGATACTTAATCATATTTTTAATTTTTATATTATTATTGCGAAAGCTGTGTGACTATCTGTTATCTATTTTTATGCCAAAATTTATTTAAAGAGAAAATTTTTACTATTTATAAATGATATTTCTATAAAAATTAATAATTAATCCAGTAGAAAGTAATAATTTAATATAGTTAATTTTAAAGTTACCTATTTGAAATGAATTAACTCATATGGAAGTCAAACTTTCTAAAAAATTAATCGGACAAAAAATACTCTTTTATCATTTATAAACGCTAATTTTGAGCATTCATAAGGGGTGCCTTGTTCTCGTAACACGAAGAAAGGCTGAGATTATACCCAATAGCAAATTGCTATGCACCTGATCCAGATAATGCTGGCGTAGGGAAGGTAAGTTAACTGTTCCAACTAATGTGACCCCTTACATTAGTATGTTTAACGCAAAATATTCACTTTTATTGACCATGATTAAATTTTTAATCAGTGCTTCGCTTATTTTAAGCGGGATGCAATGTGCTATCGCTCAGCACAGTATCAAAATTCAAGTTCGGGATCAAAGTTCCCGCGCCCTTATTCCTAATGCAACCATTACTTTAGGATCAGTTCAAGGTAAAACGGATAATCAAGGCACCTTAGTATTAAGCCAAGTAAAATCTGGAGCTTTTCTTATCCAAGCCTCCCATGTCGGATATCTACCTACAGAACAGCAAATTCAAATTCAAAAAAGTCAAGATTTCCAACTCTTTTTATCTCCTCAGCATTTGAGAACGGACGAAGCTTTCGTCAGTGCCACCAGAGCAGCTAATTATGCAGCGACCAGTTTTAAAAATTTAGATAAAAAAGAAATTGCCAAAAATAACCTCGGCCAGGATATCCCCTACCTGCTCGACCAAACACCTTCTGTCGTGATCTCTTCGGATGCCGGAGCAGGAATCGGATATACCAATATGAGTATTCGGGGTTCTGATGCGACTCGGATTAATGTTACCTTAAATGGAATTCCATTGAATAATGCCGAAAGTATGGGCGCCTTTTTTGTGAACCTCCCCGATTTTGCATCCAGTCTAGAGAGTATTCAGGTGCAACGTGGTGTCGGCACATCGACCAATGGTGCCGGAGCTTTTGGAGGATCCTTAAATCTACAGACCGATAAAGTAGCTGAAAATGCATATGCAGAACTCAATAATTCCTTTGGCTCCTACAACTCTTGGAAAAATACATTAAAGGTAGGAACAGGCTTAATGGAAAATAAATTCGCCATTAATGCACGCCTTTCAAAAATAAGCTCTGACGGTTATATCGATAGAGCCACTTCCGACCTCAAATCCTTTTATGTAGATGCAGGCTATTATGGGAAAAATCAAATTTTAAAAGCAACTATTTTCTCGGGAAAAGAAAAAACATACCAAGCCTGGAATGGCGTTCCTGAAGATAAATTAGCAGATGACCGAACGTATAATGAGTTTACATATGCTAATCAAACGGATAATTATACCCAGACCCATTATCATTTACATTATAATAATACCCTTTCTGAAAAGTGGGATTTAAATGCGGCATTACACTATACCAAAGGTGCCGGCTATTATGAAGAATATAAGTTAAATGAAAAATTCAGTAAATATGGTCTAGACAATGTTATTATCGGTCAAGATACCCTTAAAAATACTGACCTAATCCGTAGAAGATGGCTAGACAATGATTTCTATGGTGCGACTTACGCCATTAACTATCGTGCACAATCCAATCTGAAATTTACCTTAGGAGGAGCTTTTAATCAATATAAAGGAGACCATTTCGGGGAGGTTATCTGGGCTAAATATGCGTCCAACTCATTTCCTACGGAAAAGTATTATTTTAATAATGCGCGAAAAGATGATTTTAATACCTATTTAAAAGCAGATTATACGCAAGAGCGATATGCCATCTATGCAGACGTACAATACCGTTATATAGATTATCGATTTGAAGGCTTAAATAGGGAATTAATCAAAACGGATCAACAAGTACATCATAGCTTTTTAAATCCAAAAATTGGCTTTACTTATTTTATTAATGAACGTAGCAATTGGTACCTATCCTATGCCTTGGCTCATAAAGAACCGTCTAGAAATGATTATACTGAATCCATCTTTACTGAACGTCCAAAGGCTGAAAAATTACATGATTATGAAGCCGGATATCGCTACCGCAGTAATACCTTAACTATTGGAGCGAATGGATATGCGATGTTATATACCAATCAACTTATCCTCACAGGAAAATTAAATGGAGTTGGAGAACGCCTGAAGCAGAATATCCCTGACAGCTACCGCATTGGTTTAGAATTAGATGGAGCTTGGGTAATTACGCCTAAATTCACCTGGAAAGCGACAGCAGCTATTTCTCAGAATAAAATAAAAAATTATACTGACTATGTAGATGTATATAATACCGATAATGAGCAGGTTGCTATACATTATGGAACTACGAATATTGTGTTATCGGCAAATACGATATTATCCAATTCATTTACTTATCTGATAGTGCCAAATTTTGATGTTTCGCTATTGTCCAAATATGTGTCACGCCAGTATTTAGACAATACATCTACGCAATCTAGAAGTATCGACCCTTACTTTGTCAGTAATCTACGCTTCAACTATCAGCTGAAAGCTTTGGGTTTAAAAGCGATAGATATTAACTTAGCTATCAATAATATTTTTAATGAAAAATATGTAAGTTCTGGAAGTACATGGGGATATATTAATGCCGATCAATCCAGAACCTCATTTAATTCATATTACCCGCAGGCAACGACTAACTTTATGTTAGGCTTAAATTTAAGTTTCTAAATAGCGTATATAGCATCAAAATATATCTATTTTTTTATAATATTTGTAGTTATGCGTGCAATAATACAACGAGTAACGGAAGCTTCCTGTACGGTAGAAGGAATTATTACCGGACAGATTGAACAAGGCTATTTAATTTTATTAGGAGTAGAAGAAGCCGATCAGGAAGAAGACCTGCAATGGTTAGCTCAAAAAATTGTGAATCTTCGAATATTTAGCGATGAACAGGGACTAATGAATAAGTCTATTCAGGATATTCAGGGCAATATATTGCTCATCTCCCAGTTCACGCTCTTTGCTCAGACCAAAAAAGGC
Organism: Sphingobacterium sp.; assembly: GCA_036786125.1. Classification (GTDB taxonomy): domain Bacteria; phylum Bacteroidota; class Bacteroidia; order Sphingobacteriales; family Sphingobacteriaceae; genus Sphingobacterium. Next base: position 52,952 of record DAIQRP010000001.1, read on the forward strand.
AACAGACCTTCCTTTATTCGTGCTGCCAAACCAGCTCTAGCTCAACCGATGTATGAAGCTATGATTGCTCAACTCAGCCAGCTATTAGGTCGACCTATAGCCTCTGGAGTTTTTGGTGCAGACATGAAAATTAACTTATTAAACGACGGTCCTGTTACCTTAATAATGGATACCAAGGACAAAGAAAATCATTAGTATGACTATAGAAGAAGCACAACAAGTAATTGACAAATGGATTAACAGCACTGGGGTACGGTATTTCAATGAACTCACGAATACCGCTATCCTCATGGAAGAAGTTGGAGAAGTGGCCCGCATTATGGCGCGACAGTATGGAGAACAGTCCTTTAAAAAATCCGATGAGGAAGTCAATTTAGCCGATGAAATGGCCGATGTACTCTTTGTCCTTTTATGCCTAGCCAACCAAACGGGCATTAATTTAACAGAAGCTTTGGAGAAGAATCTTATTAAAAAATCAATTCGAGATGCGGATAGGCACCAAAACAACCCTAAATTAAAGGGGTAAAACACTTGTTTTCAAGCTTTCCATACAAACATTGAATCACAATAAAAAAAAGCGGATTTATAGGGCTATTATTTCTGAAAATTCATACCAAATACAATATTCTGACGTTTATTATAATAACTTATAAAAAACAAATACGAAATCTCAAACCCTTTTATTATGCTCAGTCAACAGATTAAAGAAGCAACGAAGCAGGCTCATCAGCAATTAGAGAAAATAGTAGTGCAGAAGTTGAAAGCAGTAGAATCCGATAAGGATTATGCACAGGTATTAAGTTATTTTTATGCTTATTTCACAGCCATAGAGGAACAGATTAACGCCTATTTACCCGAATCCTTAGCCCCTTATTTACAAAGCCGCAGAGATGCTTCATATATAGCCCGAGATATTCAAGAGTTAGGAGCTTCTCTGGCAGATGTTCCCCCAGCAGTACGTCCGGAGATAAGTACCACAGCGCAGGCCATAGGTGCCTTGTATGTATTAGAAGGATCGATTATGGGAGGACCATATATTGTGAAAATGTTAGAAAAATCAGGAATACATAAAGGTTTTCATTTCTTTAGTGGATATGGAGATCAGTCTGCTGAAAAATGGGATCTATTCTGCCAGCTAATCAACGCGGAAGTTCAAGATTATGACGGCATTGCCTTAGCTATTATGGCTGCTCAAGATACCTTTCTCAAATTTGGAGAAACCTTTCAGGAGAAATCTGTCGGAATTAATGCTTAAGCATAAGATAGAAAAAGTATAGTACTATTATAGATTATTAATAACTTAGCCTTTGATTATTAAAGGCTAAGTAATACTTATAATTATGATAAAGACAATCTATACTTCGATTTTATTCTTGAGTATAGCCTGGAGCATAACTGGCTGTAAAAGTACGCAGCTTGCTTCCGGAAAGATTCCCGCGAAAGAATTTGCTCATGCTGCCGTCGTTTCCGCTCATCCGGAAGCTTCTACAGTAGGGCTACAGATTTTAAAATCTAAAGGAAATGCTATTGACGCCTCCATTGCTATTCAATATGCACTCGCAGTGGTATACCCCAATGCGGGGAATATTGGAGGAGGAGGATTTATGGTCTATCGTGCTGCTGATGGAGAAATTGCAAGTTTAGATTACCGAGAAACAGCTCCCCAAAAAGCTTCCCAAGATATGTACTTGGATGCCCAAGGTAATGCCATTACTGACTTAAGTTTATATGGTAGACTGGCTTCGGGTATTCCAGGCACGGTTGCAGGGACCTATGAAGCTCATTTAAAATATGGCCGCCTTCCGTGGAGTCAACTTTTAGCTCCAGCAATAGCATTAGCGGAAAATGGTTTTCGCCTGACAGCCATGCAAGCGAAAGAATTAAATGAACGCAAAGATAGATTTCAGCAATATAATCGCCATGAAACGGCATTCGTTAAAGAAGGTCTGTGGAAAGCCGGAGATCTACTCGTGCAAAAAGAACTGGCGAACACGTTAAAATTAATTGCTCGAGAAGGTCGGGATGGCTTTTATAAAGGATCCGTAGCTAATCATATCGTTTCAGAAATGAACCGTGGCGAAGGGATTATCTCCCATAGCGATTTAGAGAACTATCAAGCCATCTGGCGCATGCCTATTTTGGGTTATTACCGAGGCCATGAAATTATCTCCATGCCTCCCCCATCTTCTGGAGGAACTTCTTTAGTCGCCTTATTAAAATCTGTCGAACAATTTCCTTTAAGTCGTTGGGGCTTTCAGTCCGACTCCACGGTACGTGTAATGGTCGAAGCATCCCGTTATGTATATGCAAACCGCGCTAAATTTTTAGGCGATCCGAATTTTATTCAGGTCCCTACCATCCCATTAATGGACTCGACCTTAAATGCCTCGAAATTAACACATATGTCATTTAATAAAGCTACACCAAGCTCTTCGGTCATGGCTGATATTATTCCAGGTTTTGAATCGGAAGAGACTACGCATCTTTCGGTAGTTGATGAGGAAGGAAATGCCGTTTCCGTTACAACGACATTAAATGGATCATATGGTTCCTTAGTGGTTGTCGATGGAGCGGGCTTTTTATTAAATAATGAGATGGATGATTTCTCAGTAAAAGCTGGTGTACCTAATATGTATGGTCTGATTGGAGGAAAGGCAAATGCTATAGCGCCTAATAAGCGCATGTTAAGTTCCATGACGCCGACGATATTAGTGAAAGATGGCAAATTATTTATGGTGGTAGGTACTCCGGGCGGATCTACCATTATTACCTCGGTCTTTCAAACCATCTTAAATGTTATCGATTTCGGATTTAATGCCCAAGAGGCAGTTTCAGCACCTCGCTTCCATCATCAATGGCTTCCCGATGAAATTGCAGTCGAAGCAAAAGCTATCCCCGCTGCAGTCAGACAACAGCTGGAGCAATCTGGCTACCACTTTAAAGCAAGAACGGCTATGGGTCGTGTAGAAGCCATAATTATTCAACCCAATGGGAAGGTACAGACTGGAGCTGACCATCGTGGCGATGATAGTGCCAAAGGATATTAATAATAGAGGAAAAGATTTCAGCAATAACTAGATATAAAAAAAGCTCTTTCATAACTGAAAGAGCTTTTTTTATATAGATCAGGATGATGATTACATCATTCCGCCCATGCCACCACCCATTGGAGGAGCACCAGCACCTGCATTATCTTCAGCATCATCAGCTAATACACACTCTGTAGTCAATAACATAGAAGCTACAGAAGCTGCATTTTCTAAAGCTACACGAGATACCTTAGTCGGATCGATAACACCTGCAGAAATTAAGTTCTCAAATACATCAGTACGAGCATTATAACCGAAGTCAGCAGTACCTTCTTTTACTTTTTGAACAATTACCGCACCTTCGATACCTGCGTTATTACAGATTTGACGTAAAGGCTCTTCGATAGCACGTCTAATGATATCAATACCGATAGTCTCATCTTCATTAGCTCCTTTTAATCCAGCTAAAGCTTCAGTAGCGCGAATAAAAGCAACACCACCACCAGCAACAATACCTTCTTCTACTGCAGCACGAGTTGCATGTAAAGCATCATCTACGCGGTCTTTTTTCTCTTTCATCTCCACTTCTGTAGTAGCACCTACATAAAGAACTGCTACACCACCAGCAAGTTTAGCTAAACGCTCTTGTAATTTCTCGCGGTCATAATCAGAAGTTGTCGTTTCGATTTGAGATTTAATCTGACCTACACGCGCTTTAATATCTTCTGCTACACCAGCACCATTGATGATGGTTGTATTATCTTTATCTACAACAACTTTTTCAGCTTGTCCTAAGTAAGATAATTCCGCATTTTCTAATTTATATCCTCTTTCTTCAGAGATTACAGTACCACCTGTTAAGATAGCGATATCTTCTAACATCGCTTTACGACGGTCACCGAAACCTGGAGCTTTTACAGCAGCAACTTTCAGAGAACCACGGATTTTATTAACAACTAAAGTCGCTAATGCTTCTCCGTCTAAATCCTCAGCAATAATTACTAATGGTTTACCTGTTTGTACTTGTTTTTCTAAAATCGGTAACAATTCTTTCATGTTACTAATTTTCTTATCGTAGATTAAAATGTAAGGGTTTTCTAATTCCGCTTCCATTTTCTCCGAGTTCGTTACGAAATAAGGAGATAAATAACCACGGTCGAATTGCATACCTTCTACAGTTTTAACTTCTGTTTCAGTACCTTTTGCTTCTTCTACAGTGATAACTCCATCTTTACCTACTTTCTCCATCGCTTGAGCGATTAATGCACCGATAACTTCATCGTTATTTGCAGAGATTGTAGCCACTTGTTTGATTTTGTTATTGTCTTCACCTACAGTTTGAGACTGTGTTCTCAAGTTAGCCACTACAGCAGCAACAGCTTTATCAATACCACGTTTTAAATCCATTGGATTAGCTCCAGCAGCTACAGATTTAATACCTGGAGCCACAATAGCTTGCGCTAATACAGTCGCTGTAGTTGTTCCGTCACCCGCTTGATCAGCAGTTCTAGAAGCTACTTCTTTCACCATTTGAGCACCCATATTTTCTAAAGAATCTTTTAATTCGATTTCTTTAGCTACAGATACACCATCTTTAGTAATTACTGGAGAACCGAATTTTTTCTCGATAATTACATTACGACCTTTAGGGCCTAAAGTTACTTTTACTGCATTTGCTAATGTGTCCACACCTTTTTTCAGGGCGTCACGTGCTTCAACGTTATATTTTACTAATTTTGCCATTTTGAGTTTTAATTTTATGATGGGAGATTGCTCAGCATCCATCGGAATGATAGTTCCCTATCTTTTTGTTAATATGTAAACTTAATATTGATATTATAATACGGCGTAGATATCAGCCTCACGCATAATTAAATATTCTTTACCTTCATAAGTGATTTCAGTACCTGCATATTTACCATATAATACTTGATCACCTACTTTTACCGTTAAGGGCTCATCTACTTTACCAGAACCAACAGCAACTACAGTACCTGACTGAGGTTTCTCTTTAGCTGTATCAGGAATATAAATACCAGATGCTGTTTTTTCTTCTGCAGGAGCAGCTTCAACTACCACTCTATCTCCGATAGGTTTAATACTTAATGCCATAATAATCTATTTATAATTTAATTAACTTTTTATTTTCGTTTCTATATTCTATTTACGTCATCAATTATGCCAAAGCTATTTTTAGATAGATAGTTGACATTTTTTCTTAAATCTGTCTTTACAAATGTCAGTCTATACTTCAAAATGCCATGTTGTCACCATTTAGATGAGAATTTCCGACAGGATAAAAAATGTATAAAGATTGAGATTTCTGAATTTAAGTTTGCCTAAATTAAGCATTTTAATATGAAAACAAAGGCCTTGAAGATTTTAAAATTTGAAGCATAAAAAAAAGCCATATCCGTGGGATATGGCTTTTTAAAATAACAGGTATATGCTTGCTTATTTCGTTGAATCAGCAGCATTTGTCGTTGCTTCTGCTGGAGGCGCTGTTTGCGTTGCAGGAGCAGTTTGTTGTGTATTGTTTAAATTTAAAGCTGGATTTGCTTGAGCAGGAACATCAATTTGACTTCCTAGGCCTCCTTTTGTTGCACCACCTTGTGCAGGACCTAAAACATTCATTGCTAAACAGAATACCATAATAGCAATAACTAAAACCCAAGTACCTTTTTCTAAGAAATCACCTGTACGTTTAACCCCCATAATATTCGTTCCACCGGCAAAACCTGAGCTTAAACCACCCCCTTTAGGGTTTTGGATTAATACGAAAAAGGATAATAAAACACTTGCCAAGATGATAAGGACAATAAGTATTGTTTGCATTTCTTTATTATATTTAATTGATTTTCTTTTCTAATTCTCTAATTTGTGTCGCAAAGTACGAATTTTTTTCTGGTATTTTCAAAATTAATTTTCTATATACCTCAATTGCTTTAGGATACAAGCCCTGCTCGGCATAAATGCGTGCTAAAGTTTCAGTTACCAGTGTAAACTGATCTTCTGAGGACTTTCTGGCCTTATTTTCCGTATTGATTTTATCGGGTTGCGGAGGTTTAATCTGCGGATCCTCACGGATAAATTTTTCAATAACTTCATCCGTCTTTTTATGCACCTGAAAAGGTACAGTCTGCTTAAACTCTTCGCCCAATTTAGATTCTGGAGCCTGCAGGTGGAAGATATTTTCCTTAATTTGCTGATCCAATGTTTGGGCATCGATATGCTGAGCTACCTTCTCTACCACCGTATCCGTAGCCGATGCTTTAGGCATCATTGGATTCGCGTAGGGCTGATAAGTATGTGCATATTCCAGGCGTGTTTTATGTAACCACCATAAGAAAGAATAGGGCATTAAATTATCATTATAGATACTTACACGTTCAGCATCTACAGGCTCTGGCGTAGGAGCAATAGGCTCAGGAAGCAGAGGACTTTCCGGTTTTTCTTCGATACTTTCTTGAAAATAGTCTTTTGCACTTACCGCCCCTTGAATTAACTGATCTAACTGTAAGGCATCTTGCTCTGCTGCAGGATCTGCTTCCATATGCTCTTCGAGCTCAGGAATAATATCCACTATCAGCTCCTCTTCTGCCGCTTGAATTAAAGTCGAGAAGTCCTGAATAGGTTTTGTAATATATTCAAATAACCAATTCGGAGAATTGGCATATAATAATGTCGATGATATATTAGGCAGCTGCTGATGTTCTAAAAACTGCTTTTTCTCATAGGCAAAACGCAGCGGTTGAGAATAAGGAAATTTTAAGATTAATTGTAACAACTCATCCTCGGTAACTTTTGTCGGGTTAGCGAGTGCTTGATGATACAAGTCTGCAAATGCGGGTTGATCCATAGTCTTCATATTCTAACGTCTACCAGTTTGCAAAAGCTCGATTATAAATATCCTCCGTTAACATCACAATAATATCGGCATTCAGTCGATCTTGTTGTGCATCAAATGGACTGCTTGTTGTCGAAAAGTCTTTAAAGCGTGTAAATGATTGCTCAAAGCTGTCATCTGTCTTTAAGTTATTGGTATATTTCACCTTAATGGTAACCGTCAAGCGACTCATCGCAGCACGTTCATTTCCAGCTTCAATAGCTACAGGGCTGATGGTATAATCGGTAATAAAACCTTCAAATATGGCATCTCCACCGGAGCTTACCTGACTTAAGCGAGACTGATTACGAATACGTTCCTTTAGACCTTCAGTAAAGTTCTGACTTAAAGTTGGGGAAACAAAGGGAGCTATATTTTCAAAATACTGGATATTGATCGTCTTCATTCCTTCAGGAATAGATCCCCCAGTGAATGAGTAGCTGACGCCACAGCGTACTCCTACTATTAGGAGGGCGCAGGACATGCACATATATAAGGCTACTAATTTTATTTTACGCATGGTTAAATATAGCTATCCTAAATTTAAGTCTTTAATTTTTCTATATAAAGTTCGCTCAGAAATTCCGAGCTCTTGAGCTGCAGCTTTTCTTTTCCCTTTATGTTTTTTAAGGGCCTTTTTTATTAAGTCAGACTCTTTCTCCATTAAAGAAAGCGACTCTTCTACCTCTTCAGCATCTTGCGTGGTATAACGCACGAAATCATCCGATCCCGAATAATTAGAAGTTGATTTCGCAGGATTTGTGGATGGATTATGTATGGTTAAAGTCGGTGCAGCATTTAATTCTGCAGGCACCAATCCATTTCCAGGTTCCACTTCCTGATACAAGCGATTAATATACGGAGAATTATCGTCAAAAGTTCCTGGATTCACTCCATTTTGGATTAATTCAACAACTAATTTCTTTAAATCCACCATATCCTTTTTCATATCAAAAAGAACTTTATAAAGCAGATCTCTTTCTGAAAACTCTTCTTTGGAAGAACTTGTATTAGAAACTAAAGTAGGCAAAGAAGATTTCGACTCTTCCGGAAGATATTTCTGTAAAATATATGCATCGACTACACGCTCTTTTTCTAGAACGGCAATCTGCTCGGCTATATTTTTTAGCTGGCGCACATTTCCGGGCCAGGCATAATTTTTTAATAATTGTTGAGCATCGTCAGTCAGCTGAATGGACGGACTTCTATACTTATCCGAAAAGTCTACTACAAACTTTCTAAATAATAAATTAATATCATCCGGGCGTTCACGTAAAGGCGGTACACGTAAGGGTACTGTATTCAGACGATAGTATAAATCCTCTCTAAATTTCCCTTTTTGAACTGCAGAATAAACTTCCACATTGGTCGCTGCTACAACTCGCACATTGGTCTTTTGAACTTTAGAAGATCCGACACGGATATACTCTCCAGATTCCAATACACGTAATAATCGGGCTTGAGTACCTAAAGGTAGCTCTCCAACCTCATCTAAGAATATCGTTCCTCCATCAACCACTTCAAAGTATCCCTTACGCGCCTCATGCGCGCCGGTAAAAGACCCTTTTTCATGGCCAAATAACTCAGAGTCTATGGTCCCTTCCGGGATAGCTCCACAGTTCACCGCAATAAAAGGACCATGCTTACGGGCACTAAGCTGATGTATAATATGAGAGAATACTTCCTTCCCCGAACCCGACTCTCCTTGAATTAACACGGAAATATCGGTCGGAGCGACCTGCTTCGCAATATCTATCGCTCGGTTAAGTAAAGGCGAATTACCAATAATTCCGAATCTATTTTTTATATCTTGATTATCCATGAATTACGTCCTTCATTAAAGATGAAGGGCTAATTACTTAGCCCATTAAAAATATGATTAATCGACGATTCTACCTATTAATGTAGCAGAAGTACAAGATTCAATAAGTACATTGACATAATCTCCTACTTTATAATTCGCATCTACAGGGAATACAGCCATTGCATTTTGATCATTTCTACCCGCATAGTCGGCATCTGAACGTTTGGAAAAACCTTCGATTAAAATACGCTGTGTCTTACCGACGAAATTTTGTAAACGCTCAAAACTATGTCCACGTTGTTTCGCGACAACTTCTGTTAAGCGACGTTTTTTTACTTCTTCAGGAATATCATCTTCAAAGCGTTTTGCCGCCAATGTACCTGGACGCTCTGAATATGCAAACATAAACGCATAATCATACTTCACATAGTCCATCATCGTCAAAGTCTCCTGATGTTCTTCCTCTGTTTCGGTACAGAATCCTGTAATAATATCCGTAGAAATACCACATCCCGGGATAATACGATTAATCGCATCAATGCGATTAATATACCATTCTCTATCGTATGTACGATTCATTAAATCCAATACTCTAGAGTTTCCAGATTGAACAGGAAGGTGAATATATTTACAGATATTATCGTATTTCGCCATGGTATATAATACCTCATCCGTAATATCTTTCGGGTGAGATGTGGAAAAGCGGATACGTAATAATGGGTTTACTTCAGCAACTAAAGCTAAAAGGTCGGAGAAAGATACCGCAGCCGGAGCCGTTTCTCCTTCCGCTACGGGAGCCGTATATTTATAAGAATCCACATTTTGACCTAATAAAGTCACCTCACGGTAGCCTTCATTAAATAAATCCTGTGCTTCTTTAACAATCGATTCAGGGTCGCGTGAGCGCTCTCTCCCGCGGGTGAATGGTACCACACAGAAAGAACACATATTATCACAACCGCGCATAATAGAAATAAAAGCAGTAATCCCATTGGTATTTAAACGCACCGGACTAATATCTGCATAGGTTTCTTCTCGCGATAAAAGCACATTCACAGAACGAGCTCCATCATCTACTTGAGAGATTAAATTAGGCAAATCTCTATAGGCATCTGGACCGACAACCACATCGACTAATTTCTCTTCTTCGAGGAACTTAGATTTTAAGCGTTCTGCCATACAGCCTAAAACGCCGACAATCATGCCCGGGTTATTTTTCTTAGCGAATTCAAATTCTTTCAGACGGTTTCTCACACGCTGCTCGGCATTCTCACGAATGGAACAGGTATTAATAAATACGACATCTGCTTCATTATAATTCTTAGTTGTTTCAAAGCCATTATCCAATAAAATGGAGGCAACAATCTCAGAATCTGAGAAGTTCATCTGACAGCCGTAGCTCTCGATATATAATTTACGACCTTTGCTCTTATTCGGATCGGTATCTAATAATAGTGCCTCTCCCTGACGAGCTTCGTCGTGTTCTTTCGTGGTATGTGTAAAATCTAGCATGACTCTAATTTCAAAGAGTACAAAGTTAAAATAAAAAATTGAAAACGTGACAGTTTGACAGCCGTTTAATCATATTTAACATCGAAATTACAGAAGGATTATAAAGACATAAAAAAAGGGATTGCCTGAGGCAATCCCTTTTATATAGATCGAATGCTATAAATTATTTCGATTGGTTGATTGCATCTTGTTGCATCGATTTCGAAGCCACAATAACAATCTCTACACGACGGTTTTCTGCACGACCTGCTTCAGTATTATTATCACCGATAGGCTCTGAGAAGTTTTTACCTTGTGTAGTTACACGTGAAGCCGATAAACCCTGACCTACAGCGAAACTTTTCACTGCCGCAGCACGAGCTTCTGAAACGGTTTGGTTAGCGGATAAAGAACCTACATTATCTGTATGTCCAATCACTAAGATATCTGTTCCAGACTCTTTATTTAGCGTGTTCACTAAATTCTTAATATTTTCTTTCGCTGAAGCTTTTAAGGTAGATTGGTTAAAATCAAATAGGATACCGGAATCAAATTTCACGATAATACCTTCTCCTGTTTGTGTAACATCAGCACCTTCTACTGTCTTTGCAATTTCAGCTGCTTGTCTATCCATTTTTTTACCGATTAAGACACCTGCTGCACCACCAATTGCCGCACCAGCAATAGCACCAATAGCTGTATTACCAGCTTTGCCACCAATTAATGCTCCAAGACCTGCACCAGCTGTGGTTCCAATCGCCCCACCTTTAGTAGTATTGTTCATATTCTGAATTGTAGAACAACTCGAGAACAACATAGCTGAAGTAGCCATCGTTAGACCAAATACAGCAATTTTCTTATTCATTTTCATCTTAATATATATTTTCCGGTTAAAAACGTAATTCTATTTGTCATCTATAAATCAAAGCTAATGCCAAAATTTAAAAGCTAGAGATATTTAGCTAAAAATATCCTAAAAAGTTAATGTTTTCACAATAACTTATTATCTGTAAATTAGAATTAATTACTTCTCCTGATTTGGAATTTCGATTTTTGGTAATCGATCGGACTTGGGTCTACCATTTGCTTCAAACTGCTCAAAGCTGGACTTAATATAATTGATTAAATCATACTCCCCCCAATATTCTACCATATGGAATGTAGGCCGGTAGATATCCATAAAAGACTGTAACTGATCTCCTTCTAAACCTGTATACTTTACGACTACCGTACGGTTAAAGACTCTATCTACGCGAATTTCATCCTTTTCCCGATCCATCATACGGCTGAAACGCCTCGCATTTTTAGCTTCCTGTCCAAATAGATTATACAATGCAGTTGCCGGGCTTGCTATATAAGTTCCAAATTTATTTGATCCATTATTATAAATTCCCTTTTTGGAGTAATCATTCATTAAGGCATTTAATTCGGCTTCTCTACTTAATCTGTCGATGGTTACGGTTTCTAATTTTATGCCGGCTTGTAGTTCAATAACAAAATCCTGCATACTATATAAGACAGTTTTTACCGTACCATAGCCCACTTTAGTAAAAGAAAGGCTATCTCCGACGGAAGCTTCTAAACTAAAAACCCCAAAATTATTCGATATACCACGACTTTGTGTACGTAAGTTAGTCACATTCACATCCGCCAAGCGGTTATTAGTCCCCTTTTCCATGGCTACGCCAGAAATACTTTGAATCGTCTGCGCATAAGTTACCCCAGATATACTGCAAAGTATGATAATAAGCCAAAAATATATACTGAAGTTTATTCTACCCATCATGTGTTAAATCTAATAATAGTTCAGAGATCATAAGTGTTAAATAATACTAAAACTTATGATTTTTCCTCTTGATAAGGATAGAACACAAAGTTCGCTCCTTGAGGCACTACTACAAAAACACACATATACTGCTTAGGGTTTTTATATTTTTTGATAAAAGAACCTCTTTTCTCTTCCTTAATAATATGATTTTCTACAAATTCATCTAAAGTGGAGACATTAATCGTCCATTGTGTATGGAGTTCCGCCTTATCTAAAATGACTTCTCCCACACGCACCTCATGCTGATGAGCAATAAAAATAGGATATTCAGAAATTCCTGCCTCCAAAATATCTTCAGCAATTTCTAAAATCGACTCTTTATAAAAGTCTAAATCCACTTTCAAACTCTTCAGTGGGCTCTCCGTTTCGGAAGCCCCCTCAGCATTGTTTTTATTATTTAAAAGATCTTCAAACTCCATTTATTTCTTTAGTTTTAATAACACGACATTTTCTACGTGTTGTGTATGTGGGAACATATCCACAGGTTTAATGCGTACAATCTCATATAATTCAGTCATTAAGGCTAAATCCCGAGCTTGGGTTGCGGCATTACAACTTACATAGACAATCTTTTCGGCTTGCATCTCCAAAAGACGTTTCACCACATCGGCATGCATACCTGCACGTGGAGGATCTGTAATAACGACATCCGGCTTTCCATGTTTTTCTATAAAAGATGGAATCAGTACATCCTTCATATCTCCAGCATAGAATTTCGTATTCTTTACGCCATTAATCTCAGAGTTAACTTTTGCATCTTCAATTGCTGTAGGCACATATTCAACTCCTACGACTTCTTTAGCATATTTAGCCACAAAGTTCGCTATGGTTCCCGCTCCGGTATATAAATCATATACCAGCTCATTTCCAGTTAAACCGGCGAAGTCACGCGTAATTTTATATAATTCGTAAGCTTGTCTAGAATTCGTCTGATAGAATGATTTAGGACCTATTTTAAATTGTAGCCCTTCCATCTCTTCATAAATAAAATCACGACCCGCATAGACTTCAATTTCTTGATCGAAAATGGTGTCATTACGTTTTTGATTTACGATATATAATAAGGAAGTAATTGTAGGAAATTTCTGCTGTACAAAAGACATCACTTGTTCAACCTGACCTTCTTCAGGATAAGCGAATACTACGATTACCATCATTTCTCCAGTGGAAGAAACGCGAATAATTAAATTTCTTAACGCTCCTTCATGCTGACGTAAGTCATAGAATGAAATTTGATTGGCAATAGCAAATTCCCGAATGGCATTTCTAAGCTCATTCGAAGGATCAGCTTGTAAGTAGCAGTGTTTTATATCTAAAATCTTATCAAATCTACCCGGAACGTGGAATCCTAAAGCCGCCATATCATCTGCTGCGACCTCATCATCTACGGATGTTAACCAACGTTTATTTGAAAAGGTAAACTCTAATTTATTTCTATAGTATAACGTATCTTCAGAACCTAAAATAGGTTCCATCGTCGAAGTATCAACTTTTCCTAAACGGGTTAAGGCATTATCTACCGATTGCTGTTTGAAATGTAACTGTGCATCATAATTCATATGCTGCCATTTACATCCCCCACATACTCCAAAATGCGTACAGAAAGGTTCAACACGATGTTCCGAAGCTTGTTTTATGGCAACAACTTTTGCCTCTCCAAAGCTTTTTTTCTTCCGCATCAACTCCACATCAACAATATCGCCCGGAATAGCTTTTTCAATAAATAAGACTAATTCTTCAGTCTTACCAACACCTTTACCTTCTTCAGCGATATCAATAACATGAATATCATTAATAAATTTCTTCTCTTGTGGAATCTTTCTTCTCATACGGCAGCAAAATTACGCTTTTTTAAGAAGATTTTGATAATCTGTAAATCAGAATAGTATAATATTCTCTAATGAAGAGTAGCTTGAACTAAATAAGGGAGAATTTCTTTTTGAAAGGAGATAAAATTTTTACGTACATCGGCTTCGGAGACCGCGGTAAAAGCAAAGGAGAAAACGACGTTTTTAGAGGTTTTAATTAAGAAGGTTAACTTCTCCTCTGGCACTGCAGATGCAATGGCATCATTTTTAATAAAGGAGCTGAGTAGTAGGAACTCCAAATCCTCGGATAAGGTTTTTAAATACTCCTGTGCATTGGAAGACTCACGGATGAATTCCCAACCCACGAATTCATTACAGACCGTATAAGTCAAACGGGAAACCTTTAAAATGGAATTGGCTAGAAATGTGGCCAAATCTCCTTCTATGACCGATTTCTTTAGGATATCTTGAACATTCTCTTCAATATATTCCATTAAGATAGCATGCAGAATCATTTCTTTAGAATCGAAATGTTTATATACTGTCGCTTTAGCTACCTGCGCTTTTTTAGCAAGCTCGGCAACAGAGGTTTTATTGTACCCATACTTTCGGAACAATTCTCTTGCGGCAGTTTTTATTGCTTCATTAATACTATCTCCTTCCATCCTTAATTTCTAACTGAATAAGCAATACCCATACCCGTGACATAGTATGGCTTCAATGGACATTCGGCAATGGCTACAGGAGATCCATCCAAAGCAAACCACTTCGCTCCAGATACAGGATCTTTGAGGAGATTGGTATTTTCTGGATCTACAATTACGGCATTTCGCTGTTCAGGATTTACCGTACTACAGCGATCGTAGGCAATATATTTTCCTGATCCTGCGGAGTAAATTGCAATTCCTGCGACACCCCCAGGAATCATTTGAGTAACTCCTATTCCTCCTAAAGCCGGATACTCAGCAATAGAAAAATTACTATATACCGTCACATTAGGAACCACATTGCAGCCTCCCTTCTTACAGGAAATTACTGTAAAGGCAAGCAGCAATGTGATTATATAAAGGGAATATTTATACATTAAATAATCTCTGACTCAAATTGATTTAAGAAATTCACATCATTTTCGGAGAAAAGACGTAAATCTTTAATTTCATATTTTAAATTCGTCACACGCTCTACGCCCATTCCGAAAGCAAAACCTGAATATTTTTTAGAATCGATATGACAGTTTTCCAAAACATTAGGATCGACCATACCACAGCCTAATATTTCTACCCATCCCGAACCTTTACAAAGTTGACATCCGGCACCTTTACAGATCGTACATGAAATATCCATTTCTGCAGAAGGTTCTGTAAAAGGGAAGTATGAAGGACGGAAACGGACTATAGTATCCTCGCCATATAACTCTTTCACAAAATGATATAAGGTCTGTTTTAAATCTGCAAAAGATACATTTTCATCCACATATAAACCTTCCACTTGGTGGAAGAAACAATGTGCACGTGCGGAGATGGCTTCATTACGGTATACACGTCCCGGCATAATCGCACGGAAAGGAGGTTTCCCAGCTTCCATAAGACGCACTTGTACCGAAGAAGTATGTGTACGTAATGCAATATCATTTCCCTCTTGTTTTTTCACAAAGAATGTATCTTGCATATCACGTGCAGGATGCTCCGGCGGAAAGTTTAAAGCAGAGAAAATATGCCAGTCATCTTCAATCTCAGGTCCTTCAGAAACAATAAAACCTAATTTTTTAAAGATTTCTACAATTTCCTTACGTACTAAAGATAAAGGGTGACGAGAACCTAAAGTGAAACCTTCCCCTGGAAGAGTAAGGTCATCTTCATTCTTAGCTTCTACCTGAGTAGATGCATATAAGTCTTGAGCCTCTTTAAATTTGGTTTCAGCGAATTGTTTAAACTCATTTAATACTTTACCTAAAACACGTTTCTCTTCTGTGGAAACGGTTTTAAATTCTTCAAAAAGGTTTTTTACTATCCCTTTAGAAACTAGAAACTTCAGTCTGAAATTCTCTACATCTGCTGAGGAACTTGGGCTAAAAGCGGCAATTTCTTCAGTATACTGCTTTATTTTATCGTGCAACATAATGTCAAAGATACAGCAAAATATTAAAAAAATTAAAGGCTTTTTAGGTTTCACAAGTCATTCCTATCTAATTTTATAGGAAAAAAGAAACGCTTCTTAGGAAAGAAGCGTTATTTATTTCTAAAATGGAAGTGGATCCACATCATCTTTATTTTCTTCGAAGGTGACCTCTTCGACTTTTAACTCGGCTTTTTTCTCTGCTGAAAGGGCTGCATTGGGATTGCTTGGCTCAAAGTCGGAACGTCGGCCCAATAAGGTGAAATTCTCGGCAACCACTTCCGTGGTATATCGACGTATTCCCTCTTTATCCTCGTAAGTACGCGTACGCAGGCGCCCTTCTATATAAACTAATTTACCTTTACTTAAGTATTTCGCAGCTACATCTGCCAATCCTCTCCACATAACAATATTATGCCACTCTGTTTGCTCTACTTTACGACCGTCTTTATTAAAAGACTCGGAAGTGGCTAATGGAAAACTTGCAACGGAAACATTCCCCTCTAAGTAGCGGATTTCGGGATCTTTCCCCAAATGTCCTACTAAGATAACTTTATTGATACCTGACATAATAATTTAGTATAATGGTTAATTATCGACTTTTTCTAAGAAAGAAAAAATCAGTTTATGCTTAGCTAATTTATTTAAATCTTTTGATAAAACATAATCCCAATGATTTTTTTTTGCTTTTAGGGCATTCACATTTAACACTTTATAAAAATTCGCGTAGATATGCTGATGGCTTAATATATGTTTCTTATTTTGAGCAATAGGTAGCAGCTCTACATCGGCATTAAAGTATTGCTGAAATTCTTCCTGCGCCATTAATGATGGCCCTTCCAGAGGTTCCGAACTTTCTATTAATGGAAACTCATATAGATTTTCCCAGACATCGCCAGCCCCACGTTTTGACATTAGCGTATAATCGCCTTGCTCTACAATAAAATAATGGAAATAACGGCTTCGAGCTTTCTTGGCCTTAATCTTTACGGGTAAGGCTGCCACTCGATTATTTTCTACCGCAGCACAAGACATCAGCAAGGGGCATACCGCACAATCCGGTGATTTAGGCTTACATTGCATCGCTCCAAAATCCATAATAGCCTGATTATAGATGGCCGCCTGCCCTAGAGGTAATAAATCTTGCGCTAAGTTGGAAAATAGTTTTTTGCCGGCAGTACTATTTATTGCAGTATCGATATTAAAATAGCGACTTAATACCCGAAAAACATTGCCATCTAATACGGCCTGGTTTTCGTTGGCCGAAAAGGAAGAGATTGCCGCGGCTGTATATTCACCCACTCCAGGGAGACGCAGCACCTCAGCGTAGCTCCTCGGAAATTCCCCATGATAATCTGTCATCACCATCTTGGCCGCTTTGTGCATATTACGCCCACGTGAATAATAGCCCAAGCCTTGCCATAGATGTAAAATATCATCTTCCGTGGCTGCAGCAAAATCCTGAACCCTGGGGTAATGTGCTAAAAACCGCTCAAAATAAGGTCTTCCCTGCTCCACACGCGTCTGCTGAAGAATAATTTCTGAAAGCCAAATAATATAGGGATCTTGAGTATGTCTCCAAGGTAAGTCGCGTTGATGCATAGTATACCATTGAATTAATGTTTGGGAAAATGACATACTGCAAAAATGATAATTAAAAACGGAAAAGAAAAACGCGTTGACAACGCTGAAATGCGATTTAAATAAAACAAAAAAAATAGATTTTCGTTTTTCAGTTAAAATGCTGAAATTGAACCTGAAGAAAATACGTTAATGATGAAAAGACTTTTTATACTATCTGGAATACTCGTGATTTGGGGTTTTGTGTGTAGCGCACAAAGTAAGGATGTGCATATTTCCTATAGCTTAAATATCTCTGACTCTTTTAAAGAAAAGTCCGATTTATCCTTATTAACGCAAATCCTATCTACTGAAGATAAAAGTGATTTTATAGACCTTTGGGTGAATGACCGCTATATTCGTGTCGAAGATAAATCCGTGCAGCATCTGATAGAGCTACAGGACCTACAGACTAAAAGATCCTTTTTGTTGTCGCCCTCCACATCCACGTATGAGGAGATTACCCAGCAGAAAAACAGTATAAAGACTCTCTCCGAAGCTGGGAATGTCAATATATATGACCATGCGAACTATAGAATTATCTATCAAGACCGCATTAAAAAGAATATTTTAGGTTACAATTGCCAAAAAGCCATTATCCATTTACCACAAAAAGAAACGGCTGATGGGTCCCCTATCTTGGATAAAATTGAAGTGTGGTATTCCAAAGATCTGCCTCAGGTATATTGGTCTAAATTTATGTACCTCAAAGATATTCCAGGGGCAGCATTACAAATCTCAACGGATGGAATTGGAATCTCCGCACAGGAAATTAGAATTGAAAAACCCAATACCTTAGACTTTGAAATCCCCGCTTCCTATCAAAAAATAGTTTCCGAAGATGATTTTGATGAAGAGTATCAAAATTCACCGATGAACTTAGGCGAAGGAAGAATGAGTTATTACGATTCCAACCTTCAATTATTTGGGATTCAAGATGAAAAGGGCAATCGAATTACAACGGCCCGCTATGCAGAAATTCATGGATTTAAAAATCAATTGGCTATTGTCGCGGATGCCCATCTCAACTATGGCCTTATAAATGTACAAGGACAAGAAATTCAGCCATGCAGCTTCGATGATTTAATTCAAAGTAGAAATGGTTACTTTATTTTTGAGAAGAATAATAAACAGGGTTATCTCAATGCCCAAGGAGAGGAAATTATTGCTCCCACTTTTTCTATAGCCTCCGATTTTAAAGGCGAATTCGCTATTGTAAATAATCAGGACTGTTTTGGTATCATCGATAGCATCGGAAATATTATTGTCCCGATTCGTTATGATATGATAACGAACTTTCAGGATAGCTTAGCCATTGTTGTGACCAATGAAAAATATGGACTTATCAATCTTCAAGGAGAAGAGCTTATACAACCAAAATACGATTACCTGCAGTTTGGAAATTCCAAGCTTATTTTAGCTAAGGAGCATGGGAAATATGGTTTTATCAATGCAGAAGGTCTGGTTGTTATTCCTTTTATTTATGAGCATGCTCAAGCTTTCCATAAGGAACGGGCGAAAGTATCTACCCTTCAGAAAGGAAGTTTTTATATCGATAAAAATGGCAGGGAACTCTAAGTCTGCGCACTAAAGAAATTTAAATGCTTGAGCTTTTACCTATCTTTGGAGATGGAAACATTTAAGATTGCCACCCTTCACCGCGCGAAATATATGGCATGTCTCTTAGGGTTTGTGAGTTTGATAGCCTATATCGCTTCCCAATTCCCTGTCTCAGAGATTGTCAAAATATTAATTGTCCTTTTTTCTATCCCTTTAATTTTATTTGTAGGGGTCAAGATATCGCGTAACGATAGCCTGTGGACCTTAACAGAGACCGATCTTATTATAGATATGCAGGGAGACAAAAAAATCATTCCTGTAAGCGATATTGTATACTTTCGAAACTTGAGACGCTCAGGAGGAAACTTATTTATGATACATATTCAAAATCAATCCACCTATCGCTGTTGGAGAAACAAACTTTTTCAAGACTTGGACGAAATGGACTTACTTGTAGAAGCCCTAAAAAATAAAGAGGTCGAATATTATGATATGTAACCTAGGTTACAACTATTGTTTCTTCGATTTATTTCTTTTGTATAAAATTTGAAAGACAATGATGCATTTTATCACTGACCCCTGGCCCTGGTATATCTCTGGCCCACTGATCGCTTTAGTTATGTACCTACTTCTTCGAGAAGGCAAGGATTTTGGAATGTCCTCGAACTTCAGAACGATGTGTACGCTTTTAGGCGCAGGAAAGAAAACCTCTTTTTTCCGCATCGACTGGAAAGCACAACGATGGAATCTGCTCGTGGCTTTAGGAGCTGCAATCGGAGGATTTATAGCCCATCATTTTCTATCTACAGAAACGCCGACGGCTATTCATCCACAGTCTATAGCAGACTTACAGCATTTGGGCATTATCGATCAGGTACAAGGCTACCTGCCTGAGTCACTTTTTATTTTAAATGGAGATTTAAAACAAATTCTTATACTAGTCATTGGGGGACTTCTTATTGGATTTGGAACCCGATATGCCGGAGGATGCTCTTCAGGGCATGCAATCTCCGGATTAAGTCATTTTCAGCTTCCCTCCTTAATCGCGGTCATTGGTTTTTTTGTAGGAGGTTTAATGATGACCCACCTGCTTTTCCCTTTAATTTTTGGATAATATGAAACATATACGTTTTCTCTTTATAGGCATCTTATTCGGAATTATTATGTATAAATCTGAAGCCGCTTCTTGGTATAGAATTTATGAGATGTTTCAATTCCGATCATTTCATATGTATGGAATTATAGGTACGGGATTAGCAACAGCTATTTGTATTGTTCAATATATAAAAAGAAAGAAGATTAAAGACAGGACTGGAGAAGATATCCATTTTCCAGAAAAAGATCGATCCATAAGCAGATATCTTATCGGAGGAACAATCTTCGGATTAGGTTGGGCTTTAACAGGAGCATGCCCTGGTCCAATGTTCACCTTACTTGGCGCTGGATATATTTTGAGTATGGGTATCCTGCTGCTCGCGGCTATTGCGGGGACTTGGCTATATGGTATGATCAGGCACAAACTACCTCATTAAAAAAGATGACGGCTATTGAACAGGCATTTCAGGGACTTTTTGAGAAAGAGTTACTTCGAGAAATGGAGGAGCTAGCAAGTGTACAGACCTTTCTTCCTGGAGAGATTATTCTAGATTTTGGCAGTTATATTAAAATGATGCCTCTACTCATCTCTGGAGCCATTAAAATTTCCCGTGAAGATCTCGACGAAGGGGAGCTGGCTCTTTACTTTTTGGAACAAGGAGATACCTGTGCCATGTCTATCGCCTGTGCTGTAGGCCATAAGAAGTCCGAAATTCGGGCTCGAGCGGAAATCGAAAGTACCCTAGCGATGATCCCGACCTTATATATGGATATATGGATGGGAAAATATACATCTTGGAGGGCATTTATACTAAATAATTATGCCAAGCGCTTTCAGGAAATGCTCACTGCTGTAGATAGCATAGCTTTTCTTCAAATGGACGATCGGATCCTAAACTATCTGACCGAAAAAAGCTTGGTTTCGGGTTTAACTACCCTAAATATAACTCATCAGCAGATTGCTGTCGACCTGAATACTTCCCGCGTGGTTGTATCCAGGTTATTAAAATCATTAGAAAAAGCACAAAAAATTTCTTTACAGCGTAATAGCATTACCTTATTGGAAGCGTAAATTAAAAAATGGAACTTATTATCGGATATATACTCGCCATACTTGTCGGCATCTCTTTGGGGCTGATGGGCTCCGGAGGCTCTATTCTAACCCTTCCTATCTTTGTTTATCTATTTCATGTCTCCGCTTTACAGGCTATAGATTACTCCTTGTTTATCATTGGAATCACGGCATTTATCGGATCTGTGCAACATCTGAAATCTCGGAATATTGATTTTAAAACCGCGGTTATTTTTGGGCTTCCCTCCCTACTGTCCGTCTATATAACACGTCGATTTATCGTCCCTGCTATTCCACATGAAATCCGGATATACGCAGATATTTCAATAAACAAGTCTATGTTTATGATGTTGATATTCGCGATGGTGATGTTATGCTCCGCATATTCCATGATCCGGAAATCGGATCGCATAGCTGTACGGAAAAGCCCCTCGCTGGGGACACTTTTTATATTAGGTATATTTGTCGGCTTACTGACAGGCTTAGTCGGAGCTGGAGGAGGATTTTTAATTATACCTTCCTTTGTACTGATTATGGGCATGTCTATGAAGAAGGCTATTGGAACCTCTTTATTTATTATTGCTATTAACTCCTTAATTGGATTTGGCACAGACTTCCATAATTATCCGAAGCTGGATTGGACTTTATTGATTATATTTAGCTTAATCACCATTATTGGATTATTTATAGGCACCATTATATCTTCAAAAATTGATGGTACTCGATTGAAAGTTGGATTCGGTTGGTTTATACTTGCCATGGGCGTATTTATTATCCTTTCCGAATTGATACACACATATTAAAAAGAATATAGTATGTTTTTCGAACACATTTTTGACAACACCTTAGCACACTCTTCTTATGTGATCGGCTGTCAGGTTTCTGGAGAAGCCATTGTCATAGACCCGAAAAGAGATGTGGACAGCTATCTGGCTATTGCCCAGAAAAACAATCTTCGTATTACACATATTACGGAAACACATATACATGCAGACTATCTTTCCGGAACTCAGGAACTTGCCGCAATAACTGGAGCTTCTATCTATCTTTCCGATGAGGGAGGAGCAGAATGGCAGTATGAATTTGATCATATAGGTCTTAAAAATGGGGATCAGATTAGGCTCGGAAATTTGATTTTTCAAGTGTTACATACTCCGGGACACACTCCGGAAAGTATCAGTTTTTTACTGACGGATACACCGGCGACTATGGAACCGATTATGGTCTTTACGGGGGATTTTGTCTTTGTAGGCGATATTGGTAGACCGGATTTATTAGAAGCTGCAGCAGGAATTCAGGGTTCCAAAGATATAGGTGCACAGCAAATGTACCGCTCCCTAGCCAAGTTTCAGTCTCTACCAAGTTATGTGCAAGTATGGCCTGCTCATGGCGCTGGTTCAGCCTGTGGAAAAGCATTGGGGGCAGTACCGAGTTCAACAGTAGGATATGAACTTATTCGTAATTGGGCATTCCAGTTTCCAAATGATGAGGAGGGCTTTAAATCCTATCTGCTCGCAGACCAACCTGAACCTCCGCGTTATTTTGCGATGATGAAAAAGTTAAATAAATCTGTCAGACCACTATTACTCGAAGTTCCTCAATACTCTTCTCTTTCTGCGGAGGAGTTTAAAGCAGAGTATGCTTCTCATACCTTAATTATAGATACCCGTGAAAAAGCAAAATTTGCAGCCTCACATCTTGCAGGAACGATTAATATTCAGAATAATAAATCTTTTAATACCTGGGCCGGATGGGTCATAGACTATAATCAACCTTTTGTACTTATTGCTGAAGAAGTTGAACTGGAAGATTTAGCTAGGAAATTAATGCGTATTGGATTAGATCAAGCTATTGGTTATATCACAGAGTCTGACCTAAAAAATTTAGGCCTTCCGTTACAAAATCAACGTATTATTGACTATGACAGCATGTTAAGCCGAATTTCAGATCCTTCCTATCAGATTATAGACGTTCGAAATGCTACAGAGTATGCCGAAGCACATCTACCTGGAGCGGAAAACCTATTTGTGGGGACCTTAACTCAGCATCTTCATAAAATTGATCCTGCCAAAAAAACGGTTATCCACTGTCAATCTGGAGATCGAGCGACTCTAGCTCAATCCCTTCTTGCAGCACATGGTTATTCCGAGGTAGAAAATTATAGTGCGGGTATGAAAGAATGGAAAGAAAAAGGCGGACCCTTAGCTTAGATAAAAGAAAAACAGCCTTATCGGCTGTTTTTCTTTTATCTGTCAACGAGATTAAAAAAATAAAGGCTGATCTAATTTGATCGCAATTCGATAGGCTGCATTCACCAAACCGACATGCGAGTAAGCCTGAGGGAAATTACCCCATTGACTACCATCTTCTGCATCGATATCCTCCGAAAATAACATCAGGTGATTTCCATACTTCATGAGGTTTTTAAATGTTTCTTTAGCTTCTTCTAATCGGCCTACACAAGCTAAAGCCTCTACATACCAAAATGCACAGATAAGAAATGTGGACTTAGGCTTTCCAAAATCATCACGGTGTAAGTACCTATAGAATAAACCATCATTAGCCTTGAGTTCTCTCTCCAATCCTATCAAATGCTTCTTAGCCCGCTCAGAATGCGGATCTAGATAATGCATCATAATAAGCTGTAAACTACTTGCGTCTAAATTTGGATTCCCCACGGCGGTAGTATACACTTCCCTTTCGGGATCATAACAGGCTTCAATATATGCAGCTGCCTTATTCATCAAAATCGTCGCTCGATCGATTGTTTGCTGATCACCAATCTCCTTGGCAATTTTAATGGCAGCCTGACATCCCGCCCATTGGAATAAATTGGAGTAACAGTGGTGATTTTCGAGATTTCTAAACTCCCAAATTCCAGCATCCTTTTCATCTATGGTCGCTTCTATTTTCAAGAGAATATAATCTAGCCAACTGGACACTCCTTTACGCTCTTTAAAAATAAATCGATGATCGGTAAATAAAGGTAATAAAGCAATCATTGCCTGTCCATACACATCATTTTGAATATGTTCATAAGCCTGATTCCCCAGGCGTACAGGCTGATTCCCCTGATAACCGGCGAGATGATCTAGATGTACCTCCGTCAGTTTGGCCGTTCCCATAATATCGTATAAAGGTTGCAGCCTGCCGGAATCTGCCTGCGTGATATTCACAATATAACTCGAATATCTTTCCATCTCTTCAAAATGTCCGATATGCGCTAAAGTCATCAGTACATAATAACTATCTCGTAACCAGCAGTAGCGGTAGTCCCAGTTTCTCCCTGCTCCGGGATGCTCTGGCAGACTCATGGTACTAGCAGCGATAATAGCCCCTGTATCCTCATACTGATGTAGCTTTAAGGCTAGGGAGGAACGAATTACCTCTTCCTGAAAAAAGTTCGGTATGGAAGCATGTTTAATCCAATCTCTCCAATATTGCTGAGTCTTAGCCAAGAAATCTGTTACGGTACGTTCCAGTGCCGCTTCTAAAGGTTCCCCATAGGTTAACACCAGGTATTTGGTCTCCCCAAGAACTACAGCTGTTTCATTAAAAAAATGATTGATAGGCACATTTGTCGTCAGCCTTAAGGATTCAGCATCATTTCTAAATTCGACATGATTTGAACCTCTTAATTTTTGAAATGTTCCTGTACCGTAATTATGGGTAGGCTCACAGTGTATTTTAATCTGAGGTCTTCCAGAAATAGGTTCTATCTTACGGATTAACATCAGAGGTTTATAATATCTTTCATACTGGCAGAAGCGTGGAGCAAAATCTGTAATTAGATAGCTCCCATCCTCCGCATGTACCTCTGTACATAGGATATTTGTATTTTCCAGATAATATTGATTACTGCTAAATGCCCCTGAAGCCGGAAGAATCGTAAATCGACCTCCCTTCTCCTGGTCTAACATCCCTCCAAACATAAAGGAGCTGTTAAAAGCAGGCCAACATAGCCAATCTACATTTGTATTTTTATTTATATGTGCTACAAAAGCACAATTTCCAATAATTCCAGTTTGATAACGATGTCTTTTTTCTTGGATCATATTTATACTACATTTGGGCAGTTTAATAAATTATTTAAGAGCTCTAATACCTCGGCTTGTTTTTCTACGAAAAATTTCGCTTTCGTTTCTTTATTGCCCACTTTAACGGAGAACATATCTTCCGAAAGTGCGGCAAACATATCTTCATCGGTGGAGTCATCTCCTATGGCAATAATAAAATCAGCATTAAAATCTTCCATCACCGTCAATGCCGCCCGCCCCTTATTCACTTCCGCACTTTTCAATTCAATAACTTCATCTCCATCGAGCAGCTGCAAGCCAAATTCTGTCGCTAAATAACGCAGATGATCGATGACTTCATGCGCCCTAAGGCTACCTAAGCCCTTCTGAACTTTTCTATAATGAAAAGCCATAGAATAACTTTTCTCTTCAATAAAAGCACCTGGAGTACGGTCTACATATTTCTGCATAATTTCCTTACATGACTCCTTCCAAGCATCTGAAAGACCCGCTTTAGCATGCCAGTTACCCTCTGGATAATTCGTCCATGCCCCATGCTCTGCAATCAGAATTAAATCTTCTTCACTAAACCATTCGGCTAAAGTCTGTTGCTTTCGTCCCGAAATAATGACGACCTTATTTTTCGGGTCTGCATTAATCTGACGTAACAAGCTTAATAAGGCGGCTCCAGGTTTGGCCTGATCTACATTTTTAAAGAAATTCACTAGAGTACCATCATAATCCAAGAAAAATAGGCGCTGCTCGGCTTCACAATATCGCTGACACATCGCACGCACGGTGGATGGTCCTATCTTACGAGAAAGTTCAGATTCTTGGATTTCCTTAATTTCATGTAAGCGATTCATAAATTGATTTACCCAATGTTTCACATTGAATTTGGATACATTTTCCAAACTTGCTGCCAGCCTTTCCCGCTGCTCCTTTTCGGGCATCTGTAAGCCCTGAGCTATGGCATGGGTAACCCCATTAATTTCACATGGGTTCACCTGAACAGCATCAATCAGTTCTTTGGCTGCTCCCGCAAGCTCACTTAAAATCAATACTCCGGTACTATCTTTTTTAGACGCGATAAACTCTTTACAAACCAGGTTCATCCCATCTCGAATAGGGGTAACTAGACAGATAGATGCCGCAGAGTATAATGCGGATAACTCTTCTACGGGATATGAATTATAGAAATATGCAATAGGTGTCCAATCGGAGCTCCCATATAAAGCATTGACCGAACCGACTAAACGGTCGATTTCATCTTTTAATATTTTATATTGAAGGACAGTATCCCTTGAGGGGACCACTAACATATAGTAGACAACTTTCTTTCGAAATTCCGGATACTGAATTAAAAATTGTTCATAAGCCAGAATACGCTCTAACATCCCCTTACTATAATCCAATCGATCTATAGAAAGGATTATTTCACAGGAATTAAATGTTTCTTTTATTTCTTGGGCTCTCAGCTTGACCGATTCTGAAGCAGCTAGAGCTTCGAATTTCAAATTGTCGATGCCCATCGGGTACGCTTCTACAAAAGTTAATCGGCCATTATTTTTTACCGAATTTTGTTTGGTTTTTAAACCTAAGATATGTGAACAGGAATCGATAAAATACTGCGTATCATCATAGGTATGAAAGCCAATCAGATCGGCCCCTAATAAACCTTCTAAAAGTTGGGTTCTCCAAGGGATTAAGCGAAAGATTTCATGAGAAGGGAAAGGAATATGTTGAAAATAGGCGATAGAAATATTTTCATAGTTGGCTCTTAACAGAGAGGGGAGCAACATCAATTGGTAATCATGTATCCAAACTTCATCCTCGGGTTGGATATACTGATTTATGCTGTCTGCAAAAAGTTCATTGACGGATTGATAGCTCTTCCAATTCTCCTCTTCATAAACAGCGTAACTGGGTCGATAGTGGCAGATAGGCCAGATGACTTCATTGGAAAAGCCTTCATAAAAGCCTTTGATATCCTCTTCATTTAAGAAGATAGGGATTAAATTATGGGCTTTAAGTTTTTCTGTAATTTCACTTTTTTCCTCCTCGTCCTCGGTAATAATTCCGGGCCAACCCATCCAAATATTGCCATTTTGATTATAAATTGCACCAAGCCCAGTTGCTAATCCTCCTTCCGAAGGTACAACTTCCAGCCCCTCTTCCGTACGTTTAATTTTAACAGGTAATCGATTGGATACAATAATAGTTTTACGCATACTTTTTTGTGGTTAAGTGAACACCTAGGTCAGATGTGATTTAGATATTTCCGATATGGAACCTATCTTATAGAACGGCATAAATAGCCAATTGTTTTAATTTTTAGCTTTATTTTAGCCAAAAACATCAAAAATCACTTAAAAAATGAAGAATTTCCTCTGATTACCGAAAAGGAAATATACCCTAAAAACCTCTACTGAATACCTTTAAAGAATAGATCTATAAAATTACTCCGTCAACATTATTATGTAATTATATAGTTTTTTTTATCTTTAAAGAAAACAGTTAACATGTACATCTGTTTTTTTAAGTTGAAAAAGGTTTTATAATGAGAAAAAAAATATTCAACATATCCCTAGCACTACTCTGCCTTTCCTCTGGATTAAAAGCGCAAGATCTAGTCGATTCACAACTTAAATATCCCATACAAAATGCCTTGCAAACCAATAGAGAGTTAATAGGAAAATCATATGAGAAGGATAAAACTTCTATTGAAGCCTCCTCTGTGAAGAATAAATTAACGCCTCATATTTCTGCAAACGCCTTATATGGCTATTTAAATGCTCAGGGAAATATTGACGTTCCTACCTATACCTCTCCCAATAATCTCATCAATCTATTTGAGGATTCCAGAGATTTTAAGACACAGGGACAGATGGGACTTGTAGCCGTTACAGCAACCCAAGTTATCTTTTCAGGGCTTCAAATTACTCATGGTCAAAAAGCATTACAGGAGAAGGCTAAAGCTCAGGAATTAATGATAGAAGCTGATAAAGAATCTATTGCTAAATCAGTGATCTCCACTTTTGATCAATTAATGTTATTGAAAGAAGTCGATAAGCTTATTCAAGATTCTGAAATTAGACTCGAGAAAGAACATCTAAAGGTGATAAAAGCGATAGAAAATGGTTTGGCGATTCCTTATGATAGAGATAAGTTAAAACTGGCCATTTTAGAATTAGAAGCTAAAAAGGTCGAATTACATGGCAACAAGGAACTCTTATATAATAAATTAGCTCAAGATACCCATCTCCCTCTCGAGGAATTGAAAAAGATAGACTATACATTGGATCATATTATCTTACAAGAACGGGTGTATAATATTTTAGAACGTAAAGAGATTCAAGCTTTAGATGCCTCTCAGCGGGCTTTTGAATATGTGCTCAAAAAGGAGAAAGGCTCGGCTCTTCCTCAAGTTTTTGCATTTGGTTCGGCAGCCTATAGCAATATCTTCAACTCCAGTTTAACGCTAAAGCAGATTCCTGCATTTGGTAATTTAAATCTGCGCACAAATTCCCTGTCTTTCTTTCCCACATTTATCATTGGTGTAGGTGCCAAGTGGGATGTATTCACCGGAAATGAACATAAAAATAAAATAAAATCGGCTAATCTTGATTTATTGATAAACCAAAATAAAAAAGAGGATATCTCGGAAAAATTAGAGTTATTGCTTCAAAAAAATCAAGTAGAGTATCAGACTGCGAATCAGAAGCTTGCCGTCAATAAGCAACAGCTTGTCGTAGCACAAAATAATTTAGACTTAGCTATCAAACAATATAAAGAAGGTTTGGTAGAAGTGACAGAAAGGCTTTCTGCTGAAAATGATTATTATAAAGCTAATCTAGGTTACTATTCACAAATTTTACAACAGAGACAATCCGCTTTGGAAATCCTACACACCTCTGGGGACTTATTAAATCGTCTATTAAAATAATATGAGAAGATATCGCATGTTAATTGTCGGGGCTGTATTATTAAATATCGCCTGTAACAATTCTAAACCTGAGCCTACACATATAGAAGGTCGTATTGAAAGAGATCAAATGTCTTTAGTCACTAAAGTGCCGGGTCGAGTTGAAAAAATACTGGTTCAAGAAGG
Source organism: Sphingobacterium sp. (assembly GCA_036786125.1). Taxonomy (GTDB): domain Bacteria; phylum Bacteroidota; class Bacteroidia; order Sphingobacteriales; family Sphingobacteriaceae; genus Sphingobacterium. The sequence goes on from DAIQRP010000001.1 coordinate 82,387, forward strand.
ACAGCATGTACTTGCTGGAGATACATTAGCCATACTTGAAATTCCTGAAGTTACCGCTAAGGAAGAACAAGCTAAAGGGGCTATTGAATCTGCAAAAGCGCAATATAATATGGCAAAAAAGGGCGCTACTGATGGACAATTAAAACAGCTGCATGCCAAAGTTGACGGCCTTAAAGAGCAACTCGACTTTGCTGAAAAATCCCTCCATAGACTAGCCAACTTATTACGGGATAGCCTTGTAGCTCAGCAAAAATATGATGAGGTTTATGCCAAATATCAAGGCGCCAAAAATCAATATATTGCAGCACAAGCAGAGCTTAATGATGTCAAAAATGGAGCTCGAATTGAGCAGCAAGAAATGGCTTTAGGCCAACAGGAACGTGCCTATGGAGCCATGAGTGAAGTGCTAGCAGCTGCGAAGGAACGCTATATTATCGCTTCCCAAGATATGACCATAGAATCTATTAATCTTAAAATTGGAGAGCTTGCATTAGCCGGATATGCGATTATCACAGGTAATATAGATGCGAGCACCTATTTTAGATTTACACTACCCGAAGATAAATTATCTGAGCTTAAAGCAGGTTCAACGGTAGATATCTCCATACCATATCAAAAAGATAAGCAGTTAAAAGGACGTATCACTTCAATAAAAGCACTCAGCTCCTACGCTAATATTGCGACGGCTTACCCTGATTTTAATCAGCAACAGGCCTTATTTGAAATTAAAGTTCAGCCTGAAGAGGTAAATGCCGCAAAAAGTTTAATAAGTAAGAGTACTGTTCTTTTAGATATGAAAAGTATAAGCACTAAATAAGATGAAGGTATTACTCGAATTAATTTTACGAGAGTTTAAATTATTCTATAATAATAAGGTCCTCCGAATTTTATTTATCGGAGCTCCTATTATGTATGGGATTCTAATCGGCGCAGTGTATCAAAAAGGAAAGATTACGGAATTGCCTATTATCGTCATCGATGAAGATCAATCGACCATGAGCCATAAACTCATCGATATGTTAGGCGAGTCTGAGGTGGTATATGTGGCGGATATCCTATCGAATAATTTTAATTCTAGGGACCTTGCTTTAGAAAAGGATGCCTCTGTGGTCGTACAGATCCCCCGGGGGTTCACAAGCGATATTCAGCAGAATAGAGTTCCTGAGCTTGCGCTTTTTGTAGACGCATCAAATACCCTGACCTCCAATACAGCTATGATGGCAGTCAATGTTGTTGCTGCAACAATGAAAGCAGGAGTACTTATCGAAGCTCAAATGAAAAAGGGAGTTCCATCCTATGTGGCTAGCCAGGCATATGAACCATTTAAAACAACAATTGTCCGGCAAAATATTCGAAGTGGAAATTATCTCTATTTTATGCTTCCCGGTGTACTATTAACAGTTTTTCAACAGGTTCTCCTATTGGGATTAGCGCTGTCATTTGCCTCTGAATTTGAACTGAATACATTCTCCGCACTGATTAAGAAAAGTAGAAATCCATTGACACTTATCTGTGCAAAGGTCTTTCCTTATATGCTTATGTCTGTAGGAATACTCCTGTTGTATTATGGCTTCTCCGTATTTTACCAAATGCCTATCCAAGCGGATTTTTGGCCATTTGTACTTTCGACAACATTATTTATTATGGCCGCGAGTTTTATTGGCATTTTAGTCAGTATAGCACTGCCGAATCAATTAAAAGCAACAGAAGTATTAATGGTAATTGCGACGCCAAGTTTTATTTTAAGTGGATTTACATGGCCCTTGAGTCAGATGCCTCTATGGGTACAACGCATATCTGATATCATCCCTCTCACGCATTACTTAAAAATCTTTAGATTATTATTTATCGAACATGGACCTGCAGCATTAATAAGACAGCCTTTAATAGCCCTTGCGATTATTGCCGCAGTCTGTCTGATACTCTCTATAGTCTTACTTCAGATAAAAATTAAGAATCAAATCAAAATAGAACAAAAGGATTAATATAAAAAAAGCGTCTAACTAGACGCTTTTTTTATATGCTTCCCAATATGAAATAAATAAATCATACAATTCCGTTATATTCATATCAATTTCAGATGCGGAATAACTGACCTGCAGTTCCTGAAGCTCTTTATCATAGGCCATATCAAAAAACATCTTTGATAATTTAGATTTGTAAAATTCGGGGTTATTTAAGAATACAATGACCAAAGTATCGCCTCCAATTTTAGCCATATCTATAGCTGTCACATCTTTCCAATAGATTTCCCCTATAGACTTGGGTAATGGAGCGGTCTTTCCTTTAGCATAATCTGGAGTCAACTCTATAAATGCTGATTTATCTTTTAAGTTTAATAAAGACTTAATCATTAGAAAGAACAATAAAAGAAATAAGGCGCCGCTAACTACAGTTACTTTCGCTTTAAAGATATTGTCAAATACGCCTAATCCATATACACAAATCAAGGCCATAGCGATACATATACCCGCTGTTGTCAATAATATATTTCTCGTCTTTTTTCTATTTCTAAAAATTTTTAAATCTGTTAACATATCTTAATTTTTTGTAGACGGCAAAGATAATAAATAAAAAAGGCGCCTGAATAGGCGCCTTAAATAAAGTTAATAAGCTAAAACTCGAACTTCTGTTCTTCGATTCGCTTGATGTTGTTGAATGCTACATGGCACGCCATCTTTACATCCATTGACAAGTTTATACTCCCCATATCCTTTAGCTTCTAAGCGGCTTCTAGAAATCCCTCGACTAACTAAATAATCAACGGCTGCTTTAGCGCGTCTAGAAGATAGATCTTCATTGTATTTAAAGCTACCTCTGCTATCTGTATGGCTCGACAACTCAATTTTTAAGCTTGGATTATCTCTTAAAGTCGCCACTAATCTATCTAAAATCACGGCTGCATCTTTACGTATAAAATGTTTGTCGAAATCGTAGTAGATATCTTCTAACACAAAAACATCATTGACTTTAAAAATTGGTTCTAAAGCTAATTTTACACGTATAGTATCGGATTTTGTATAACCATAGGTATCAATAAAAACTTCATCACCATGGAATTTATCTTTTCGAGCTTGAACTCGATATGCTTGTTCTGCATCGAGTTCAAACGCAACAAATCCATCCATATTACTTATTTTTACTCCTTTAATCAGATTGCTATCTGCAAATAACTTCACATCTACATCCGATAATATTTCAGCAGTTTTTTTATTATAGGTTACTCCTTCTAAAAGCAGTAAAATTTTTGGTGCTTCTATTTGATAAGAATAGATATCATCATTTCCAATTCCTCCAGGTCTATTGGAAGATAGAAATCCCGATTTAACTTTAGAAGATTCCGAGGCTAATTCTAAAAATGAAAAGTCATCTGCAGCAGAGTTAATAGGGCTTCCTAAATTTTGAGGCTTTGTCCAATTAGACTTTTCTCCTCTTGTTTTAAAAATATCTAAACCTCCCATGCCAGCCCATCCATTTGATGAGAAATATAAGGTGCCATCCGAAGCGAAGTTTGGAAACATTTCATCTGCCTCAGTATTAATTGCTGCCCCCGCATTTGTTGGTGTAGACCAAGAACCATCTACCTGTCTTTCAGTATACCAAATATCTGTACCTCCAAATCCTCCTTCTTGACTACTTGCAAAATATAATGTCTGTTCATCTGGACTTAAAACAGCATGACCTACGGAATATAAAGCTGGATTATTATACGGGAAGTCAATACTTCTCCAAGAATTTCCTTCTTTCTTTAAAATCACTAATTCCAGGTTATGTGTTAACATGCTTCCGAAGCGATTTTTTTCTTTTTGCACATTTTTACCTGAATAGTTACGGGTAATAAATAACTCGTCTCCTTTTTTATTCGAAGAGATAGGACCGATATGATAGGTTCCTAAATTGAAGGTATCTTCTGCCTCTTTTGCTGAAATTAACTGGTTATTGTCATCTTGTTGTGCAACAAATAATTTCAGAAAGCTATTCCCCGTCCATCCATATAAATCTTGAGCCTGAGCGGCATTCATTTCATGGGCAAAATAAATTTGATCCCCAATTTGAAAGGTTGAAAACTGAGCCGTTGCTGTGTTAACGCCTTTTTCATTTCTCAACTTTATCGATTTTGGATGCGCTAACCATACTAAAGCAGAATCACAACCCGCGATTTCATGCATCACAGAAACCGTCTTATCAGATCTGCTTTCATAAGTTTGAAGCTGTTTTTTAGCTTCTGCATACTTCCCGTTATTTTTTAAAACAGCAGCATAGTTTCTGATATCTTCAGCCGTATGCTTTTTATCAGCAAGCACTCGAGCATACCAGTTTTCTGCAGCTTCATAATCGTTCATTTTCGTATAAGAATCCGCGAGTTTCCTTAAATCGTTAAGTTTAGGACGTTTCGTATCTACAACCTGAGCAAAAATAGCCGTAGCCTGCTTATAGTCGTATCTCTCATAGAGTTTATTTCCTTTCGTACGAGCATCAACCTGTTCTTGTGCAATGGCAGAAAGTTGCACTGATGTTGATAAGATGAGGGCAGTATATATATATCTTAATTTCATGTAATTCTCTTTATTTACTATCTATTTTTAAATTAGAAGAATCGTGGACTCAGAATACGACGATCTTTCTGACCGAATGTCATTCCCATGGTAATTTCATGAGAACCATTCTGTATAGAACTTAATCTATTAACTACATGATCATATGAATATCCAATACGTAGGCGCTCGGAAACATGTAATTGTACAATTCCAGAAAAAGAGTTTCTACGGCTTAATTTACTATCCACAGCTTTGGCATAATTCCTATCGAATAAGGCTACTCCCGTTCTTATACCTCCACCAATCCAGAATTTATCTTGAAATACTAACATCGCATTGACATCTAAAGATGTAGGCCCTTTAAAATCCTCTTTCAATAAGAAACTTGGACGAAGACGTAAACCCTCTTCTAAATTAATAAGACCACCCCCAATAACATATAAATGAGGTTTACGACGGATATTGTCCAATCCTATATTATCCCATTTAAACACATTGCTGGAAGCATTCGTGCCAGACATTAAATCCATAACTGAGGCTCCTAAATACCAGCTTTTAGCATTATAATAAACCCCTAAACGAATATCAGGTACATAATTACTGATTTTATTTGCAGGAATTAAAGGGTCATTCCCTTTAATCGCATGTAATAAACTTCCATCTAAACTATAGGAGGTTACCCCAGCAGCAATACCTAAACTCAATCGACTCTCATCGGTATCATCTAATTGAATACGAAAAGCATAGTTTGCATAGGCTGAGGTTGCCGATTGCGCCCCTAATTTATCTGAAGTAATATCAAGTCCTACCCCATGTTTCTTTGAAATAGGATCAATAACACCATCAATGGATATACTTCCAGTTTTAGGTGCTCCATCTAAGTTAATCCATTGACTTCTTAATCCTAATTGAGCATACCACTCTTCTTTATATCCTGCATAAGCTGGATTTACACTTATAGAGTTAAAAATATACTGTGTAAATTGAATATTCTGTTGTGCTTTAACTAGCTGCTTATTTGCAAATAAAGCCACTAATAATACAGCCCATTTATTTATTTTCATATCTGTAGATAGAAAGGGAGTTAGCTTTTGAGTTCGCTAAACTCCCTTTTACTTAATAATTATTTTGATTTAATTAAAACCCAACCTTTATACGTTGTCGATTGACCTTTACTTACTGCTTGAATTACATAATAATAAGTACCGTCATTTAAACCACGACCATCCCAATTATTTTTGTAATTAGAGTTTTTATATACCTCATTACCCCAACGGTTGATAACAATTAAATCTACGCGATCTAATCCTTCGATACCTTCAATTTCAAAAAAGTCATTGAAACCATCTCCGTTTGGCGTGAATACATTTGGAATACGAATCTCTAAAGCCTGTACTGTAACTTGAACAGAACCTTCCGCAACAATCGTTTTACCCGATGGATCTACACCTTTTGCTACTGCAGTATTTACAATTTTATCTGTATCGAAATCTGATCTTTTTGTAATATACTGTGTTTCAAAAATGTGTTCCTCACCTACTGATAATTCATTGATGCGTTCTTGTAGACCTGTAAGTGGGTCAGTAACCAAGATATCTGACATCGTTATATTACCTGTATTTTTAACGGTAATATGATATGTGATTACTTCATTTTGTTGGTTAACAACTGTTTTATCAGCGATTTTCTGAACTGATAACTGACCTTTTTGAATAATAGGCGTTGTTATTTCAGCTTTTGCATCTACAGCATAACCCTGCTCATCCGTAGCTTGTACGGAAGCCTGATTAACAATTGATGTTCCAGCATTTACAACATCTTGAGAAACTAGATAATCAATATCAAATGATTGAGAACTTCCAGCTGCTAATTCTGAAATTTCTTGGTTCCATGTAGGGAACATGATATCTCTTACAACAATTCCTTTTAAAACTGTATTACCTGTATTTGTTACTTTTAAGGTATAAGTAATGATATCGTCTGCTGCAAAAACCTCTTTTCTATTCGACGTTTTTAAAATTTCAATAGCAGGAACAGCAACCTTAATACCGACAAATGTTGTCGAACAATTATTTGGATTTAATTTTTCGCAGATGGTATATGGATACATATACTCCCCTGCTTTTGTTCCTGGGCTGACTGTAATCGTTCCATCTGGATTCATTACAATTCCTTTTTGAGGACTTACGCCAGGTTGGAAATTAATTTCATCCTTATTTACAAGAACGCCATTTAATAAATCATTATTAAAAACTGGAACTGTAGAAGTCTGACCTTTAATTCCATTTAATGATCCAATCTGATCTGCGATAGCTTCAATTTTCGCTGGATCCACAACCACTTTCACGGTAGTTGATGAGCAGTTGTTTGGATTTAATTTCTCACAGATCGTATATGCATATTCATACTCACCTGCTGGAGTTTCCGGAGCGATAGTAATCGTTCCATCCGGGTTCATAACGATACCCTTGTTTGGAGATTGACCTGGAGTCAAGATAACCTCTTCAGGTTTTA